>JAFDWM010000057.1 GCA_018268455.1 Actinomycetota bacterium | reverse complement strand
GACCGTGCCGGATCCGGCGACCGAGACGTGCAGCACGGTGGGGCCGTTCACGCCCTGCGGGATCGTGAACACGACCGTGGCCGTGCCGACCTCGTCGAACGCGTCCATCGTGGCCGGCATGGTCGCATCGACCGGGACCGTCCCGAGGGCCGTGCCGTCCAGCGACACCGTGACGTCGCCGGGCGCCGCTTCCCCGCCGTGGAAGGCGAGCGAGCTGAGCGTCAGGGTGACCTGCTCACCGGGCTTGTAGCCGGTGGCATCGGCGGCCGGCGTCAGCACGGCGCCGATCGCACGCTGGGCGAGATCCGGGGTCGCGGTCTTGTTGGCCGCGAACCAGTCCACCATCGACTGCAGGTCGACCTTGCCGGTGTCCGCCTTCCCCGCGCCCTCGGCGAAGGTGGCGAAGTTGTCTCCGCCGGCCGCGAGGAACGAGTTGGCCCCGACGAGGTAGGTCGCCGACGGATCGAGCGCCTTGCCGTTCAGGGTGATGTTCGTGACGTGGGAGCCCCGCGCTGCCGCGGGGTCGTACGTGTACACGAGCTCCTTCGAGACACCGAGCTTCAGGAACGGACGGGCGGATCCGGCCGGCTGCCACTGCTCCTCCAGCACGCTCTTGATCTGGGCTCCGGTGAGCTTCAGGGTCATCAGCGTGTTGGCGAACGGCTGCACCGACGCCGCCTCCCGGTAGGTGACGTTTCCGTCAGGATCGCCGGCGTTGGACGACGCGAACTTCAGGTCGGTGCGCAGACCGCCCGGGTTCATGAACGCCACGTCGGCGCCCGTCGACCACTGCTGCACATCGGCGACGAAGTTGCCCAGGGTGGACTCGCCACCGCGGTTCTCCGTCGTGCCGTTGCTCTGGCGCGCGCGGTTGAAGTCGGCCGTGATGTCGCCGAGCTTCACGGCACCCAGCACGTCCGCGGTCTTCTTCGCCGCATCGACGATCGCCTGGACGGCGGGATCCACCGGGTAGTTGGCCACCCAGATCTTCTTGTTCGGATCCGTCGGGTCGACCACCTGGGACGCCAGCGGCTTGATCTCGTTCGTGATCGAGAGCAGCGTGTGGTCCTTCGGATCGACCTTGATGTCCATCAGGCCCATGTTCTCGCCGTACTGGCCGGCGGAGACCACCGGACGTCCGTCGATCACGTGGTTGTAGGCCAGGTGGGTGTGCGCGGAGACGATCGCGTTGACGTCCTTCGTGACGCCGTTCACGATCTGGCCCAGACGCGACTCCGGCGTGATCGAGGCGACATCGGTGGTGGTCGCGCCCTCGTGCACGAGCAGGATGAGCACGTCGGCCTCGCCGTTGGACTCATCGCCGTCCTTCAGCGTGGCCGCGACCTTGTTCACGGACTCGGAGATGCTGCGCACCTCCAGGCCCTTCATGCCGTCCGGCGAGACGAGGCTCGGAAGATCCTCGGTCACCGCACCGATGAAGCCGACCTTCACACCCTGCACGTCCTTCACCCAGGCCGGGGTCAGCGCAGGCTGGCCGGTCTCGGTGACGAACACATTCGAGCTGAGGTAGGTCCAGTTCGCGCGCTTCTGCACACGATCGCGGAGGTCGGCGTAGCCCTGGTCGAACTCGTGGTTGCCGGCCGCGCTCACATCGAGGCCGGCGGCGTTGAGCGCGTCGATCGTCGGGTTGTCCTGCTGAATGAAGGACGTGAACGTGGAGGCGCCGATGAGGTCGCCGGCCGCCGCGAAGATCGTGTTCGGATTCTTCGCGCGCACCTCCTGCACCGCACTCGAGAGCACGGCTGCGCCGGCGGCGGCGCCATCGGCCTCGATCCGGCCGTGGAAGTCGTTGATCGTGGCGACGTTGATGTCGATCGGATCGGCGGCGCCCTTGAGACCGACGAGGATCGGGTCGTGATCGCTCGCGCGGAACGGCGTGCCCGCCTCGGTGGCGCCGAACGCGTAGCCGCGGTCGCTCCACTCCGGCGAGTTGATGCTCCACACGCCGGCGCCGGTGATGGCCTTCGCGGCGGACGGCGACGCGATCACGTGGTCGAGCGAGCCGAGCTCGCCGTCGAACGAGTACGTGTACTGGCCGTGCGCGAAGGTCGGCTCGACGTCGGTCCACCCGGCCTGGGTGAACACGTCGATCGGGTCCTCCTTGCCGTAGGCGTTGAAGTCTCCGATGAGGAACAGGTCATCGCTGCCGGAGCTCTTCTGCACGCCCTGCGCGAAGGCCAGCTCGGACTTCGCCTGGGCCACGCGGTCGGCGTTGAAGAAGCCCTGCCCGTCGGCCGGCTCGGGACCGGCGTTCTGCGGCGGCGACTTCGACTTCAGGTGCGTCGTGACCACGGAGAACACGCGGCCCTGCGTCGTCTGGAACGTCTGCGCGATCGGCTCGCGCGCGTTGCTCCACACGGTTTCGTCGATCACGGTCGACGCGTCGCCCTTGAGGGTGACCGCGGCCTTCTTGTAGATGATCGCGGTCGTGATCATGTCGGTGATCGACGCGTCGTTCAGCGCGGCGGGCGTGCGGACGTAGTCCCACACCTCGGAGCCGGCGTCGGCGTTCAGCGCCCGCACGAGCTCGGCGAGCGTGGTGTCCAGCGGCAGGTTGAACTTCGCCGCGTTCTCGACCTCCATCAGGCCCACCACGTCGGCGCCCAGGCCGCTGATGGCCGCGACCGTCTTGGACTCCTGGATCCGGAACTGCTCGGCGGTCTTGGCACCGCGCGCGTTCGAGTCCTGGCTGCTCAGCGTCGTGAAGAAGTTGTAGACGTTGAACGAGGCGACCTTGACGTCGCCGCCGACGGCCGGGGCCGAGGTCGGGCGCGGGTTCTCGGTGCCGAAGGTCGGCTTGTGGGACGCGGCGCTGGTGCTGTCGATCGGCACGACCGGCTGCAGGCGCCAGTCGCCAAAGCCGTAGGTGAGGATCTCGCCCTCGGCCGGGAAGACCACGGAGTCGCCGTTGCGGACGACCGTGTCCTTCGTGAAGTACGGCTGGTCGCCGGTGTGCAGCTTGTTGCTGACCTGAAGCGACCATCCGTCGTCGAGCAGGATCCGCTTCGCCAGGTTCTGCGCGGTGATCGCGTCGGCCTCCGCGCCGGGGCGGGCCAGCTCGGTCGCCTTCACGTTCAGGTCGCCGGCGTTCAGCCACAGCGTGCCGTAGTTGTACAGCTGGTGGCTGGAGGCGAGCTTGTACGAACCGGTGGGTGCGACCAGCATGCTCTCGTACGCCTCGCGGGCGTCACCGAGCACGGTGTCGGGCAGCGCCACCGGAGCCGGTGCGCCGACCCCCGCGGTGACGACAGACACGTCGCCCGCCGTGGCCGGGGAGATCTGGGTCTGGCCGCTGTACTCGGACACCGAGCCGGTGACCGAGACCAGGTCGCCGACGCTCAGCGACGGGGTCAGCGCGTTGAGGTAGACGAAGATGCCGTCGGAGGCGCCGTCGGTCTTGACGTCGCCGCCGGTGCCCTGGGTCTGGATCGTGAGGCCCTTGTAGCCGCCGGTGCGGTAGTCGCCGGTGACGACGCCCTGCACGGTGACGGTCTGTCCGACGAGCGGCGAGGTGTCGGTCGTGCCCTGCACCTCGGCGATGCTCTTCGCCTCGCCCGGCGTGGTGGTCTCGGTGGGGGTGGGCGACGGCTCGGGATCCGGGTCGGTGCCGTTGTTCTTCGCGTTGGTCGGCGTGATCGTCGCCGACAGGGCGAAATCGGCGTTGTTGGCGTCGGTGTCCTTGGCGTCGGTGCGGTTCAGCGACTTGACGTCGGCGTTGCTGCTCGGCGCCGTGGCGAGCGCACCCTCGAACGTGTTCGAGGTGCCGTAGCCGAGAAGGTCGATGACGGCGTCGCTGGCGGTCACGGATCCGGTCGGCAGCGTGGCGGCGGCCGTGCCCTTGACGAGGGCGAGCGTGCCGGTGGTGCCGCTCGGGTTCAGGGTGCTGACCAGATCGGCGGCGGGCAGAGCCGCGCCAGCGGATCCGTTCGACCCGCCCTGCACCAGGAAGTAGCCGTGCGCGGGAATCGTGCCGGTGAGTGCGACGACGCCGCTGGACGCACCGGTCCCGGTGGCGGGACGGTACTGCAGCGAGGTGCCGTCCAGCGTCACGGCCTCAGCCGTCGGGTTGTAGAGCTCGACGAACTTGTTCGTGAACGCCGCACCCGCGCTGCCGCCCGACAGGTACGCCTCGTTGATCACCACCCCCGTGCCGAGGGGGTTGGCGAAGGCGGGCAGAGCCACCAGGGAGCCGAAGCCCACGGCAGTGACCGTGGTCACGGCGAGGGCGCACAGACGCGCTCGATTCCTCGAGCGCACGACGGGAGCCGGTCGGCTCGCGTCGTCGGGGACGGATGTCATCGGTGAGATCTCCTCGGAAAGGGGAAGCGACGGACCCCTGCGGGCCGCGCCGTCGCCATCGGGTGGACGGCGACATACGCCCAGACGATAGGCGACCTTATGAGCCAGCCTCAAGCCGCATTTGGGTGCGCTGAAAGCTGTTCACCGGCCAGACATGGGATCGTCACGATTCGTCGCGCGAAGGCGCAAGGGCGCCTCGCCGACTGCGCATGTGAGCAATGAATCAGCTATGCGTGCGCCATGCCGGTATTTGAGCCGGAAATCACCCCGTCAGACGCTCGTCGGCTGCGGATCCGCCCCGCCGCGATGCTCCTCGAAATCCTCGACCTCGCGCTCCCAGGCGTCCTTCGCGAGCCGGTACCAGAGGTAGAACGCGAAGCCGGCGAAGATCGCCCACTCCACCGCGTAGAAGATGTTCAGCCAGTTGACCGAGGAGTGCTCCTCGGGCGCCGGCGACGAGATCGCGACCAGTCCGCCCAGAGGCGCCTTCGCGGCGAGGAACGGCCGGTACACGTTCAGTTTCTCGGTGTCGTGCCAGAAGCCCAGCAGCGCGGCCGGGGACATGCGGTCCATCCGAGAGGGCTGATCCCTCGGGGGTGCGACGGGTCCCTCGTCGGAGATCAGCCGCCCGGTGATGTCGATGACGGATCCGTCGGCGGCCTTGTCGAGACGGTGCACGGCCGCCTTCGCGGCGGCCTCGTCGGGTGCCCAGCCGATCGCGACGGCCAGAGCGGTCGGCTCCGCGGCGTCAGCGATGCGCAGCTGCCCGGTCACCCAGTAGCCCTCCGCGCCGTCGTTGACGCGCGACGAGACGATGAGGAAGTCGCCGCGCACCCAGGATCCGCGGGTCTCGGTGCGCTGGCCGACCAGAGGGGCGTCGAGGTACTCGCCGGGCTTGACCACCTGGTCGATCGGCAGCACCTTCTCGGTGGCGCCGGGCGGCGGCGGGGCGCCGTCGACCGCGCGTCCGAGCTGCCACTGGCCGAGCCAGGCGAAGACGCCGGCCACCACGAGGCACAGCAGGAGCATCGCGATCCAGCGACCGCGGAGCATGACCTCGCGCAGGGTGGGCGGGAACTGCGGGGCCTCGACGGGAGCGGGCTGCGACACGACGTCCGGCGCGCTCAGAAGCGCTCGTAAGGCGAGAGCACGACCTCGACGCGCTGGAACTCCTTGAGGTCGGAGTATCCGGTGGTCGCCATCGACTTGCGCAGCGCCCCGATGAGGTTCGCGGTGCCGTCGGCCACGGGGGCCGGGCCGTACAGGATCTCCTCGAGCGTCGCGACGCCGTCGACCGCCACCCGGCGGCCACGGGGCAGCTTCGAGTGGTGCGCCTCGGGGCCCCAGTGGAAGCCCTGCCCGGGAGCGTCGGTGGCGCGCGCCAGCGCGACGCCCAGCATCACCGCATCGGCACCCATGGCGAGCGCCTTGACGATGTCGCCGGAGGTGCCCACTCCGCCGTCGGCGATCACGTGCACGTAGCGCCCGCCCGACTCGTCGAGGTAGTCGCGGCGTGCGGCGGCGACGTCGGAGACGGCGGTGGCCATCGGGGCGTGGATGCCCAGGGTGGCGCGCGTGGTGGACGCCGCTCCCCCGCCGAAGCCGACGAGCACGCCGGCGGCACCCGTGCGCATGAGGTGCAGGGCCGCGGTGTAGGTGGCGGCACCGCCGACGATCACCGGCACGTCGAGGTCATAGATGAACTTCTTCAGATTCAGCGGCTCGGCCACACTCGACACGTGCTCGGCCGACACGGTCGTGCCGCGGATGACGAACAGGTCGACGCCGGCCTCGACGACGGTCTGGTAGAGCTCCTGGGTGCGCTGCGGGGTGAGGGATCCCGCCACCGTGACGCCGGCCCCGCGGATCTCAGCGAGGCGGGCCTTGATCAGCTCGGGCTTGATGGGCTCGGCGTAGAGCTCCTGCATGCGCGTGGTCGCGGACGCCTCGTCGAGGCCTGCGATCTCGGCGAGCAGCGGCTCGGGATCCTCGTACCGGGTCCACAGGCCCTCGAGGTCGAGCACGCCCAGCCCGCCGAGCTGACCCAGCATGATCGCCGTACGAGGGCTGATCACGGAGTCCATCGGGGCGCCGAGCACCGGGATCTCGAACGGGAACGCGTCGATCGTCCACGCGGTGGACACGTCCTCCGGGTTGCGGGTGCGCCGCGACGGCACCACCGCGATGTCGTCGAACGTGTATGCGCGACGCGCGCGCTTGGCTCGGCCGAGTTCGATCTCCTGGGTCACGAACCCAGCCTACCCGGGTTGCCCCTGTGGCTCAGCGGGTGCGCCGCCGTCGCACGGCCCTCGCACGGTCGCGCGACGGCTGCACGACCGTGCGACGGATGCACGATCGAACGGCCGGATCCGCCCTACAGGCGTCGCAGCATCGTGCATCCGTCGCAGGCGGACATCGCAGACGGATGCGGCGGGAGCCGACTTCGCCGGACCGCCCGACGCACACACGACCGTGCGACGGATGCACGATCGTGCGACGGATGCACGACCGAACCGCCGGATCCGTCCTACAGGCGTCGCAGCATCGTGCATCCGTCGCAGCCGCACATCGCAGCCGCACGCCGCAGCCGCAGGCCGCAGCCACACACGACGGACGCCGCGGGAGCCGACTCCGCCGATCGGTTCGGACTACAGCGGCTCGCTGCGCGGCAGCACCTCGAGCACGTGCGGCAACTTGTTCGGGAAGCAGGCGCGGAACAGCTCGGTGATCTGGGTGTCGGATCCGTAGTCGTCGACGATGCGCAGGCCGATCATGGTGCTGATCAGCATGCCCTCGGCGAGGAACACGCGGGCCTCGTCGGCATCGAGGCCCATCTCGTCGCGGAAGAAGCGCCACACCCGCGCGAAGCCCTGACGCGCGGCCGCGCCGATCGCGGGGTTGCTGCCGAGCAGGTACGCGTGCGCGAGGGTCTGATGCAGCCCGCGAACCTCGATCAGGTCGATGTACGCCTCACCGATGCGCTTGCCGGCCGGACGCTCGCCCCCCTCGTCGGAAGCGGCGAGCGCCTCGCGGAACACCCCGAGCAGACGGTCGAGACCGAACTCGAGCGTGGCGAGGAACAGCTTCTCCTTCGTGCCGAACAGGCGCACCACGTACGGCTGGCTGACCCCTGCGGCCCGCGCCACCTGGTCGGTCGTGGCACCCTCGTACCCCCGGGAGCCGAAGACGGTGAGCGCGGCGAGGATGATCTGCGCCCGGCGCTCGTCCGAGGACAGCCGGCGCCCCGGCTCCTCGGGAGCAGTGGTCGCGGTGGTCGCAGCGGAGGTCATGTGAAGAGATTATCAGTGAATGACTTGACTTTGTAATCATACGATTACTACATTGACGGAAGCGCTAGTAATCATCCAATTACAACTGGAGCTTCCCCATGACCGTTCCCTCACCTGTCCCCGCCGTACGCAGGACGGATCCGACCGCCCGGCGCGCGCGTCCGGTCGCGCTCGTCATCGCCGCCGCCTCCCTGCCGATGTTCATGGCTGCCCTCGACAACCTCGTCATGACCAACGCCCTGCCCGTGCTGCACCGCGAGATGAGTGCCACGATCGAGCAGCTGCAGTGGTTCGTGAACGCCTACACGCTCGCCTTCGCCGGCGCGATCCTCGTCTTCTCCGCCCTCGGCGACCGCTTCGGACGGCGCACGGTGTTCGCGCTCGGCATCGCGGTCTTCGGCGCTGGCTCCCTGTTCGCCGCGTTGAGCACGGATCCGGGGCAGCTGATCGCCGCGCGCGTCGCGCAGGGGCTGGGCGCCGCCGCGGTGATGCCGCTCTCCCTGGCGCTGCTGACCGGGGCCGTGCCCGCGGCCCGGCGTGCGCTGGCGATCGGCATCTGGGGCGGTGTCTCCGGCCTCGGTGTCGCCGTCGGACCACTCCTCGGCGGCGCGATCATGGAGGGCTGGAACTGGCAGGCGATCTTCTGGATCAACGTGCCGGTCGCGGTGCTCGCGATCCCCCTTGCGCTGCTCGTGCTGGGCAACGACTTCGGCGCGCGCGTGCCGATCGACGTGCCGGGCGCCGTGCTCGCGGCCGCCGGCGTGCTGGCGCTGGTGCACGCGATCGTGCGCGGCAACGACGACGGCTGGGACACGATCGGCGTGATCGGCGAACTCGCGATCGGCGGCGTGCTGATGATCGCCTTCCTCGTGCGACAGGCGCGCGCCAAGGCGCCGCTCATTCCGCTGCGGCTGTTCCGCGACCGCTCGTTCTCGATCACGAACATCGTCGGCTTCGCGTTCAGCTTCGGCACGTTCGGATCCGTCTTCATCCTGATCCAATTCCTGCAGGTGGTGCAGGGTGCGACCCCGCTCGAGGCCGCAGTGCAGACCACGCCGTGGACCCTCGCGCCGATGGTCGTCGCACCGATCGCCGGCATCATCGCGCCGCGCGTCGGCACCAGGGCGCTGCTCGCGGTCGGTCTGCTGCTGCAGGGCGTGGCCCTGGGTTGGCTCGCCGCCCTGCTGTCCGCAGATGTGCCCTACGCCGAGCTGGTCGCGCCGTTCATCCTCGCCGGCGTCGGCATGGGACTGGTGTTCGCGCCGTCCGCCACGGCGCTGCTGGCCACGCTCGGTCTCGTCGATCATGCGAAGGCGTCGGGCGTGAACTCGACCGTGCGCGAGCTCGGCGTGGCGCTGGGGACGGCAGTGATGACCGCGATCTTCGTCGGCGCCGGCGGACAGCTGCTGCCGGACCACTACGTCGACGCCGCCCGCCCTGCCGTGTTCACGGGAGCCGCGGTGCTGCTGGTCGCCACCGTCATCGCCCTGTGGCTGCCGTCAGGGCGCGGCGCTTCCCACGGCGAGGCTGCGGTCGAGCCGGAGTCGGCCGCACCGGAGGCCGTGGCGGCCTGAGTCCGGCCAGATGACGACCCGCACCGGAGGCCGTGGCGGCCTGAGTCCGGCCGGATGACGGCCCGCGCCGGAAGCCGTGGCGGCCTGAGTCCGACCGGATGACGGCCCGCGCCGGAGGCCGTGGCGGCCGGATGACGGCCCGCGCCGGAGGCCGTGGCGGCCTGAGTCCGACGGGATGACGGCCCGAGACCTGCCGGGTGAAATGGCAAATGGCGGGCGGATCCGATGGGATCCGCCCGCCATTCCGCGTCCGCACGGCTGACGCGACGAACGTACGAGCCTCGGCTCAGCGCTTGTAGTTCGGCGCCTCGACGACGATCTGCACGTCGTGCGGGTGCGACTCCTTGAGCCCGGCCGCGGTGATGCGCACGAACTTGCCGCGGGCCTTCAGCTCCTCGATCGTGCGCGCGCCGACGTAGAACATCGACTGACGCAGGCCGCCGACGAGCTGGTACGCGACGGCTGCCAGCGGTCCGCGGTACGGCACCTGGCCCTCGATGCCCTCGGGGATGAGCTTGTCGTCGCTGGGCACGTCGGCCTGGAAGTAGCGGTCCTTCGAGTACGAGGTCTGCTTGCCGCGGGTCTGCATCGCACCGAGCGATCCCATGCCGCGGTACAGCTTGAACTGCTTGCCACCCTGGAACACGATCTCGCCCGGGGACTCCTCGGTGCCGGCGAGCAGGGATCCGAGCATCACGGCATCGGCACCCGCGACAAGGGCCTTGGCGATGTCGCCGGAGTACTGCAGGCCGCCGTCGGCGATCACCGGGATACCGGCCGGACGCGCGGCGAGCGACGCCTCGTACACCGCGGTGACCTGCGGCACGCCGACGCCGGCGACGATGCGCGTGGTGCAGATCGAGCCGGGGCCGACGCCGACCTTGACCGCGTCGACACCCGCATCGACGAGCGCCTGGGCGCCCTCGCGGGTGGCCACGTTGCCGCCGATGATGTCGATGTGTGCGAAGGAAGGATCCGCCTTCAGCCGCTTGACCAGGTCGATGACGCCCTGGGACTGGCCGTTGGCGGTGTCGACGACGAGCACGTCCACGCCCTTGTCGCGCAGCGCCTCCGCACGCTCCCACGCGTCGCCGAAGAAGCCGATCGCGGCGCCCACGCGCAGTCGGCCCTGGTCGTCCTTGGTGGCGAGCGGGTACTTCTCGCTCTTGTCGAAGTCCTTGATGGTGATGAGGCCGGCGAGCTTGCCGTCCTCGTCGATCAGCGGCAGCTTCTCCACGCGGTGCTTCGCGAACAGCGCGATGACCTGCTCGGCGGGCACGCCGACCGGCGCCGTCACCAGGTTCTCACTGGTCATCACGTCGCGGGCGAGGGTGGTCTGCTTCGCGGATCCGGAGATGAAGCGCATGTCGCGGTTGGTGACGATCCCGACGAGACGCCCCTCCTCGTCGACCACCGGCAGACCGGAGATGCGGTACTTCGCGCACATCTCGTCGACCTCGGCGATCGTCGCGTCGGGGGTCGTGGTGATCGGATCCGTGATCATGCCCGACTCGCTGCGCTTGACCCGGTCGACCTGCGCGGCCTGGTCGGCGATCGAGAGGTTGCGGTGCAGGATGCCGAGGCCGCCCTCGCGGGCCATGGCGATCGCCATGCGGGCCTCGGTGACGGTGTCCATCGCGCTGGAGAGCAGCGGAGTCGCGACCGAGATGCGGCGCGTCACGCGCGAGGAGGTGTCCGCCTCGCTCGGGATGACGTCGGTGTGTCCCGGCAGAAGCAGGACGTCATCATAGGTCAATCCGACAAAGCCGAACGGGTCGTGCTGCTCCATGGGTTGCGGGGCTCCTCTCGCGCGTGTATCGATTCTAAGCGCCGCCGGAGGCGCGGTATTCCCAGGAACGAGCGGTGGGCGTGGGGTGCGACCGGGCATCACGCGCGGCCGGGCGTCACGGCACGGGGATGGAGTCCGTTCCCGGGTTCGGCTCGTCGACCGCGCTGCGACCCGTCCGCACCCGGCGGGCGGCGAGGCCGAGATCCACGAGGAACACCGCGATCGCGATCCAGACGATCGCGAAGCCGATCCAGCGTGCCGCCGGCATCTCCTCGTGCATGATCAGCACCCCCACGAGGAACTGCATGATCGGGGTGATGAACTGGATCATGCCGATCACGGTGAGCCCGATTCGGCGGGTTCCCGCGGCGAAGAGCAGCAGCGGCACGGCTGTCGCCACGCCGGCGAACGCGAGCAGCGACGCGTGCACCGCGCCATTCGCTCCCATGGTGATGCCTGTGGTGAGCCCCACCGCGATCAGCTGCACGACGGCGACCGGGAGCAGCCAGAACGATTCCAGGGTGAGTCCGCTGAGGGCGTCGACGGAGGGTCCGATCTTCTTCTTCACCAGGCCGTAGATGCCGAACGACGCCGTGAGCGACAGGGCGATCCACGGGAAGGAGCCGTGCGCGAAGACGATGACGAGCACCGCGATCGTGGCGATCCCGATGGCCACCCACTGCAGCCAGCGCAGCTTCTCCTTCAGCACGAACACGCCCAGCAGCATGGTGCCGATCGGGTTGATGAAGTAGCCCAGGCTGGTCTCGACGATCTCGCCGTTGAGCGTGGCCAGGACGAACACCTGCCAGTTGATGTAGATGAGCACGCCGGCGAGCGCGGTGAGGGCGAGCAGTCGCGGTTGCCGCACGATCGCCCACAGCGGCTTCCAGCCGCGCGTGATCGCCAGCAGGATCAGGCAGAACACGAACGACAGCGCGACCCGCCAGGCCACAAGCTCCCACGGACCCGTCGGCGCGAGCATCAGGAAGTACAGCGGCAGCACACCCCAGAGCAGGTAAGCGCCGATCGCGGACACGACGCCGACGGTCTGGGCGCTGCGCGGTGTGGTCACCGGACAACCCTAATGCGGACGGCGGACATCGGATCCGCCCCGCCCACCGTCCCGGCTGCGGCCCCGCCTTGCCCAGTCGCCCTACCGGATCCCACCCCGAACCCAACTTCGGAGCAAAGCCACGACACGCCGCGCCCGAAGAGGAATACACGGCGTGTCGCACAGCAGCTCCGAAGTTGGGTGCGCTGGACAGCGGCCAGGCGCCAAGGCCAGGCTGCGGATGGCGGATCCGGATCGTGGGTGCCGAACCCCCGGCTTGCCCAGCCCGGCAGCCGGACCCCGCCTT
>JAFDWM010000056.1 GCA_018268455.1 Actinomycetota bacterium | reverse complement strand
CGCGCGCGACGCGCACGGCGACCCGCGCCTCGTTCGCGTCCCGCTGCGCCTCGCGGAGGTCGAGCCGGGCGGCGTCGTAACCGAGGCGGCGCCCGCCGGATCCGCGCCGCTGCCGCGCGCCGGCCACGCTCACCGCCGCCCCGCCGGCGACGACCGGCGCGACCCACCAGAACTCCGCGACCGCGGCCCAGAACGGATCCACTCCTCGACCCTACCGATCCTGCGCATCTCCCGACCCTAGACCAGGGTCTGCTGCCATGCCGCGTGCAGCTGCGCGAACTTGCCTGTGCCCGCGATGAGCACGTCCGGCGCGTCGTCCTCGATGATCCTGCCGTGCTCCATCACGAGCACCCGATCGGCGATCGCGACCGTCGACAGGCGGTGCGCGATGATGATCGCGGTGCGGTCGGCGAGGAGGGTCTGCAGCGCGTCCTGGATGAGCCGCTCTGACGGGATGTCCAGCGAGGCCGTGGCCTCGTCGAGGATCAGTACGGCCGGGTCGGCGAGGAACGCACGCGCGAACGAGATCAGCTGCCGCTGGCCCGCCGAGACGCGCCCGCCGCGCTTGTTCACGTCGGAGTCGTAGCCGTCCGGCAGGGCCTCGATGAACGCGTCCGCGCCCACCGCCTCGGCGGCGGCGCGGATCTGCGCCATCGTCGCGTCCGGCCGGCCCAGCGCGATGTTGTCGGCGACCGTGCCGCTGAACAGATACGCCTCCTGCGTGACCATCACGATCGCACGGCGCAGATCCTTCGGGTGCAGATCGCGCAGATCCACGCCGTCGAGCTCGACGGCGCCCGACGTCGGGTCGTAGAACCTCGACACGAGCTTGGCGAGGGTCGACTTGCCGGCCCCGGTCGTGCCCACCAGGGCGATCGTCTGCCCGGCCGGGATGTCGAGCGTGAAGTCGGGCAGGATCACCCGGTCGTCGCTGTATCCGAAGCGCACGTCGTCGAAGCGCACATGTCCCTTCGACTCCCACAGGTCGACGGGCTTGATCGGATCCGGAACCGTCGGCACCTCCTCGAGCACGCCCGACACCTTCTCCAGCGCCGCCGTGGCGGACTGGAAGGAGTTCAGGAACATCGCGATCTCCTGCATCGGCGCGAAGAAGTTGCGCACGTACAGCACCGCCGCCAGCAGGATGCCGACCTGGATCTGGCCGTCGGCCATGCGGATGCCGCCCCACAGCACCACCGCGCCGAGCGCGACCGCGGCGACCGTCATGAGACCGGGATCGAACGTGCCGAAGAGCAGCATCGAGCGCCTGTTCACGTCGCGGTACTCGCCGGCGACGCCTTCGAATGCGACGTCGTTGCGTGGCTCCTTGCGGAACGCCTTGACCGCGCGGATGCCGGTCATGGTCTCGACGAACTGCACGATCACCTTGGCGCTGATCACGCGCGACTCGCGATAGACCAGCTGCGAGCGCAGGTAGAACCAGCGCATCAGGTACCCCAGCGGCACGCCGGCCAGCACGAGCACGACACCCGACTGCCAGTCCACGAGCACGAGCGCGATGAACGTGAACACGCCGTAGAGCAGACCGGAGACGAGCTCGTTCAGCCCGCCGTCGAGCAGTTCGCGGATGGAGTCGAGGTCGCTCGTCTGCCGGGAGATGATGCGCCCCGACGTGTAGCTCTCGTGGAACTCGAGGCTCAGCCGCTGGGTGTGCAGGAACATGCGCTTGCGCAGATCCAGCAGCACCGCCTGCGTGATCCGCGCCGTGAGCACCGCGTACCAGCCGATGAGGGCGGATCCGATCGCGCCGACGACGAGGAACATGACGCCGACCATGATCGTCGGCATCCAGTCCGCGTGCTGCAGCACGGCAGGCAGCGCCGTGTTCAGGCCGTACGCGACGAGCGCGGGCCCCGCGACCTGTGCTGCGGTGGAGATCACCAGCACCAGCGCGGTGAGCACGATCTGCACCTTCAGCGGCGAGATCAGCGATCCGAACAGGCGCAGCGAGCGTCGCCTGATGATCCGGCTCTCCTCGCGCGTCAGGTCGGAGCGGTCCTCGTCGTTGGTGCCGTAGGTGGAGCCGACGGCGGTCATGCCTGCACCTCCTCTGCCGTGATGCGGGTATCGGGTTCCTCGGGCGGCTCGGAGCCGGAGATCACCGGAATCGCGCCGGTGCGGGCGGCGTGCTCGGCCTCCAGGCTCGAGATCACATGGCGGTAGTGCGCGCTCGTGCGCAGCAGCTCGGAGTGCGCACCCACCGCGGTCACCTTCCCGTCCTGCAGCAGCGCGACGCGGTCGGCGAGGGCGACGGTCGAGGGCCGGTGCGCGACGATGAGCGCCGTGGTCTCGGCCAGCACGTGCCGCAGCGCCTCCTCGACGAGCGCCTCAGTGTCGACGTCCAGCGCCGACAGCGGGTCGTCGAGCACGAGCACCTTGGGCTTGGCCGCGACGGCACGGGCGAGGGCGAGCCGCTGACGCTGTCCGCCGGAGAGGCTCAGCCCCTCCTCGCCGATCATGGTCTCGACGCCCGCGGGGAGCGCGTCGACGAATCCGGCCTGCGCCACCTCGAGCGCCTCACGGAGCACGCGCTGCGCCTCCGGCCCGGTCGGATCGAGATCCGCGCGGCCCAGCAGGACGTTCTCGCGCACGGTGGCCGAGAACAGCGTGGCGTCCTCGAACGCCATCGCGATGTGCGTGCGCAGCTCCGAAAGGGTGAGGTCGCGCACGTCGACGCCGTCGAGCGTCACGCGCCCGCCGGTCACGTCGTACAAGCGCGTCGGGAGGGTCGTGAGCGTGGTCTTTCCGGATCCGGTGATGCCCACCAGCGCCATGGTCTCGCCGGGACGCAGCACCAGGTCGATGCCGTCGAGCAGGTCGCGCTCGCCGTCGCGGGCGTCCTGATAGCGGAAGCGCGCGCCCTCGAACGCGAGCTCGCCGCGCGGTTGCGCGATGGTCGCCGGGTGCTCCGGATCGGTGATCGTGTTCTGCTCGTCGTAGATCTCGAACACGCGGTCGGTGGCCGTGCGCGCGTCGAGCATGAACGAGAACAGGAACCCGATCGACTCGATCGGCCAGCGCAGCACGGTCGCCATGGCGAAGTACGCGAACAGCTCGGGCGCGTTCAGCGCACCCTGCGCGATCAGCCAGATCCCCGCGACGAGGTTCAGGGCGAACGCGACCTCGGGCATGAGCACGAGCCAGAACCAGATCCAGCCCACCGAGCGCGCCTTGCTCAGCTCGGTCTGGCGCAGTGACTCGGCCTGCCGGGAGAACCTCACCAGCGCGTGCTTGCCGCGCCCGAAGGCCTTGAGCACGCGGATCCCGTGCACGCTCTCCTCGACGCTTGTCGCGAGGTCTCCGGCCTGGTCCTGGCTGCGCCGGGTGAGCACTCCGTAGCGCTTCTCGAACAGGAAGCCGGAGATCCACAGCGGCACCGCGGTGATCAGGAAGATCGTGCCGAGCAGCCAGTGCCAGCGGAACAGCAGCACGGCCCCGATGAGGATCGTGAGCAGGTTGACGATGAGCAGCAGCAGGCCGAACGCGAGCCAGCGCCGGATCAGGCCGATGTCCTGCATCATGCGGCTGAGAAGCTGACCGGACTGCCAGCGGTCGTGGAATGCCACGGGCAGGCGCTGCAGGCTCGAGTAGAGGTGCGTGCGCATCCGATACTCGACGTCCATCGCCGGGGTGAGCACGAACTGACGGCGCAGGAACACCATCAGCGCCTCGCCGAGGGCGAGGGCGGTCACGGCGACGGCGCCCCAGATGATGGCGGCCAGCGCGCCGGAGGCGATCGGCCCCTCGAGAACCGCCTGCAGCAGCAGCGGGATGCACAGCGCGATGACGGCGGCGGCCAGCGCGGAGACGCCGCCGGCGATCAGGCGCCCGGCGACGGGTTTGACGAACGGCCCGAGCCGGGCGAGGGCGCGGAGGGTGGACAGTGACGACGATGCGGTGGCGGGGGATGTGGTGTCAGACATGTTCTCAGCAGTGATGTGTCGCAGATCGGCAGGAGGGGACGAGAAAGGACGGGCGCGATGCGTCCGTGCGTCGTGCGAAGCCGCGCCCGTCGAAGACGTGCGGCCGAGGAGCTTCCCTGGCGGGTCAGTGCTCGATCGGCACGAAGGGCGAGGAGGAGGCAGCGCTGGCGGACGAGACGATGGTGATCGCGGGCATGGTGTCCTCCTCGGTTCGGCGGATGTCGTTCGATCGGAGCGACAGCCCTCCAGCTTAGATTCGCGAACCCCGGGAGTGCAAGCGTTTTCTGTGACCGCGGCCCGCGCGCGCCGCCCGCTCTCACGCGGCGATCGCGTGCGCGGCCTCCCGGTCCAGCAGTCGGCGCTTGACGTCCTCGCCCCAGGCGAAGCCGCCGAGGGTGCCGTCGGTGCGCAGCACGCGATGGCAGGGCACGAACAGCGCGGGGGCGTTGCGCGCGCAGATCGACGCGGCGGGGCGCACGGCGCCGGGCTTGCCGAGGGCGACGGCGAACTCGGTGTAGGTGAGGGGCGCCCCCGGCGCGATGCGGCGCAGCGCCGCCCAACCGGCCGTCTGCATGTCGGTGCCGAACTGGCGCACCTCGACGGCGTCGATCGCGGTCACGTCGCCGGCGTAGTACGCGGCGACGGCCGCAGCCGCGCGAGTGGTGCCCAGGACCACCTCCGCCGGCCGGTTCTTCTCCGCGAGGCGCAGCAGGATCGCCTCGTGGTCGGCCGTCCAGCCGGAGGAGAGCACGCGGTCGTGCTCATCGGCGAGGATCGTGAAGGGGCCGTCTGCGGTGTCGACGGTCTGGATGGTGGCGGTCATCTCGGGTCCTCCTCGGACGCGGTGTCGGTCGTTGTGACGGCGATGGTCGTCGTCGTGGTCCGCCGCCCGCGCCCTGGAGCACGGACCGGCGCGTTGCGCCAGAGGTGGGCGGTGAGGTAGCTGCGCCACGGCGCGGTTCGTGCCGCCCAGGCGTCAAGCGGGGCGGCCTCGGCGGGCAGGCCCGCGGCCGCGGCACCCGCCCTCGCGGCGACATCACCCGGCAGGAACACGTCGGGATCGCCGAGCACACGCATCCGCACGTAGTCGGCCGTCCACGGCCCGATCCCCGGCATCGCGAGCAGCGCGGCACGCTGCGCCTCGCCATCGTCACCGAGCGTGAGGCGCAGCGAGCCGTCCGCGAGCGCCGCGGCGGCGCCGGTGACGGCGCGGATGCGCGCGGCCGGTCCGCGCAGCACCGCGTGTCCGTGCTCCGCGATCGCCGCCATGGTCGGGAACAGGATCCCCTCCTGCTCCGCGTCGTCGGCGGATCCGGTCCGCTCGCCGAGTTCCTCGGCGAGACGGGTGAGGGCGGTGCGGGCCGCTGCGACCGTGATCTGCTGACCGATCATCGCGCGGATGAGCATCTCATGCGGATCCGCGGCACCCGGCACGCGCATGCCGGGCACGCGCTCGATGAGCGGGGCGAGCGCATCCTGGCGGGCGAGCGCCGCGTCGACGGCGAGCGGATCCGCGTCGAGGTCGAACAGGCGCCGGGCGCGCGCCACGAGCGGGGCGAGATCGCCCAGCTGTGCGAGCCGGGCGCGCAGGTGCAGCCGGTCGGCGCCGTCGAGGCTCAGCTCGAACCATCCAGGGCCGCCGTCGAGACGCAGATGCCGGGAGAAGCGGCGCTGCCCCGCCTGCTCGATGCCCGGCAGCGCTCGTGCGCGCATCCAGGCGAACAGCCCCTCCGCGTCGAACGGCCTGCGGTACGGCAGCAGCAGGTCGATCTCGCCGGGGATCGCTGTCGACGCGGCGCGGGCGTCGCGACCGTGACGACGGGCGCGCAGCTCGCCGGGGGCGAGGCCGAAAACCTCGCGGATCGTGTCGTTGAACTGCCGCACGCTGGCGAATCCCGCGGAGAACGCGACATCGGCGATCGCCAGGTCGGTGCCGACCAGCAGCATGCGCGCGGTGTGCGCGCGATGTGCGCGGGCAAGCGCGAGCGGACCGGCGCCGAGCTCGGCGGCGAGCAGCCGGGTGAGGTGCCGGGACGAGTAGCCGAGCCGGGCCGCCAGCCCGGGCACCCCCTCCCGCTCGACGACGCCGTCCGCGATGAGCCGCATGGCGCGCGCCGCGACGTCGCCGCGCAGGTTCCACTCCGGAGAGCCCGGAGCGGCCTCGGGAAGGCAGCGCTTGCAGGCCCGGTACCCCGCCTCGTGCGCGGCAGCACTGGTCGGGAAGAACGTGACGTTCTCCGCCTTCGGCGTGCGCGCAGGGCAGCTCGGACGGCAGTAGATGCCGGTCGAGCGCACGGCCGTCACGAACTGCCCGTCGAAGCGGGTGTCGCGCGCGTCGATCGCACGGTACCGCTCGTCGAACGTCATTCCGGGGAAGCTCATGCCTCCACTCTGACATGTCCGATCTCCGCGGGCTCGCGGAAATCGGACATGACAGTGACGCGGTCGGCCGGCCGCGGTGCCTCAGTGGAAGAAGTGCCGCTCCCCGGTGAAGAACATCGTGACGCCGGCCTTGCGCGCCGCGTCAACGACCTCGTCATCGCGCACGGATCCGCCCGGCTGCACGATCGCCGTCACACCGGCGTCGATGAGCACCTGGGCGCCGTCCGCGAACGGGAAGAACGCGTCGGAGGCGGCGACCGATCCCTTCGCCCGGTCGCCGGCGCGCTCGACCGCGAGACGGCACGAGTCGACCCGGTTCACCTGCCCCATGCCGACGCCGACGGTCGCGTTGCCCTTGGCGAGCACGATCGCGTTCGACTTGACGGC
Source organism: Actinomycetota bacterium (assembly GCA_018268455.1). Lineage (GTDB taxonomy): Bacteria > Actinomycetota > Actinomycetes > Actinomycetales > Microbacteriaceae > Microbacterium. The sequence goes on along the minus strand of JAFDWM010000056.1, from coordinate 5,646 downwards.
GCGGCACGCCTTCCAGGAGAAGATCAGATTCTCCATCTCCTCGTCGTTCGGACGCTCGCCCGAGACCAGCTCCCAGTCCTTCGCGACCGAGGCGATGTCATCGGGGAACCGGTCGGCGTCCTGCAGCAGCAGGCCACCGGAGACCAGGCGCACGTCCATGGGCTCCTGCTGCCAGTCATCCGGCAGCTGCAGCAGGCGCAGGTTCTTCTTCGCCTTCAGCACCTCGAGCGCGGCGGGCTCGAACGCCGGCGCGACGATGACCTCGGTGAAGATGTCCTTCAGGTTCTCGGCCATCTTGAGCGTGACCGTGCCGTTCGCGGCGATCACGCCGCCGTAGGCCGACACCGGGTCGCACTCGTGGGCGCGCAGGTGGGCGCTGGCGATCGGGTCGAGCGCGTTCGGCGCGGCGGTGGCGATGCCGCACGGGTTCGCGTGCTTGATGATCGCGACCGCCGGCAGCACCATGTCGTAGGCCGCGCGCAGGGCGGCGTCGGCGTCGACATAATTGTTGTAGGACATCTCCTTGCCCTGCAGCTGCGTGGCCTGGGCGATGCCTCGCCCGCCGGAGCGGGTGTAGATCGCAGCGCGCTGGTGCGAGTTCTCGCCGTAGCGCAGGGTGTGCAGGCGCTCGGCGTTGATCGTCAGATGCTCGGGCAGCTCGGAATCCGTGCCGAGGGTGCCGTCGGAGAACCACTGCGCGACGGCCGTGTCGTAGGCCGCCGTGTGAGCGAACGCTCGAGCGGCGAACTCGCGGCGCTCGGCGAGCGTGGTGCCGCCGGCGGCGAGTGCGCGCAGCAGCGACGGGTACGACTCCGGGGAGACCACGATGGTGACGTTGGCGTGGTTCTTCGCGGCCGCGCGCACCATCGCCGGCCCGCCGATGTCGATCTGCTCCACCACGTCGTCCCCGACCGCTCCGGAGCGCACGGTCTCGACGAAGGGGTACAGGTTGACGACGACGAGCTCGAACGGGCTGATGCCCAGCTCTGCGAGCTGACGCTCGTGGTCCTCGAGGCGCAGGTCGGCGAGCAGACCGCCGTGGATCGCCGGGTGCAGCGTCTTCACGCGGCCGTCGAGCATCTCGGCGACGCCGGTGACCGCGGCCACATCGGTGACGTCGATGCCCGCATCGCGGATCGTCTGAGCCGTGGATCCGGTCGAGACGATCTCGACGCCGTTGTCCGCGAGGGCCGTGGCGAGGGGCACGAGGCCGGTCTTGTCGCTGACCGAGACGAGGGCGCGACGGATCCGCACAGTGTCGCGGGGGCGGTAGAGGGACGGGTCGTGGGCGGGGCCGGCCATCGGGATTCCTTCCGGGTGGGAGTCAGTTCTCGTCAGCGGCCTGAGGCCGATGAGCATCCAGCATCGTGCGACCGGCGCCGAGATCGAGCTCTCCCTCGGCGATGCGGCGGACGACGTCGATCAGCAGGCGCCGTTCGACGGGCTTGATGCGCTCGTGCAGCGTGGTCTCGGTGTCGCCCTCGAGCACCGTGACCCGCTCCTGCGCCAGGATCGGTCCGCTGTCGACGCCGTCGTCGACCACGATCACGCTCGCCCCGGTCTCGCTCACTCCGGCCGCGAGCGCGTCGCGCACGCCGTGCGCTCCGGGGAACTCGGGCAGGTATGCGGGGTGCGTGTTGATGATGCGGGGCGCCCAGGCGGCGACCACGTCGTGCGGCAGCAGGCGCATGAGTCCGCTGAGCACCACGAGGTCGGGCTGCCAGACCTGCAACTGGGCGTCGAGTTCGGCGCCCCAGGCCTCTCTGCTCTCGAAGCGCTCCCACGGCACGACGAAGGAGGGGATCCCGAACTCCTCGGCATGCGCCAGGCCGTCCGCCTCCCGGTCCGCGCCGATCACGATGATGCGCGCGGGGAATCCGGGGTCGTCGGCCGCGTCGAGGAGGGCACGAAGATTCGAGCCGGTGCCCGAGATGAGTACGGCGACCGTCAGCACCCCCACAGTCTAGCCGGGACCCCGCCGGCCCGCGGTCCCGGCGGGCGTGCGCTCAGGCGTCCGCATGCACGGCCGGATCCTCGTCCCACGCCTCGTCCGCGACACCGTGCCGGCGGGGTGCGAGCAGCAGGATCGCCGCGCCCACGAGCACCTCCAGCCCGAGTGCGAGCGCCACCGGGCCCGGATCCGCGCCCGCCTCGGCGAGCCGCCCCGGGCCGAGCGATCCTCGCGACAGCACGGCGATCAACGCGCCGGACCCGGCCGCGAGGGCGGCGATCCCGACGACCGTCACGAGGCGCTGCACGATGCCGGTCTCGGCACCGGCGGACACCTGCCGCGACCGGATCACCCAGCCCGCGAGCGCACCGGCCGCGACGGGCAGCAGAACGACGATCAGGAACCACGGCGAGGAGTTGTCGGGCACGAGTCCGAGCATCGGGACCCCCGGCACGACGCCGAGCACCGTCCCGGCCGGGGAGACGGCGGTACCTGTGCCGATCGCGAAGCCGGGCCCCGCGATCCACGCGACCGCCCAGGCGGCGAGCGTGGGCACGTACGCGAGCTGGGCGAGCCCGATCAACACGACGCCGAGCGCGTCGGCGCGCAGCGACTCGAACAGCGCCACGACCTGGCCCCCGCGCAGCAGCGCCGCGACCGCGAGCGCGAGACCCGCCGCCCCCACGACGCCGGCCATCGCGACCGCCGCACCGCGCACGGCATCGCCGGGCACCGAACTCCAGTGCGGCGTGCGGTCCAGCAGATCCTGCAGGCGGTCGATCACGCCGCCGTCGCCCTCGTCCCAGGCCACGGCGATCGCGCCGGCAAGCGCGCCGCAGCCGAACGCGAGCGGCGGCAGCAGGATCGCGAGCGGCAGCGACACAGAGATCGCCGGCACGCCGCCCGTGAGCGCCGCGGATGCGGAGATGACGGCGAAGACGAGCGTCCCCGACACGACCCCGGTGATCCAGGATCCGGCGCGGGCCGCGCGACGCCCGGACCGCGCCGCGGCGATCACGGTGAACGCCAGGAACAGCAGCGGCGGCACGGACAACACGAAATGCGCCGCCGTGGAATCGATGCCGGTGCTGCGCACCACCTGGTCGGACAGTGAGACGGCGAGGGGCGCGCCGTGACCGAACTGCCAGAGCGTCGCCGTCGTGGGCCACAGCGCGCCCCAGTCCGCCCTGGTGCCGAACGAGATCGCCCAGAACACGGTCAGCGGTGCGAGCAGCAGCGCCAGGCCGGTGGCGGCGGCCACGACCGCGTCGACCGCGGCCAGGAGCACGATGAGGAGGCGTTGCATGTCGCCCTCGAGCCTACGTGCTCCGTCTCGGCCGCCCCCGCGGGCGCGCGGATACCACCCGCGACACGATACGGTTTTGCGCGGAGGTCCCCCATGACGACAGTCCCCCCGCCCACGACCGGCCAGACCGCCGAGCCCGAGAACGCCGAGCCCAAGAACGCCGTCGACCGGTTCTTCGAGATCACCCGGCGCGGATCCACGCTGGGCACCGAGGTGCGCGGCGGCGTCGTCACCTTCGTGACGATGGCCTACATCGTGATCCTGAATCCGATCATCCTGGCCACCCCCGATGTCGACGGTCACACGCTGCCCGGCGCGGCAGTGGCCGCCGCGACGGCGCTGACGGCGGGCGTCATGACGATCCTGTTCAGCCTGATCGCCCGGCTGCCCTTCGCGTTCGCCGCCGGACTCGGCATCAACGCCTTCGTCGCGTTCACGATCGTCAAGTCGGTCACCTGGCCCGAGGCGATGGCGCTCGTGATGATCAACGGCGTCATCATCGTCCTGCTCGCCGCAACCGGTCTGCGCAAGCTCATCTTCGACGCGGTGCCCGTGCAGCTCAAGCTCGCCATCACGGTCGGCATCGGCCTGTTCATCGCCTTCATCGGGTTCGTGAACGCCGGCTTCGTGACATCGACGAAGCAGGCCTCTCCCCCGGTCGATCTCGGCGTCGGCGGATCCGTCGCCTCGATCCCGACTCTGCTGTTCGTGCTCACGCTCCTCATCGGAGGGGTGCTGATCGCCCTGCGCATCAAGGGCGCCATCCTCATCGCGCTGGTGGGCGGCACCGTCCTCGCCGCGGTCGTGAACCTCATCTGGCCGTTCGGCCAGGACTTCGGCTTCACGGGCAACATCGTGAGCATCCCGGATCTGAGCCTGATCGGCCGGGTCGACTTCGGCTTCGACGTCGCGAAGGTCGGCGGCGTGGCACTGGTGATGTTCGTGTTCACGCTGCTGTTCTCGAACTTCTTCGACGCGATGGGCACGATGACCGGACTCGCGAAGGAGGCCGATCTCGCGGACGAGAAGGGCGACTTCCCGCGCATCAAGTCGGCGCTGATCGTCGAGGGCGTCGGCGCGATCGTCGGCGGAGGCACGTCGTCGTCGTCCGCGACGGTGTTCGTCGAGTCGGGCGCAGGCATCGGCGAAGGCGCCCGTACGGGCCTCGCGACGACGATCACGGGTCTGCTGTTCCTGCTCGCCATGTTCTTCACGCCGCTCACCGCGCTGGTGCCGAGCGCCGTCGCCGCGGCAGCGCTCGTGCTCGTCGGCGCGATGATGCTCTCGCAGATCAAGAACATCGACCTCAGCGACTTCCGGGTGCTGCTGCCGGTCTTCCTCACGGTCACCGTCATGCCGATGACCTACTCGATCGCCAACGGCATCGGCGCCGGTTTCGTCAGCTGGATCGTCGTGAACGCGCTCACCGGCCGGGGCAGGACGATCCACCCGCTGCTGTGGGTGGTCGGCGTCGGATTCGTGCTGTTCTTCGCACGCGGGCCCATCGAGGCGCTGCTCGGCGCCTGAGGACGACGCATCCTCCGCATCCCCGGGCGGGCGTGACGCTCAGAGCACGAGCGGCACGCCCGCCTCGGGCTTGCGCAGGCGATCGGCCAGGCCCGCATACCCGAACTCGCGCACCAGCCGTTCGCGGGTCTCGGAGAAGTGGTGCCATCCCTCCGCGTGCACTGGCACGATCACCGCATCGCCCAGCGCGCGGGCGGCCGCGACCGCGGTGCGTGCGTTGAGGGTGAGGTCGGCGTCGCCGAAGCGCCCGACGTTGGCCGCTCCCGCGAACAGCACCGCGACGTCGATCCGCCCCATCCGCGTCGCGATGGCCGCGACGACCTCGACCGAGGCGTTGTCACCGGAGACGTAGACGACGGGCTGCCCCGGTGCGCGCAGCACGAAGCCGGTCACCGTTCCGGAGAGCTCCTCCGCGCCCTCCGGTCCGTGCAGCGCGGGCACGGCGGTCACCTCGACGCCCCCGACACGCTGCGTCTGCCACGCCGCGAGCCCGGTCACTCCGTCGACGCGTCCCGCCGCCTCCGGCGTGGAGAGCACTGCACCGGCTCGCGGCAGGAAGGCGCGTCCGGACTCGTCGAGGTTGTCCGGGTGCTGGTCGTGCGAGAGCAGCACCGCATCGATCTCGCCCACCTCGTCGGCGCCGAGTGCCGGACCGCTGAGCTTGTGCAGCGCGATGCCCCCCTCGTAAGTGCGCGGGGCGTCGAAGGTCGGATCCGTCAGCAGGCGCACGCCCGCATACTCGATGATCGCGGTGGGTCCGCCGATGAGGGTCAGGGTCACGCTGTTCTCGGTCATGGATCCATCGTGTCGGCACGGATGCCGGGGCGGAAGTGGCCTGCACGCCGCCTTTCGAAACGATCTG
>JAFDWM010000055.1 GCA_018268455.1 Actinomycetota bacterium | reverse complement strand
CAGCCTGTTGCTCGTGCATCCTCGCCGCCATCCGCGCGGGGGATCGCAGCGGACCGCGGCGATCATCGAGGCATTGGACGAATGGCTGCGTGAGTCTGCGGGTGCGCCGCGTCCCATGGAGGATTGGCTGGCGTGAACACCGGATTTCGAAGGCGGGCGGCGTGCGCCACAGACACGTGTTATCGAGAGTGCGATGTGTGCCGGAGTTCGTGAGCGAGCGGCGCGATACGTGCCCACGGGAGGAATGAGCGCACGAGCCCCGGTCGTCTGCGTGCGTTCAGTTCGGTGCGTGCGCGGTCGGCCGCGGATCGGACGAGCTCGGCGTCCTCGCCCAGGCCTTCCGCTATCCATAGGAGCGCTGCTGGCGCAAGCAGCCGATTGTAGGTCGTTCTCGCGCTGAAGTTCGGCTGGCTGCGGGTGTACGCGCCCGAGCCGAGCGACGCCTGCGCGGTGAACCAGTGGACCATGTGCTCCCGCTGGCTCGACCACCATGTTCCCTGACGCTGAGGAACGTCCTTTTCGAAGGCGTCAGAGATCGGCAGATGGGGTTCGAGAGTCTCGAGGAGGCGCGCGAATTCGAGCACGTGGATATCGTCCGGTTCGGCTTGGGCTCCGGACCTCACCGTGTGAATCATTCGATCACCTTAAAGGGCGGGAGCTCAGCAATGAGGCGCTGGGTCTCCAGGGATAGGGTCACGAGGGAGCCGATTAGGTCCACGACGTAGCGAGGGTTGTTCTGCTCGCGGAGCCATGCGTTCGGGTCGTTGACGATGCCGGACGGCTTGTCGACCTTGATGCGGTAGCGATCGAGGATCCACTCGAGCGGGCTGCGGCCCCCGATCGTGTAGGCGTTCGCCTGCTCCGGGATGCCCGTCAGGGTGAGGTGCGCGTTCACCTTGATCGCGGTGTGCTCGGTGCGCTTCGTCCACGACATCTTCTCGATGGCGTAGCGCTCGTAGTCCTCCTCCGGCGGATCGATTGTCCACACTTCGGTGAGGTCGTACCGCGGAGCGTTCTCGTAATCGACGTGCAGGTCGGCGAGTTCTCGGCCGATCCGCGCATACTCGCCGAACCCCGCCACGTGAGGGATGCGGGGAAGCATCTTCTTCAGGTCTGCCTTGTAGCGCTCTCGGTACTCGGGGTGGTGCAGCAGCCCATAGACGCCGTAGAAGACGTCGTCCTTCGTGATCGCGCCGTCGGCATAGACGCGACGGTAGGTCTCGACAGTGTGGTCGGTGATGTTGTCGACGCGGCGGTAGCCGTCGAGGATCACATCGTCTTCGCTGGAATCGAGGCCTGCGAAGTTGAAGCCGCCATCCGAGGCTGTCACCGGTTCCCATGTGTACCGCGCAAAGACTTGCGAGTCTCCGACGAGATGCAGGTCAGGCAGAAGACTTGTCATCAGCGGCATATCCCCGACACGGGAGTTCACGATGATCAGGCTGTTGTGGTGATGGAGTGTCGGAAGTAGAGCAGCGACGCGAGAGGGGCGCTCGATCACGTTCCTATCGAAGTAGAGCCACGAGCGGGTGAATGGACGATACGCGCTCATCCGAATCGGATCGGTGGCGAAGCTGATCTCAACCCCGCGGCGCCTGCGCGACTGAAGCCCGCTGCTCCACGAGATCCGCGTCGGATCGGCTTCGTTGAAGTTGTTCGCACCCGTCAGCACGGCGTTGAAGTCAGCGATCATTCGCACCATCGTTACCTGAGCACCTTGTTGTGAGAAGCCATAGCACCATGCATCCCGATTCGTGCTGACACCGAGCGAGACAGTGGTGAACATCTTGTCGATCGAAGTGAACCGCGGAAATCGCTCGTCTCGTTGGGTGGTCCAGTCACCTGCTTCGTTCGGCGTGAGTTCAGTGAACTCTGTCTCGCCGAGTGTCGCCTCAACGCGGATCTTCTCCAGCTTCTCCTCGCGAGAGAGGTAGTCGCCGATGTCGGCGTAGTGCACACGCGCTGGACCGTCATGATCCGGAGCTTTCACAAGTATCGCGATGGCGACTCCAGTTCGACTGCCTTCGCCGAAAACGTTGCCGGCCTCACGTCGACGCACTTCGCCCTGCGTACGTGCGTTGCCTCGCAGATTGACGACGAAGATGTCGCTGAACTCCTCCGCCCACGTAAGCCGGATCCCATCCGCCGTGTTGCCGTCCACAAAGCCCGAGTTCGAGACGAATGCGACGATCCCGCGGTGCTTGATCCGATCTGTCGCCCAGCGCAAGGCCCGATAGTAAGAGTCATATAGTTTTGCTTTTTGCGTCGCAGAGCTTCGTGAGACGTAGGTGGCGGCGATGCGCTCATCCAGCGCGGGATACTTCGCGTTCTGATTGTTGTCGTTCGCGCTTCGCTGACCTGCCGAGTACGGCGGGTTCATCACGATCACGTCGATCGGACTGTTGCGCTCGCTCTCCAGGCGTTCGGTGTTCTCCGGGAAGACGCCGCCGGCGAGCTGGTTTGCGCGCTCGTCCATTGCGAACGTGTCGGTGAGGCTGATGCCAGGGAAGGCCGTGTCGGTCACGGAATCGGGCGCTTCGTCTCGCTGCGCTCGCTCAACGAGCGTGGTCACCGCTGTCACCTCGCGGAACACGCTCTCGATGTTCACAGCGGCGATGTAGTAGCTGAGTAGCACGATCTCATTGGCGAAGAGGTCGTTGCGATACTTGTACTCGAGGTTCTCCGGCGGAATGCAGCCGAGCTGCAGCAGCCGCGTCAAGAACGTGCCTGTGCCCGTGAACGGATCCAGGATCTTCACGTCGCGGTCGCCGAGGCTGCGGCCGAATGCGGCGCGTAGCGCGTCGTCCGCCGATCGCAAGATGTAGTCCACGACCTCGACGGGTGTGAAGACGATCCCCATGCGGTCGGCGAGCTTGGGGAACGCCTTCGTGAAGAACCGGTCGTACAGCGTGACGAGCAGTCGCTGCTTCGAGGTGAAGTCGGGTAGTTTGCGGATCCGGTCTGTGATCCGCGAATAGAACTCCTCGAGCGGCTCCCGCTCGCGGGCGAACGCGGCGTTCTCCGCGAACGAGTCGATCACGACCTGCATCGAGCTCGAGACGGGGTTCGCCTGCGAGAAGCTCTCATCGGGGAACATCGCCTCGAAGATCGGCATCGTCACGAGGTGCTGCGCGAGCAGTTCGATCGCTTCGGACTCGTCGATCTCAGGGTTCACGGTCGCTCGCAGCGCCGCGAGGAAACTCTCGAATGGTCCCCGCTCATTTCCTGCAGCGCCGAGGTGCGCGCGGATCAGAGTGATGTACTTCTGAGCGATCTCGGAGATGTCGTTCGCCCAGTCGTCCCAGTACATGCGGTCGCCGACGTTGCGAACGAGCTTTGCGTAGACCGCGTCCTTCCAGTCATCCGCGGCGAACAGAGGGATAGCCGCCGACGACGGTCCCGGCGAAGCAGAGGATGCACTGTGCGTGTCGGAGTCGGTCCCGGCATCACCGTTTCCGATGCCATGTCCGGAATCGGACTTCGATGACTTCTTCGTCAGATCGATGTGCTCGATCAGCACGGTCTCCGGCGCCTTGCCAGTGATCGCCATCTGATTGATCTGCGCATCGAGCCGCTCGTCGTGCGAGCGGAGCGCCTGCAGCACCTGCCAGACGACCTTGTATCGCTCGTTGTCGGTGAGTGCGGCCTCAGCCGAGACCCCGTCGGGGATCGCGATCGGAAGGATGATGTAGCCGACTCGCTTGCCCTCGGCCCGTCGCATCACACGACCGACCGCCTGCACCACGTCGACCTGCGACTTGCGCGCGTTGAGGAAGAGCACCGCGTCAAGGCTCGGCACGTCGACGCCTTCACTGAGGCATCGCGCATTCGTGAGGACACGTGCCTCTGGGGCCCCCTGGTAGCCGGTGCCCGGATCTTGTTTGAGCCAGTCGAGCAGGGCGCCGCGCTCGGTCGCGTTCATCGTGCCGTCGACGTGCCGGCACTCGACGCCGAGGTCGTCCGTCGGGTCGTCGTTCGCGAGGTTCTGCAAGTGCGACTGCACCAGCGGAGGAAAGTCCTGAGTGATCTTCTTCGACGTCTTGATGTCGCGCGCGAACGCGACGGCGCGCCGCATCGGCGCCGTATCATCGCCGAAGCCCTCGGCAAGGTGTCCAGACTGACGCTTGGCCATACCGTTCCAGCAGCCGATGAGCTTCGCCACGTCGCTAAGTGGAAGCTCGTGCCCTTCACTGGCCATGTCCTGCTGGAAGGAGGTCGCGATCTGGTCCTCGCTCACACCGAGGACGAGCACCTTGTAGTCGGTCAGAAGCTGCCGTTCGACGGCCTCGCCGAAGCCGATCCGGTAGACGACCTCGCCGAAACGCGAGACATCGTCCATGGACACGAATTCCGCGTCCTTCGCGCGTGCTTTGTTCTTGACCTCAGCGTTGAAGATGCGTGGCGTCGCGGTCATGTAGAGGCGGTGCTCTGCATCGATCACCGCCGGGTCGTGGATCTTGACGAACTCGCTCGGCTCGTCGTCCTCAGCGAGCGTCACGCCGGTCGTTCGGTGCGCCTCGTCGCAGATCACGAGGTCGAAGGTCGGCAGGCCGAGGCGCTGAGCGTCGGAGACGGCCTGGATCGACTGATAGGTCGAGAACACGACCGTCATGCCGACATCGAGGTCGTCGTCGCCGATGAGGCGGTGCAGTGTCGCACCGTCTGTCGTCGCGGGAGCTCCGAGGTCCTCCAGCGCGACCGTGGTCATGTCTCCGTTCGCGACCCGCCCCAGCTTCGGATCGGATCCGACGGCGAACGCCCGGAAGGGAAGGTCGGGGTCGTGCTCGCGAGACCACTCCTCCAGCGACTGCTGCAGCAGTGCGAGCGACGGCACCGCGAAGAGGATGAGGGATCGTTCACCGGCACGCTCGCGGGTCCACCGTTCTGCGATCTTGAGCGCAGTGAACGTCTTGCCTGTGCCGCACGCCATGACCATGGTCCCGCGTTCGGCGTGACCTTCCGTGAACGCGCGCAGTACCGCGCCGACTGCCTCGTGCTGGTGCGTACGGAGCTGCTTGCGTTCGTACGTGACGGGTGCGCTGAGCGGATCCAGCAGGTTGTAGGTCGACCAGTCGATCTGACTGTGACGCAGTTCGTCGAGCGTCACGCGCTGGATCGGCTTGGAGCGATTCTTCAGCGCCTCCTGAGCGTTCGTCGACCAGGCGCCGCCGGTCGTATCGACGACGATGCCGCCGGCGAACGGCTCACGGCCGACCGCTTCGAAGAAGGAATCGAGGTCGGACTTATGGATGCGGTAGCCAGCAGCGAAGAACTTCACCTGCACCGCGAGGAGATCGCCCGACGTGGTCTCCGCGACGAGGTCGATCCCGGTGTCGGGGCGGCCCTCGCGCCCCGGCCAGTCTTTCCAGAGCCACACGTTCCGAAGGTGATCCGCCCGCAGCGGCTCGAGCTGCAGGTAGTGCCGAACGAGCTCTTCGAGGTAGTTGCCCTGCATCCGCTTCGAATCAGCGAGCGCACGAAACTGCGCGAGCAGCGTGTCAAACGGCGACGCGTCGTCCGCTTCGGGCACGAAACGGACGTGTACAGGCAGGCCCTCGTCGGACATACGGCTCAGCTCCCGGTTCGGCATCGCAACACTGCGAGACGACAACCGAAAGGTTATAGCCGCGCGTTGTTAACCTAGCGGGGATAAAACTTCGTATTTGCACGTGTGGGCATTAGCAAAGATGGGTGCCCGAAACTCCTGAGGATCCGCGCGTCGAGCTGGGTCGGCGGCTCGCCGAGCTCCGCGTGAAGCAGTCGCTGACGATCCAGGGGCTGGCTGCGGCGTGCGAGCTCGACGTGTCGAACCTGCGCAAGATCGAGAAGGGGCTGGGCAACCCGCGGTTCGCGACGGTGCTGAGGGTCGCGGGCGTGCTGGAGGCGGATCTGCGCGAGCTGTTCGGCGAGCTGGATCCTTACGGGCTCACCGGCAGGGACCACCCGAAGCCGCTGAGTGAGTTCCCCGAGTCGTTCTGGCGCCCGAAGGATCGGATCGCCTGAACCTCGTCAGTGAGCGATAGCGGAGCTCAGGGCAGCGGCACGCTCAGTGTCTCGGTGTCCGGCATCGGTGCGGCGTCGCGGCCGCGCAGATCGGGGAAGAAGCGCACGAACACGACGGAGACGATCAGGGCGACCGCGGCGAAGCAGGTCGCCGCGAGGTAGGCGCCGGTCGGGCTGTGCAGGCTGTCGATGAGAAAGCCGGCGATCGCGGATCCGGCGGCCGCGCCGATCAGCTGCCCGGTGCCGGCCCAGCCGAACGCCTCTGCGGTCTCGGAGAACTTCACGCTGGCCGAGGTGATGGCGAACAGCACGGCGAGAGCGGGGGCGATGCCGACGCCGGCGGCGAGCAGCGTACCTCCGAGCCAGAACACGTTGAGCGAGATCATGGTCAGCGCGAGGCCGACCGTCACGATGGTGAGCCGGCGCGCCATCGCCCACGGACCCATCGGCACTCGGCCCGAGGCGAGGCCGCCCACAAGGCTGCCCACCGAGAACACCGCCAGCACGAGGCCCGCCTCGAGGCCACCGTGGTCGAACGTCTTCACCACTCCGGCCTCGACGGCGGCGCAGGCGCCCACGATGAGGAACCCGATGGTCGTCGCCAGCAGCACCGGCGGCTTGCGCACCACGGCGCCGAATCCGCGCCGGCTGCGCGGGATGCGCACGCGCCCGACCTCGGGCGAGAGGATGAACCACGCGCCGCCGCACACGAGCACCGCAGCCACCAGCAGAACTCCCTGCACGGTGCCGATCTGCGTCGAGACGAGCGTGATGACCACCGGCGCGACGATCCAGATGATCTCCTGCAGCGACGCGTCCAGTGAGAACAGCGGCGTCAGCTGCGACGAGTTCACGAGCTTCGGGTAGATGGTGCGCGCGGCCGACTGGATCGGCGGCGTGGCGAGTCCCGCGACCAGGCCGAGCGCCATGTAGCCGGCCAGCGGCAGGAAGGAGAAGAACGCCAGGCCGAGGAAGGCGAGTACGCAGATCGAGAGGGTCAGCGTCAGCACCGGGCGCATGCCCCAGCGCCCCATCCAGCGGCTTGTGACGGGCCCCGACACCGCCTGGCCGATCGAGGACGCGGCGAGCACGAGGCCGGCGGCACCATAGGAGCCGGTGGTGTGCTGCACGTGCAGCAGGATCGCGAGGCTCGCCATGCCGTTCGGGAATCGGGCGGTGAGCTGGGCGGCGATGATGCGCCCGACTCCCGGTACGCGCAGCAACTCCTTGTATCCCGATCCGGCCACGGATCAAGGGTACCGTTCGGCCGTTCCCGGGAGCGGTGCGCGGCGGCCCGCTCCCCGTCGCCGTCGGCATGCTCCGCGACACGCCGACGACACGCCGGAGGTCGATTTCCACAGCCTGAGGAATGTCGGAGGCCCCTGAAAGCATCCGATCTGTGGAGGGATCCGCGCAGCCGTCACACAACCCGCGGGATCTCGCGGTTCGCGGCCGCTCGATGGTGCAGGCCGACTGTGGAGAACATCGTGGAGAACCTGTGGCGAAACGGTGGAATGCGGTGGAAAACTACACAGTTGTAACTACTAGCCCTTGTGGTCGGTCCGAATGTCGGCACCTATATGTAGTATTGAACTCCCGGCGAGGCCACCTGCCTGACAGTCGGGTTCTGAGGGGAAAGAAGAGGCGCAATACATGTCCATCACGGTCTACACCAAGCCCTCCTGCGTGCAGTGCAACGCGACCTACCGCGCACTCGACGCGAAGGGCATCGAGTACGAGGTGCACGACGTCTCCGAAGACGCCGCGGCGCTCGAGCACGTGAAGTCGCTCGGCTACCTGCAGGCTCCCGTCGTGGTCACCGACGAGGGTCACTGGTCGGGCTTCCGTCCCGACAAGATCGACGAACTCGCCGCTCGCCTGGCGTAAGCCGCGAGGGCGTCCTTCGGCAGGCTCCAGGAACGAGCATGAACACTGCCACAAGCACCGCGACCGTCGCGCCGCTGCTGGTCTACTTCTCGAGCATCTCGGGCAACACCGCCCGGTTCGTCGAGAAGCTGGGGCTGCCGGCACGGCGGATCCCCCTGCACAGCACCGAGGATCCGCTCGTCATCGATGAGCCGTTCGTGCTCGTGACCCCGACCTATGGCGGGGGACAGGGGCGCGGCGAGGAGAAGGGCGCGGTTCCCAAGCAGGTCATCCGGTTCCTCAACGACGAGCGCAACCGGCGACACATCCGCGGAGTCATCTCCGCAGGCAACACCAACTTCGGCGAGTCGTTCTGCGCCGCCGGAGACATCATCAGCCGCAAGTGCAGGGTGCCGCACTTGTACCGGCTCGAACTCTTCGGCACACAGGACGACGTCGATCGCGTGAGCGACGGATTGGAACGATGGTGGGAACCGCAACCGAGCAGGCAGAACTCGACGCTGTGAACGGCGAGGCGGCGTTCAAGGTCAACGCGCTGTATGAGGGGCTCGACTATCACGCCCTCAACGCGATGCTGAATCTCTACGACGCGGACGGCCGGATCCAGTTCGACGCCGACAAGCGGGCCGCGCGGGAGTACTTCCTGCAGCACGTGAACCAGAACACGGTGTTCTTCCACTCGCTCAAGGAGCGTCTGGACTACCTCGTGGAGAAGCAGTACTACGAAGGCGCCGTGCTGAAGAAGTACTCGTTCGAGTTCATCCAGAAGCTCAACGACCTGGCCTACTCGAAGAAGTTCCGCTTCGAGACGTTCCTCGGCGCGTTCAAGTACTACACGAGCTACACCCTGAAGACCTTCGACGGCAAGCGCTACCTGGAGCGCTTCGAGGACCGCGTCGTGATGACCGCCCTCGCGCTCGCCGACGGCGACGAGACGCTCGCGACGGGGCTGGTCGAGGAGATCATCTCCGGTCGCTTCCAGCCGGCCACCCCGACCTTCCTCAATGCCGGCAAGGCGCAGCGCGGCGAGCTCGTCAGCTGCTTCCTGCTGCGCATCGAGGACAACATGGAGTCCATCTCCCGCGGGATCAACTCCTCGCTGCAGCTCAGCAAGCGCGGCGGCGGCGTGGCCCTGCTGCTCTCGAACATCCGCGAGTCGGGCGCTCCGATCAAGCAGATCGAGAACCAGTCCTCCGGCATCATCCCCGTCATGAAGCTGCTCGAAGACAGCTTCAGCTACGCCAATCAGCTCGGCGCGCGCCAGGGCGCCGGCGCGGTGTACCTCAGTGCCCACCACCCCGACATCATGCGATTCCTCGACACCAAGCGTGAGAACGCCGACGAGAAGATCCGCATCAAGACCCTCTCGCTGGGGGTCGTCGTGCCGGACATCACGTTCGAGCTCGCCAAGAACGGCGAGGACATGTACCTGTTCAGCCCGTACGACGTCGAGCGCGTCTACGGCGTGCCGTTCGGCGACATCTCGGTCACCGAGAAGTACCGCGAGATGGTCGATGACCCGCGCATCAAGAAGACCAAGATCAACGCGCGCGAGTTCTTCCAGACCCTTGCCGAGATCCAGTTCGAATCGGGCTAC
This sequence comes from Actinomycetota bacterium, assembly GCA_018268455.1. Taxonomy (GTDB): domain Bacteria; phylum Actinomycetota; class Actinomycetes; order Actinomycetales; family Microbacteriaceae; genus Microbacterium. Next base: position 3,248 of record JAFDWM010000055.1, on the reverse strand, counting down.
CCGTACATCATGTTCGAGGACACGGTGAACAAGGCCAACCCGATCAAGGGCCGGATCAACATGTCCAACCTGTGCAGCGAGATCCTGCAGGTGAACACGCCGACGACGTTCAACGAAGACCTGTCCTACGACCAGATCGGCAAGGACATCTCCTGCAACCTCGGCTCGCTCAACATCGCCCTGGCGATGGACGGCGGCGACCTCGCCAAGACCGTCGAGATGAGCATCCGCGCCCTCACGGCGGTGAGCCAGCAGAGCCACATCGCCTCGGTCCGTTCGATCGAGGATGGCAACGACCGCTCGCACGCGATCGGCCTCGGCCAGATGAACCTGCACGGCTACCTCGCCCGCGAGCACGTCTACTACGGCTCGGAGGAGGGTGTCGACTTCACGAACATCTACTTCTACACGGTGCTGTTCCACGCGCTGACCGCGTCCAACAAGATCGCGATCGAGCGCGGCGAGACCTTCGACGGCTTCGCCGACTCGACCTACGCGTCGGGCGCGTTCTTCGACAAGTACATCGAGGCGGAATGGGTGCCCGCGACCGACAAGGTCAAGGGTCTCTTCGCCGGCCAGCACATCCCCACGCAGGACGACTGGAGGGCGCTCAAGGCGTCGATCCAGGAGCACGGCATCTACAACCAGAACCTGCAGGCCGTCCCGCCGACCGGATCCATCTCCTACATCAACAACTCGACCAGCTCGATCCACCCGATCGCGGCGAAGGTCGAGATCCGCAAGGAGGGCAAGCTCGGTCGCGTCTACTACCCGGCTGCGTTCATGGCGAACGACAACCTCGAGTACTACGAAGACGCGTACGAGATCGGCTACGAGAAGGTCATCGACACGTACGCCGCCGCCACGCAGCACGTCGACCAGGGTCTTTCGCTGACGCTGTTCTTCAAGGACACCGCCACGACCCGCGACATCAACAAGGCGCAGATCTACGCCTGGCGCAAGGGCATCAAGACGATCTACTACATCCGTCTGCGTCAGATGGCACTCGAGGGCACCGATATGGCCGAGTGCGTCAGCTGCACGTTGTAATTGAGCTCTGAACTGGGATTTCTGAAGGAAGAGACATGACCCCCGAACCTCTCAAGCTGGTCGACCGCGTGCTGGCGATCAACTGGAACCGGATCCAGGACGACAAAGATCTCGAGGTCTGGAACCGCCTCGTGAACAACTTCTGGCTGCCCGAGAAGGTGCCGCTGTCCAACGACATCCAGTCGTGGAACACGCTCACCCCCGAGGAGCAGACGCTCACGATGCGGGTGTTCACCGGCCTCACGCTGCTGGACACGATCCAGGGCACGGTCGGTGCCGTCTCTCTCATCCCCGATGCGATCACCCCGCACGAGGAGGCCGTCTACACGAACATCGCGTTCATGGAGTCGGTGCACGCGAAGAGCTACTCCTCGATCTTCTCGACGCTGTGCTCGACGAAGGAGATCGACGAGGCGTTCCGCTGGTCGGTGGAGAACCAGAACCTTCAGAAGAAGGCTCAGATCGTCATGGACTACTACCGGGGCGACGAGCCGCTCAAGCGCAAGGTCGCCTCGACCCTGCTGGAGAGCTTCCTCTTCTACTCCGGATTCTACCTGCCCATGCACTGGTCGAGCCGCGCCAAGCTCACCAACACGGCCGACCTCATCCGCCTCATCATCCGCGACGAGGCTGTGCACGGCTACTACATCGGCTACAAGTACCAGCGTGGGCTCGAGACGCTCGACCAGGCCAAGCGTGACGAGCTGAAGGACTACACCTTCTCGCTGCTGTACGAGCTCTACGACAACGAGGTGCAGTACACGCAGGATCTGTACGACGGCGTCGGCCTCACGGAGGACGTCAAGCGCTTCCTGCACTACAACGCGAACAAGGCGCTGATGAACCTCGGCTACGAAGCGATGTTCCCCGCCGCGGTGACGAACGTGAACCCGGCGATCCTGTCGGCGCTCTCGCCCAACGCGGACGAGAACCACGACTTCTTCTCGGGATCCGGATCCTCCTACGTCATCGGCAAGGCGGAAGCCACCGAAGACGAGGACTGGGACTTCTAGAAGTTTTCTGAGAAGCCCCGGCTGAAAAGCCTGGTCAACGGCCCGGATCCGCGAAATTTCGCGGGTGCGGGCCGTTTTTATGCCCTCTGTTCGACGACAGAGGAGAACAGAGATGACCAGGAATATCCATTCAGTGGGGCACGCAGGGGGCACGCGTGCACCTTCGACGTGGGCAAGGAAGTGTGACCCGAACCGAATCGGGGTTCGGCTGACGCCCAACGCCGTGCCCCATCGTGCCCCTCGATGTGAACGCAAGGGCTCAACTTCCGCGGAATGCTGCGGATCTCTGGGCCTGCGCAACGTGAGGGGCACGGAGGGGCACGACGGTCCACGAGCGGCTGTTCGAGTCCACGGGAGGTCATCATGAGCACGGTGAAACGCGAGGCCTGGGGTCGGTTGCGTAAGCTCCCGTCGGGTCGTTGGCAGGCCCGCTATCCCGCGCCAGATGGCGAGATGTATCCAGCGCGAACTGAGGACGACAAGGCGCTGACGTTCGTCACGAAGACCGATGCGCGGAAGTGGCTTGCGTCGATGCAGTCGAAGATCGCGCTCGGTCTGTGGGAGCCGCCAGCAGTCGTTGCGAAGCGACTCCGTGCAGAGATTGCCGCCGAGCAGAGTCGGTCGATGGGTTTTGAGGAGTACTCGAAATGGTGGATGCAATTGATCAAGAACGAGCCCAACCGCAGTGGCAAAATACGCGCGGTCGGCACCGTCCGTTCGTATCAGGGCAAGGTCACCGGCTACCTCGTTCCAGAGTTCGGTGACACCCCACTCAAGGACATCGACGTTGACCGTATCCGCGTGATGACTGACCGGCTTGACAAGATTCCGGCGCCGCTGAACCCGAAGTCGAAGTTCAATGGCATCACGCGGCCCGTACTCATCGTGCTCATGATGATTCTGCGCCAAGCGGCGCGCGACGGCATCATTCCAGCAGCACCAAGCATCTCGATTCCCCGCCAAGAATCGGTACGTCATGACGCCGACCATGACGAGAGCGAAGACATCATCGCGCCGACTCAGGTCGAAGCGCTCTATGAGGCGGTTCCCGATCCGTGGGCGATCATGGTGCAGCTCGCGGCCTGGTGTCAGCTGAGGCGTGGAGAGTGCCTGGGGTTGCAGCGCCGCGATGTCGAGTGGCATGACGACGGCAGCGCGACGCTGCACGTGCGACGTCAGCTGAAC
>JAFDWM010000054.1 GCA_018268455.1 Actinomycetota bacterium | reverse complement strand
GTCGTGACCAGGCGCGTGGAGATGTAGCAGGTCTGGCCGGTGTTGCGCATGCTGCTGCGGATGAGGATCCGCGACATGGCATCCAGGTCGGCGTCCGGCAGCACGATCGCGGTGGACTTCCCGCCGAGCTCCAGCGTCACCGGGCGCAGCAGCTCGCCGCACGCGGCGGCGATCCGGCGGCCCACCGGGGTCGACCCGGTGAACGCGACCTTGTCGATGCCGGGGTGGCGCACCAGCAGATCCCCGGTCGCGCCCTCCCCCGTGATCAGGTTGATCACGCCCGACGGGATGCCCGCCTCCTCGGCGGCCTCCAGCAGGAAGCGGATCGACAGCGGCGTGGGTCCGGCCGGCTTGATCACGACCGCGCAGCCCGCCACCAGGGCCGGGGCCAGCTTGATCACGACGAGGTTGATCGGGAAGTTCCACGGCGCGATCAGCGCGCAGACGCCGACCGGATCCTGTGCGACGACCGTCTCGTTCGCGCCCCCGGGGAACGCGCGCACGTCGCCCTGCTCCAGGTGCGGGGCGAGGCTCGCGAAGACGCGGAGGATGGATGCCGCGTTCGCGGCGGCTCCGGCGGTCTCGGCGACGGGCGAGCCGTTCTCGAGCGAGTTGGTGAGGCTGAGCGGATCCGCGCGGCGCTCGACGGCGTCCGCCATCCGCCGGATCAGCTCGGCGCGCTCTGACGGGGTGCGCGCCGCCCAGCCACGCTGGGCCGCGCGTGCGGCCGCGACAGCCGCGTCGACGGTCGCGGCGTCCGCCTCGGGGACGGATCCCCATTCCTCGCCGGTGGCGGGATCCACCACCGCCGAGCGCTTCTGACCGACGGCGGCCGTCTCGACCCCGTCGATGATGTGCCCGGGAACGTGCGTGTACGGCAGCCCGGCGGCCGCGGAACGATGCCGCGCGCGCATCGCCTCGACGATCCCGTCGGCGACCAGCGTCATGACAGCTGCTCGATCTTCAGCAGGATCTCCGCGCGCTCCAGCTCGGCCAGGGCCATCTGCACGGCGGCATCGGTGAGCAGCTCCGGCACGATCTCGACCCGCAGTCGGGCGCAGTACGCGGCAGGCGTGCTGCCGAACCACGAGGAGGCCAAGGCGATGCCGGTCGCGGTGAAGCGCCACAGCCGGTCCGCGTCGCGCATCAGGCTGTCCTCGATCGAGTGCGAGACCTGACGCGTGTCGTGCCCGTCGATGATGTCGGTCACCCGGGTGATGAAGGCGTCGTCGTAGCCGAGGGGCGGCAGCACCTCGCGGGCGATGTCGCAGCCGTGCCGCTCGTGCTCGTAGCGCACATCCGCGCGGCGCCAGTCTCCGGCGAAGCCCTCGGAGATGATGCGATCCTGCTCGACCCGCGCCCAGCCGGTGTCGTGCAGCAGGGTCGCGACCCGCACGACGAGCGCGTCCGCCTCGGGGTACGCGTCGCACAGCCGCTCGGCGAAGGCGAACGAGATCGGCAGGTGGATGTCGTTCTGCCGCGAGCGCGACTCGGTGACGACGGCGCGCCACAGCGGGTCGAGATCGTCGTGCGCTGCGGCGGCGCTGATGGGGCTGGTGTCGACGGTGACAGCGGTGGGGAGGGTCATCTCGGCTCGTCTCAGGCAGGCACCGAGTCCGGGAGGACGACGGCGTTCTTCAGGGGAATGGTGACATCGGCGGCGGCCGCCGCGGGGATCGTGGCGCCCTTGGTCAGGGCGGACTTCACGGCGAGGAACTCCACCGGATGGTTGATCACGTCGGCGGCGATGAGCTGCCCGTCGCGGTAGTACAGCACCGAGAACTTCTCCTCGGCGGGTTCGCCGCGCACGACGACCTGGTCGTACCCGGTCGACAGGCCGGCGATCTGCAGCTTGATGTCTCCCTGGTCCGACCAGAACCAGGGCACCGACCGGTACTCGGCGTCCTCGCCGAGCAGGCTGGCGGCGGCGATCTTGGCCTGTTCGAGCGCATTGTTGACGCTCTCCAGCCGGATCCGCCCGCCCACGCCGAGCGGGTAGGGGTTGGGCATCATGGTGCAGTCGCCGGCTGCGACGGTCTTCCCGTCGGATGCCCGGGCGGACGCATCGACGCTGATGCCGCCGTCCACGTCGAGACCCAGCTGGTAGGCGAGCTCGGTGCGCGGGATCACGCCCACGCCGATGAGGACGAGGTCGGCGGGGATCACCGTGCCGTCCTCGAGCGCGACGCCGGTCACCGAGCCGCGCTGGCCGGCGACCTTCGCGTCGCCGCCGATGAGGTGCGAGATCCGCGCGTTCAGCACGATCTGCATGCCGCGACGGCGGTGCGCGTCCAGGTAGAACGCGCTGGTCTCCTCCGCGACGACGCGGCCGACCAGGCGCGGCGCGGCCTCCAGCACGGTGACGTTCTTGCCGAGTCCGCGGGCGACCGTCGCCGATTCCAGGCCGATGAACCCGCCGCCGATGACGACGATGTTCTGCACCTCGTCGTCGGCGAGCGCGGGCTGCAGGGTGATCGCCTGATCGGCATCGCGCAGGTAGTGCACGCCGTGGTAGTCGGTGCCCTTGATCTGCAGCTTGCGGGCCGAGGCGCCGGTGGTCAGCGCGAGGCGGTCGAACGCGATGCTGCGGCCGCCCTCGGTGGTGGCGGTGCCGCTGCCGTCGGCGGCGCGGTGCACGGTGACGACCCGGTCGCCGGTGATCAGCTCGATGTCGCGCTCGGCGAACCAGTCGCGGCTGCGCAGGATGACGTCGTCCGGCTGCAGCTCGCCCTTGATCCAGCCCTTCGACAGCGGCGGACGCTGGTAGGGACGGTGCGGCTCTTCGCCGACGAGGTAGATCGGACCGGTCTCGCCGCGCTCGCGCAGGATCGAGGCGATCTGCACGCCGGCCTGGCAGGCGCCGACGATCAGTGTCGCAGTCATGGGATCCTCCTCAGACCTGGGCACTCGGGGTGGTGACGTGGTACTCGCAGCCGTCCTGCAGCTTGATCTGGCAGGACAGGCGGGACTCGTCGCGGCGGTCGACGGCGGTGCCGTCGAGCATCTCGTCCTCGAGGTCGCCGGGGCCTCCGACGAGGTCGCGGGTCTCGGGTGCGACGAACACGTGACAGGTCGCGCAGGACAGGCTGCCGCCGCACTCCCCGACGATGCCGGGTACGCCGTTGCGCACCGCGGTCTCCATGATCGAGTCGCCGGGGCGCCCGTCGATCGAGGTGACGGTGCCGTTGTCGGCGGTGTAGATGACGGTGCTCATGGGGTCTCCTCCGATGGTGAACTCAGATGAACTGGCGGCCGCCGTCGACGACGACGGTCTGTCCGGTGACGAACGCGGCAGCCGGTGAGGCGAGGTACTGCACGGTGCCGACGATGTCGTCGGGGGCGATCGGGCGGCGGATCGCCCCGCGGTCGACCCCGTACGACTCTGCGTTCTCGATCAGGCCGTGGCTGGCCTCGGTGAGGGTGAAGCCGGGAGCGACCGTGTTGACGGTGATGCCGCGCGCCCCGAGCTCCTTGGCGAGCACTCGGGTCAGGCCGATGACGCCGGCCTTGGATGCGACGTAGTGCGCCCACTGCGCGGATCCGCTGAACACGGTCGCCGAGGAGATGTTGATCACCCTGGCGTCGTCCGACAGATGCGGCGACACCGCCCGGGTGACCTGCCACGGCCCCTTGAGGTTCACGGCCATCACCCGGTCCCATTCGCCCTCATCGATGTCTTCGAAGGGCGAGCGGGTCACGGCCGCGTAGATCGCGGCGTTGTTGACGAGCACGTCGATGCTGCCGCCCGCGGCCACTGCGGCCGCGGCGAGCGCCTCCGCCGACGCGCGGTCGGTGACGTCGACCCGCACGGCGAGTGCCGGGACCTCGGCGGTCGCGGTGATCTCGGCCGCGACGCGGGAGGCGGCCTCCCCGTCGATGTCGGCGATCACCACTCGGTCACCGGCTGCGGCGAAGGCGTGCGCGAACGCCGCCCCCAGCCCGCCGCCGGCCCCGGTGATCACCACCGTGCGGATCGATGTGCTCATGTCGTGCTGCTCTCTGCTCGCGGGGGGTCAGTCGAGGATCGTGACGGTGCCGGAGTTGCCGTCGACCCGCAGCATCATCCCGGTCGTGATCTCGACCGATGCGGTGCCGGTTCCGGTGACGGCGGGCATGCCGTACTCGCGGCACACGATGGCGGCGTGGCTCATCATGCCGCCGATGTCGGTGACGGTCGCGCGGATCTTGCCGAAGATCGGGCCCCAGCTCGGCGCGGTGACCGAGGCGACGAGGATCTCGCCGTCCTGCACCTCGCTGAGCTGGTCGGCGCTGGAGATGACGCGCGCCGGGCCCTCGGCGGTGCCGGGGGATGCGGCCATGCCCTTGAGCGTGCCCTCCGGGACGTCGCCCTTGCCGAGCCAGTTCTGGATCTGGTCGTCGGTGATGCCCCACAGCATGAGGGTGAAGGGCTCGGTGATGACCTCGGGCGGGGTGTTCAGCGCGGGCTGCGGACGTGCGGTCGCCAGCGCATCGACGATCCCGCGACGACGCTGCACCTCGGCGGGCCAGTGCGAGGGTCCGATCGCCGGCGCTCCGACCATCCAGCCGTTGACGTAGTCGAAGAGCACCTCGCGCACCTCGTCGCGACGCAGGTAGAACATGTCGTTCGCCTCGGGCCAGCAACCCGCCTCGTGCAGCACCGCGGAGAGCTGACGGGCCTTGCGCCAGAAGACGCCCATGGTCCAGTGCTCGATGTAGAAGTTGTGGTTCTCGACGTACGGGTACACCGTGCGCGCGAGGCCTAGCTTGCCCTGGAAGGTCGCCAGCACGTCGCCGTCGAGCATCTCGGCGTACTCGCCGGTGATCCGGTCGCGCTCGGCGACCAGTTCCTCGACGGGCCGGTCGATGTCGGCGCCGTCCTGCAGCCGCTCGATGTAGCTCTTGATGAAGGCGAGCGGAATCGAGGGCACATCGCGCCAGTACTGGTCGTGGGCGTAGAAGCCGTTGCCGGTGGTGAAGTTGAACCACGGGTCCTGCGCCTCCTCCCAGGCCGCGGTCCACGCGGCCCCTGCGGGGTGGCCGGCGATAGCGGAGAGGGTCGCCGCGGCATCCGAGGTGTCGCCGAACAGGCCTGCGAGGCCGTCGCGCACCGCGATCTTGGCGAGCTTCTTCAGCTCGTCGTCGGGGCGGAACAGCTCCATGTCGACGCCCTGCACCATCGTCGCGATGGCCTGGTCGGAGATCCGCGGGAAGAGCTCCTTGCAGAACATGAACAGGTCGAGGTAGGCGACGTAGCCGAGGTTCAGGAATTCGAAGTGGTACTGCCAAGCGCGGTAGGCGAGCGAGATCAGGCGGTCGTAGTTCTCCAGGAACTCGGTGGCGGGACTCGTGCCCTTGCCCGAGAGGACGTCCTCAATCGGGATCATGTCGGGCAGGGCGGTGAAGTCGAGGCCCTCGATCTCGGAGATCGTGGCGCGCAGCTTGGTGTGCCAGTTCTGCAGCAGCGAGTCCCAGTTCTCGAAGTAGTGGCCGGCGCGCTTCATGAACTCGGGGACGCGGGCCTCGATGTGGGCGGGGTCGACCGCGACGGGCGACATGAACACGTAGCCGTTGTGGATCCGGTACTCGATGCCGTTGGCGGTCGGGATGAGCAGCTGACGGGCGTTGTACTGGCCCAGGCAGCCGACCGCGAACTCGAAGCCGATGGTCTCGAACGGCTTGGTGACGGTGGGCCAGTGCTGGCTGTCGCAGAACCAGAACTTGGCTTCCTCGACCTCGCGCAGGTTGTCCTGGAAGACGAGGTTGTAGGCGTAGAGCTCCTTCCAGCCCTCGGCGCCCGCGGGTGCCGCCTGCTCGTAGGGGCTGGGGAAGGAGTTGCGCCCGGTGGCGGGCATGGTGGCGGCTGCCACAGCGGTCGACTCTGACATTGCTGTGATTCCTGTTCGGGTAGGCGGCTCAGCGGCCGATCTGGGTCATCAGGGATTGGGTGATGCTGGCGATGCCGAAGCCGGAGCTCGTCGGCGTCTTGTCGGAGGACTTGTGCGACCACACCGTCTCGGGGCGGGACTGCAGCAGCAGCAGGTTCTCGCCCTCGGGCAGGGTGCGGTCGATGGCCCACTCGATGTCCTGCGGCGAGCCGAAGTGCTTCTCGGCGCGCTTGGCGATCGTGGCGACCGCGACGACCTCGGCGTCGGTGAGGGAGCGGATGCTGCGCCGCTCGGCCTCCACCTCGCGCTCGACGACGCCCTGCGATTCGGCGTCAGGCACCATCTCGATGTGCTTGTCGCCGATGTGCTCCTCGGAGATGGTCAGCAGCACCTTGTCGACGTGCAGGTTGTCGGGTGTGACGGTGCCGGAGACCACGGATTCGCCGAGCCCCCAGGCGGCGTCGATCACGATGGTGGAGCGGTCGCCGTTGGACGGGTCGATGGTCATCGCGACGCCCGCGGTCTTGGCATCCACCATCTTCTGCACCGCGACGGCCATCGACAGACCCTCGTCGGGGATGCTGTTGGCGAGCCGGTACACGATCGCGCGCGAGGTGTACAGCGACGCCCAGCACCGGCGGATGTGCTCGGCGACCGCGTCGTAGCCGCGCAGCCAGAGGTAGGTGTCCTGCTGGCCCGCGAAGCTCGCGTCCGGCAGGTCCTCGGCGGTGGCCGACGAGCGCACGGCCACGGGCTGCTGCTCGTTGAAGCGCTCCTGCAGTGCGGCGTAGGCCCGGGAGAACTCCGCGGCGACGGCCTCCGGCACCTCGCGGCTGAGGAAGGCGTCGCGGATGCGCGCGGAGATCTCGTCGACGCCCGCCACGTCCTCGGCGTCGATTCCGGTGAGAAGCTCGTCGATCTCGTCGGCGAGGCCGGTCAGCTCGACGAAGGCCGTGTAGGCGGCGGTCGTGACGGCGAAGCCGGGAGGGACGGGCAGGCCCGCGCCGGTGAGATGCACCAGCGAGGCGCACTTGCCGCCGAGGTTCTCGATCGTGACGGGGCCGGCCTGGTCGAAGAAGCGGATGAAGAGGTAGTCGCTCATGTCAGATCTCCCAGGTGACGGGGACGGAAAGGGGGACGCGGAACGAGAGGTTCTCGCGGAAGTCGATGTCGGCGCCGGCAAGCTGCAGCTGCGGCACCGCGATGAGGGTCTCCTCGAGCACGATCTTCGCCTGCAGCTTGGCGAGCATGTTGCCCAGGCAGTAGTGGATCCCGAACCCGAACGAGAGGTGGTTGCGGGCGTCAGGGCGGGCGATGTCGAACACGTCGGGGTTCTCGAACACTTCGGCGTCGCGATTGGCGGATCCCATCACGAGCAGCACGTTCGCGCCCTTCGGGATGGCGACGCCGCCGATCTCGGCGTCGGCCAGCGCCTTGCGTCGCCAGGCGACGATCGATCCCGAATAGCGCAGCACCTCGTCGACCGCACCGGCGATGCGGGTCGGATCCTCGACCAGCTGATCCCACTGCTCGCGGTGCGCGAGCAGCACCCGGATGCAGTTGGCGATGAGGGTCGTGGTGGTCTCGTGGCCCGCGAACAGCAGGCTGTAGCAGAGCGAGGCGATCTCGTGATCCGTGATCTCGGCTCCGCCGTCCTGCGCGGTGACGAGGTCGGCGATGAGGTTGTCGCCGCCGTCGCGGTGCGCCGCGGTGACCAGGGCGATGCACTCCTGCCAGTACTCGACCAGGTTGTGCGCGTGCGGCACCTGCTCCTCGTCGTTGAGGTTGCCCCAGGTCATCGCGGCCCGCGAGTCGGACCAGCGCTTGTAGGTCGGCACCAGCGACGGGTCCACACCCAGCAGGGTGAGGATCGTGATGGTGGGGATGTCGTAGGCGACCTGGCCGAAGAAGTCGCCGGCGCGCTCGGGATTCGCGAGCATCGCCGCGAGGGCGGCGCGGGTGTTCTCCCGGATCGTCGGCTCAAGCGCCTTGAAGCGGCGCGGGGTGAATGCGCGCTGTGCGATGGCGCGGAGCCGGGTGTGCTCCGGGGGGATCCGGGCCGAGAGGCCGGAGTAGGCGGTGAACCCGCCGTCCTTCATGATCTGCGTGGCCTGCGGGCCGCGCTCGCGGACCGGAGCCTGCGCGTTCTCGCTGGAGAAGGTCTCCCAGTTCTCGAACGTCGACTTCACGTCGTCGTAACGGGTGACGACCCAGCAGTCGATCCGCTCGTCGTACATGACCGGCTCGGATGCACGCAGCGCCGCGTAAGCGGGGAACGGATCCTTCAGGTCGAAGGGCTCGTAGCCGTGGTGGTCGACACCCGACGACGCGGCCGCGCTGTGGTCGACGGGGCAGCCGGCTGCTGCCGCCGCGCGGGCCTCGGTGGGCGAGAGGGCCATGACGACTCCTTCGTGTCAGTACCTGAGTGGCTTGGGGCTCCGGCGGCCCACGGACCGCCGGAACGTGTGATTCATCTAACGCCGCCCCTCGGCACGCTGAGCCGCCGCCTTCCGTCCAGTGGAAGCGGGTTGGCGGAGGGACTGCAGCGGGAAGGCGCCGACGCTCGTCTCCAGACGACGGGCGATACCGCGCAGTGCGGGCAGGTGCTGCTCGAGCGAGTTCGCGGATCCGGTGGTGGTCACCAGACCCAGCGCGGCCCCCACCGTGCCGTTCTGGAACACCGGGACCGCGATGGAGGTCGCCCCCAAACGGGTCTCGTCCAGCGTCGTGGCGAAGCTGCGCGTGCGCACCACTGCCAGCTCGGCCCGCAGCGCGTCGGGATCGACGTGCGTGAGCGGCGTGCGTGACTCGAGCGGCTGGGCGAGCAGCGCCTCGCGCACCCAGGGCTCCTCGAACGCCAGCAGCACCTTGCCGACGGCGGTCGCGTGCAGCGGCAGACGCCCGCCGACGCGGGACGCCTGCGGCACGCGGCGACTGCCGTAGACGCGGTCGATGTAGAGCACCTCGGCGCCGTCGCGCACCGCGATGTGCACGGTCTCCTGCGTGAGGGTGAAGAGGTCCTGCAGCAGCGGCCGGGCGATCTCGCGCACCTGTCTTCCGGCGTGCTGACCGAGCTCCCAGAGGCGCAGCCCGATCTGGTAGCGGCCGTTGTCGTCGCGCTGCAATGCGCCCCAGCCCTCGAGCTCGGCGAGCAGGCGGTGCGTGGTGCTCAGCGCGAGCCCGGTCTCGGTGCTGATCTCGGTGAGGCTGCGCGGCGCGAGCGACCGCTCGAACAGCTCCAGGATCATGAGCACCCGCCCGGTGACGCTCTGGCCCGGCTGCGAAGTGCGTCCCGCCATCGCGCACCTCCTCGTGCTGCTTCCGGTGAGTGGAAGTGTACGCCGGGCGGTCCGGTCAGCGCTCGGGGGCGCCGAACGCGTGCCGCACGACGATCTCGGCCGCGGCGTCCGAGGTCACGAAGGCGAGCACGGATGCGGCGTCGGCCGCATCGTCGGATGCTGTCGCGACGGCACCCGCGAAGATGGTGTCGATCGCACAGTCGCCGGGCAGCACGCCGAGGATGCGCACCCCAGGCTGGCCGACGAGTTCGCTGAGCTGCTGGAAGCCGAGGTCGACCTCGCCGTCGGCGAGCGAGCGCGCGACGGGGATGCCGGGGCGCGCCTGCACGAGCCGGTCGCCCAGCTCGGCGGTGAGGCCCCACTCGTCGATCATGCGCACCAGCGCGGTGCCGCTGGGTCCGGTGGAGTAGCCGATGCTCTCCGCCTGCTCCAAGGCTGCGCGCACCCCGTGCGCGTCGTCGAAGGCGGGGGCGGTGACGAGCGCGGCGGGTTCGGCAGATCCGGATGCCACGGCCACGGCCACCTGGGAGAGCGCGAGCGGCGCCACGGATCCGGCATCCACGTGCCCGGCCTCGGCCAGCCGCGCCAGCGCATCATCCGCGAGGAACACGAGGTCGAACGGCTCGCCCGCGGCAACGCGGGCGGCGGCATCCACTCCCCCGACCGACTCCAGGTCCACGGCAGGCAGACCGGCGTCGGCCGCGGCCTGGAACAGGTCGGCCAACAGGTGGCGCGTCGCCATCGACGAGATCGCCCTCATGCGGCGTCCTCGAACGTCTCGGCATCGACCTCGCCGGTCGCCTGCGCGGCGTAGCGGGGTCCGCTGACGCTGTCCTGACCGATCAGGCGACCGGCGCGCTCCAGCAGGGCGGGGTCGATCGTGAGCGCCGCGGCGGCCTCGTTCTCGCGGATGTGGGCGATGTTCGTCGAGCCGGGGATCGGCACGACGTGGTCGCCGCGTGACAGCAGCCACGCCAGGGCGAGTTGGGCGGGCGTGCAGCCGGCCTTCGCGGCGAGCGCGCGCCACTGGGGCAGCAGCGCCGCGTTGGCCGGCCAGTTCTGCGCGGAGAAGCGCGGCATCGGACGGCGGATGTCTTTCTCGGCGAGCTGTGCCGGATCCGCGACGCTGTCGCTGAGGAAGCCTCGCCCGACGGGTGAGAACGCGACCAATGTCACACCGAGCTCGCGCGTGGCCTCGAGCATCGCGATCTCGGCGTTGCGGGTCCACAGCGAGTACTCGTTCTGCACCGCCGCGATGGGTGCCGCCCGCTGCGCCTCGCGCAGCCGCGCGACGGAGACCTCCGAGAGTCCGATCGCGCCGATCTTGCCGGCCTCCACCGCCTCGGCGAGCGCGCCGACGCTGTCGGCGATGGGCACCTTCTTGTCCCAGCGATGCAGGTAGTACAGGTCGATGTGATCGACGCCGAGTCGGATCAGCGACGCATCCACCTGTTCCCGGAGCACGGCGGGGCGCCCGTCGATCACGCGCGTGCCGTCGACGATTGCCATGCCGCCCTTGCTGGCGAGCACGACCTCGTCGCGGCGCCCGCGCAGGGCGCGTCCGACCAGCTCTTCATTGCGGCCGCCGCCGTACAGGGTGGCCGTGTCGAGGTGGGCCACTCCGCTGTCGAGGGCCGCGCGCAGTATCGCCAGGCCCTCCTCCGGCGACGACGGGATGCCGTAGGCGTGGCTGAGGCTCATGCAGCCGAGCCCCATCCGGGGCAGTTGCAATCCGGTGCCCGCCGGTGCCGCGCCGTCGGCGCCCGTCACGCGAGCTGCTCCTCCAGCGCGCCGAGCACGCGGTAGCAGTCGATCACCTGACGCAGCGAGGAGTTCGGCTCACGCCCCTCGCGGATCGCGGCGACGAACTCGCGGTCCTGCAGCTCGATGCCGTTCATGCTGACCGCCACGTGCGACACGTCGATCTGCTCGTCGCGCCCGTCGTACAGGTCGTCGTAGCGGGCGACGTAGGTCGCGGTGTCGCCGATGTAGCGGAAGAAGGTGCCGAACGGGCCGTCGTTGTTGAACGACAGCGACAGCGTGCAGATCGCGCCGGTCTCGCTCTTCAGCTGGATCGACATGTCCATCGCGATCCCGAGCTCGGGGTGGATCGGCCCCTGGATGGCGTTGGCCTGCACGATCCTGCCGGCCTGGTAGGCGAACAGGTCGACGGTGTGCGCGGCGTGGTGCCAGAGCAGATGATCGGTCCACGAGCGGGCCTCGCCCTTGGCGTTGGTGTTCGTGCGGCGGAAGAAGTACGTCTGCACGTCCATCTGCTGCACGGCGAACTCGCCCGCCGAGATCCGGTCGTGCACGAGCTGGTGCGACGGGTTGAACCGCCGGGTGTGCCCCACCATCGCGACCCGGTCCGAAGCCTCGGCCACGGCCAGTGTCGCCTCGGCGTCGGCGAGCGAGTCCGCGAGCGGGATCTCCACCTGCACGTGCTTGCCGGCGGCGAGCACCGCCTGCGTCTGCGCCGCGTGCAGGCCGGTCGGCGTGGCGAGGATGACGGCATCCACGTCGTCGCGCTCCAGCACGGCGTCCAGGCCGACGACGGCGTTCGGCACCCCGTACTGGGCGGCGACGGCATCCGCCTTCTCCTGCGAGGTGGCGCTGACGACCGTCACCTCGGCGTCCTCGATGTTCTTCAGGCCATCGAGGTGCTTCATGCCGAAGGCGCCGTTGGCGCCGACGACGGCGATGCGGACTTTGTCGCTCATTCGCTCTCCTTGTTCCGGGTAAGAGTCGTGCGGGTCGCGGGATCTCAGGCGTTCGCCACGGCCGCGGTCTCTGCGGGCTCCGGGGCAGCCGTCGCAGCGTCGGCCGGCTCGGCGGCGCCCGCGTCGTCATCGGCCAGGTCGGTGCGGCCGATCGGGTTCGACAGCACGAGATGACCGACGGCGGTGTTCGACGCGGGCACGTGGTAGAACCGGTGGTCGGTCGAGGGCGCCTCGCCTTCGAACTGATCGTCCATCGCGCCGCGGGCGATCAGCCAGTCCACCAGCTCGATGCCCTCGGATCCTGCTTCGTCGACGTACTCCATGTGCGGCCACTCGGTGAGTCCCAGCGGGTCGGCGATGAGGTGGTCGAGGAACGCGTTGTCCCACTCCTTGTTGATGAGGCCCGCGCGCGGGCCCTGCAGCTGGTGGCTCATGCCGCCGGTGCCCCAGATCTGCACGTTGAGCTCTTCGCCGTCCCACTTGTCGATCGCGCGGCGCAGCGCCTTGCCCAGTTCGTAGCAGCGGCGCCCGGACGGGACCGGGTACTGCACGACGTTGACGGCCAGCGGGATGACCTTGACCGGCCACTGCTCGTCGGGGCCGAGCTCGCCGTAGACCAGCGACAGCGGCACGGTGAGGCCGTGGTCGACGACCATCTCGTTGACGAGGGTGAGGTCGAAGTCGTCCTGGATGATCGACTGCGCCAGGTGTGCGGCGAACTCCGGGTAGCCCTGCACATCGGGAACGGGACGCGGCCCGTAGCCCTCGTCGGCCACGGGGTACGCCGCGCCGGTGCCGAGCACGAAGGTCGGGATGATGCTGGCGTCGAACGCGGTGGCGTGGTCGTTGTAGACCAGGATCACGACGTCGGGGGTGTTCTCCTTCGCCCACCTGCGGGTCCACTGGTAGCCGTCGAAGACCTTCTTCCAGTACGGCTCCTCGGTCTTGCCGAGATCCATCGCGGCCCCGATCGCGGGCACGTGCGAGGTGAACAGCGCCGAGGTGTACCGCGCCGGCGCGTTCGGGCGGAACACGTCGGCCTTCTCGCCGGCCGCCGGGGGCGTCCAGCCGTCCAGGTCCTTGAGACGATTGCCCTCGGGGCGGCGTCCGCCGCCGACCATCATGTCGCGGTACGCGGCCTCGCTCATGCCGGTCATGGAGCCGGCCATCTGCTGGAAGCTCAGCCCGTGCGTCGCGCCGATCTTGCTGAGGAAGTAGATGTTGCCGCCCTCGGCGATCATCGTGTTGAG
>JAFDWM010000053.1 GCA_018268455.1 Actinomycetota bacterium | reverse complement strand
GTCACCGTGGGTGCGGGGATCCCAAGCCTGCGGGCGGACTGGCCGATCCCGATGAGCGGCGAGCGCAGGTTGCGTTCGACGTCGACGCCGAGGGCCTTGAGTGGGGAGATGTAGAGGATCCGCGTGCGGCCGGCCCGCTCGGCGTCCTTCTTCGAGGGGCGCTTGCCCACGGTGTCGGCACCCTCGGCGGTGCGCTCACGGAACACCCGGTCGATCGCCCAGAGGAAGGCCGACAGGGTCTTGCCCGACCCCGTCGGTGCGACCACCAGTGCGTGCCGGCCGGCCGAGATCGCCTCCCAGGCTCCCGCCTGGGCCGCAGTGGGCGCGGTGAACGCCCCGCGGAACCAGTCCTGGGTCGCGGGCGTGAACCGGTCGAGCACGTCGTGCTTCGTTCCGGTCGCCGAGTCGCTCATCCGTCCATCTTCGCCGGTGCCGGCGACATTCGGCGTGGATCCGCCGAGGGCGCAACGCCCGCGCGATCCTGTCGCGGATCTCCAAGCCCGGTGTCGCAGACCGGTGCGAGCGTGGATCCATGGCCGCGCACACCACGAACTACACGAGCACGTTCATCGAGGTGGCGGAGGACTGCCCCGCGGATCACGCGCAGGAACCGCCCGTGGGCCCTTCGACGAGCTCAGGGACCGTCCCGACGATCGGGGCGCTGCACTACCGGATGATCGCCGAGCACCCGTTCGAGCGGACCTCGGACGACGTCATCTTCGCCACGTGGGCGCTGCGCCGCGGCATCGATCCGGAGGACGGTGCGGCGCGTGACGAGTTCTTCTCGAAGGGACAGGCCTGCCTGCGCGCGTCTCCGCTGGGCAAGCGCTACGGCTGGGGCGTCCTCAGCGACGCCGAAGGCCGCGTCACCCTGATCCCTCGCGAGTCCGAGGAGTACGCGCGGCTCGCGGCGGATCCGGCGCTCGGCCACACCCGCGCGATGCGGGCGCGGCGCGCCTGACCCGGAAGCCTCCGCGGGCTCACTTCTCCTTCGGGATGAGGATCCAGAGCACGATGTAGACCCACAGCGGCAGTCCGGCGAACACCATCAGGACGATGGCGAGCAGGCGCATGAGGAGGACGGGCCAGCCGAACCTGTGCGCGAGCGCGGCGCAGACGCCGGCGATGACGCGGCCCTTGCGGGGGCGGACGAGGGTGCTCATGCCCTCATCCTGCCCCCGCGGCCTGGGCGGCGGCTGGATCCGGTGGGTGCGGGCCGGATCAGTCGTCCAGGACGACCTCCGACAGCGCCCCGTCGGCGTCCAGCTCGAGCACGAGGTCGACGTCCAGCCGACGCAGGAACGCGTCGTCGTGGCTGACCACGAGAACGGCACCCCGGTACGCGCGCAGCACCTGCACGAGCTGGTCGACGGTGTCGAGATCCAGGTTGTTGGTGGGCTCATCGAGCACGACCAGGTGTGGCGCCGGATCCGCCAGCAGCAGCGCCGCCAGCGCCACCCGGAACCGCTCCCCACCCGACAGCGCGGAGACCGGGCGATCGGCCGCCGCACCCCGGATCAGGAACCGGGCGAGCCGGTTGCGCAGCTCCTTCTCCGGGATCTCCAGGGCGCGCGACGCGACGTTCTCGACCACGGTCGCGGTCTCATCGAGGCCATCGATGCGCTGCGGAAGGTACCCGATGCGTTCGGTGTGGCACTCGCCGTGCGGGAGGCCTGGGATCGGGGCCGGATCCGCCCCGAGAAGCCGGCGCAGCAGCGTCGTCTTGCCGACCCCGTTGCGCCCGATCAGCGCCACCCGTTCCGGACCCTGGATGGTCCAGGTGCGCTCGGCATCGCCGATCGTCGCGATCCGCCGCGCGCGGGAGACGCCGGGATCCGGCAGCTCGATCTTCATCGAGGCATCGTCGCGGATCCGGTGCCCGGCCTCGTCGAGCGCGGCGCGCGCGGCGCCCTCCTTCTCGGCAACCTCGGTGCGGAGTCTGCCCGCCGAGACCTGAGCGGCCATCTTCCGGCCGTTGGCGATGATCTTCGGCACGCGTTTCTCCTCGTACGCCTTCCTCGCCATCTGCGATCGGGTCGCGAGCTTCTGCTCGGCCTCGATGCGCTGCCGCTTCTCCTTCCTGAGCGCCTGTCTGGCGTCCTTCTCCGCCTGCCGCGCGGCGTCCTGCTCGCCGTCGAGCCAGGCACGCCAGGCGGAGTACGCCCCGCCGAACACGCTCAGCTCACCCCCGTACAGCTCTGCGGTGTCGTCCATCAGCTCGAGCAGGGCCAGATCGTGGCTGACCACGATCAGGGTGCCGCGCCAGGTGCGCACCATCTCGGCGAGCCGCGCGCGGGCGTCGCGGTCGAGGTTGTTCGTCGGCTCGTCGAGCAGGGTGATCGGTGCGCGACGGGCGCGGATCCCGGCGATCGCGACGAGCACCGCCTCACCGCCGGACAGCTCGCCGACGGTGCGGTCGAGGAACGACGGATCAAGTCCCGCCTCGGCCAGTGCGGCCTCGGCGCGGGCCTCGACGTCCCAGTCGTCGCCGACCTCGTCGAAGCGGGCGGGATCGACATCGCCGGCGGCGATGGCACGGACGGCGTCGAGCACTCCGGCCACGCCGAGCAGCTCGGTCACGCGGGCGTGCGTGTCGAGCGTGAGGCGCTGCGGCAGGTACGCCACATCGCCGGTCGCGGTGATGTGGCCGGAGGTCGGCGCGAGCTCGCCCGCGATGAGGCGCAGCAGCGTGGATTTGCCGGATCCGTTGCGTCCGACGAGGCCGGTGCGGCCCGCGCCGAACGCGCCGGAGACGGCGTCGAGGGCAGTGGATCCGTCGGGCCAGACGAGGCCGAGGCGGTCGAGGACGACCGCGGATGCGGACGGGGGTGATGACATGGGCGACTCCCGGGAGATGTTGGGGTGCGCTGATGCCGGACCGGTCCGCCTGCCGAGGGGCGCGACCGTCGCAGAGGGACGGATCGAGAGGACCGGAGATGCCTGTGCCGCGTCGAGCGGGGGCAGGAAGGAGTGTCGGATCAGCGCGTGGATGCAACGCGGAGGCGACGACTCAGATCAAAGGACTTCCTTACACGGCGGACAAGACCCGGACGACGATACCGGGGCGGCAGGAATCGTGCAACCCGGGCGTGTCGCGCGTCGCGGGTGCTGTCGGCCGTGCCGCCGGCGCGCGGGATCGCGGTCCAGCCGCGGGTCCGTCGCGCGACGGATGCCGGCTCCCGGCAGGGGCTCTAGCCTGGAGGCATGGAAGAGCAGCGGCCGGGATCCGGCGAGACGCTCCGGCGGGTCGGCCTCGGCGCCGGCCTCGCGATCGGCATGGGCGTGGGGGTGGCGCTCGGCGTCGCGCTGCACAACATGGGCACCGGGATCGCGCTCGGCGTCGTGATCGGCGCCGCCGTGATGGTGATGTTCACTTACGCGGGCATGCGCATGCAGCGCGAGGAGCAGCGGCGCCGGGCGGAGGCCGAAGGCACATCCACGCAGAAGAAGCCCGATCAGCCCTCCGCGGACTCCGGCGACGCCGGATCCTCCGACGCGCCGCGAGCCTGAAGGCCCGCCAGCCAGCCGTCGAGGAAGCGGCGCACGTCGCCGAGTTCCTCCTCGGACACGCTGTGGGTGAGCCCGGGGTAGACCCGGCCGACGAGCTCGGAGTGCTCGGGCAACCAGGCCGCCGTGTGCGCGACCAGCGCGTCGGGGATGACGTCGTCGCGGGTTCCGCGGCCCCAGAACACCGGGGTGTGCCGCTCACGCAGTTCGTCGTCGAGCGGCAGGTCGCCGGGTGCGGCATAACCGCTGAGGTTCACGACGCCCGCGACACGCGCCGGATCCCGTCGCAGTGTCTGCAGCGCGACCGACGCACCCTGCGAGAAGCCGAGCAGCACGATCGATGGTGTATCACGCGCCTCGGCATCGAGCCACCGCAGCACGGCGTCGGCCGCGTCGGTGACGGATCCGGCATCGCGCCGCTCGAGCTCCTCGATGGGGTACCAGGAGCGCCCCGGCATCGGCCAGGGCGCAGCGAGCGGCGCGGGCAGCGCGGCGACGGTGACGGACTCGGGCAGGAACGGCACGAGCGAGAACAGGTCGTTCTCGTCGGATCCGTAGCCGTGCAGCAGCACGAGCAGGGGTGCGTCGTCGCGCCGGCGCCAGCGCACGGCGTCGCGATCGATCTCCACAGGGTCAGCCACATCTCCATCCTGCCCCAGCGCGCTGGTAGAAAGGACGCA
Source organism: Actinomycetota bacterium (assembly GCA_018268455.1). Taxonomy (GTDB): domain Bacteria; phylum Actinomycetota; class Actinomycetes; order Actinomycetales; family Microbacteriaceae; genus Microbacterium. Next base: position 8,984 of record JAFDWM010000053.1, on the reverse strand, counting down.
TGGCGGTACGCACACCCGACCCCGATCCGGCCGACGACGACGGACTCCCCGACGCGCTTGCGAACCTCGGCGTCCCGGGGCTCGGCGATGCGCTGCCCGACGGGGGGACCAACCCCGGCTGGCTGACCGACTTCGAGCTCGCCCAGGCGCGCCGGCGCTTGCCGATCCTGTACGTCGAGGCCGTGCCGGTGCGCACCGACGGATCCGGTGTGGTCACCGACATCGGGATCCTGCTGCGTGCGACGCCGCTGGGCGAGATCACCCGCACCATCGTCTCGGGCCGCGTGCGCTACGGCGAGACCGTGCGCGACGCCCTGTTCCGGCACCTGGAGAACGACCTCGGGCCGATGGCGTTCCCGATGCTGCCGCCGTCGCCCGCGCCCTTCACCGTCGCGGAGTACTTCCCGCTCCCCGGTGTCAGCGCCTATCACGACGACCGTCAGCACGCCGTGTCGCTGGCGTTCGTGGTGCCGGTGACCGGCACCTGCGAGCCGCGCCAGGACGCCCTGGAAGTGACCTGGTTCACTCCGGAGGAGGCGGCCAGCGACGCGCTCGCCGCCGAGATGGAGGGCGGCCGCGGCACGCTCATCCGTCAGGCGCTCGCGCACCTCGGACTGCTGCGCTGATCCCGCGCCACGCCGGCGCGCGTTGCGCTGATTCGCGCTGCGCTGGCGTGCGGATCCCGCGCTGACGCCGAGTGCACCGGTTGTCGTCGACTGCACCGGTTGTGTGCGCGGATTTCCGGTGTGCTGGACAGGATCCGGTGCACTTGGGGGCGGCCAGACGCGGCCGCACCGGTTGTCGCCGACTGCACCGGTTGTCGCCGACTGCACCGGTTGTCGCCGAGTGCACCGGTTGTCGTCGACGGCGCCGGTTGTGTGCGCGGATTTCCGGTGCGCTGGACAGGATCCGATGCACTTGGGCGGGCGACCAGACGCCGCCGCACCGGCCACCGGATCCGACTAGCGGCTGGTCTCCTGCGCGACGAGGGCGACGAGCGCGTCGATGTCGGCCTCGGTGGTGTCGAAGCTGCACATCAGGCGCACCTCGTTGCGGGACGCGTCCCAGTCGTAGAACCGGAACGTCTCGCGCAGGCGGTCGGCGACGCCGTCGGGCAGCGTCGCGAAGACTCCGTTCGACTGGGTCTGCTGGGTGAATCCGACGCCGGTGATGGATCCGTCGGCGATGCCGCTCTCGAGCGCGCTGCGCAGGCGCTGCGCCATCGCGTTCGAGTGCCGGGCGTTGCGCAGGTAGAGGTCGCCCTCGAGCAGGGCGATGAGCTGCGCCGACACGAACCGCATCTTCGAGGCCAGCTGCATGTTGAACTTGCGCGAGTAGACCAGCCCGTCCGCCGCACCGGGCGTGAGCACGACGATGGCCTCCCCGAGCATGGCACCATTCTTCGTGCCGCCGAAGCTCAGCACGTCGACGCCGGCATCGCGGGTGAACGCCCGCAGCGGAAGGTCGAGGGCCGCGGCGGCGTTGGAGAGGCGGGCGCCGTCGAGGTGCAGCTTCATGCCGCGGGAGTGCGCGTGATCGGCGAGCGCCCGGATCTCCTCGACCGTGTAGAGCGTGCCCACCTCGGTGGTCTGCGTGATCGAGACCACCAGCGGCTGCGCGCGGTGCTCGTCGCCCCAGCCCCAGGCCTCGCGGTCCACGAGCTCGGGGGTGAGCTTGCCGTCGTCGGTCGGCACGGACAGGATCTTGAACCCGCCGATGCGCTCGGGTGCGCCACCCTCGTCGACGTTGATGTGCGCGGTCGCCGCGGAGATCACCGCACCCCAGCGGGGCAGCATGGCCTGCAGGCCCGTGACGTTGGCGCCGGTGCCGTTGAACACCGGGAATGCCTCGACGCCCTCACCGAAGTGGTGCCGGAAGACCTCCTGCAGCCGCTCGGTGTACTGGTCTTCGCCGTACGCGATCTGGTGGCCGGCGTTGGCCGCCGCGATCGCCTCGAGCACCTCGGGGTGGATGCCGGAGTAGTTGTCGGAAGCGAAGCCGCGCACGGCGGTGTCATGCAGAGTGCTCACGAGGATCAACTCTATTCGCGATGGCCGTCGGGACGCTGCGGACGGCCATCGCGAGGATCACGCCATCGCGAGGATCACTTCTGCACCCAGGCGAACCACTGGTCGGGGGTGCGCACGATCGTCGAGGTGCCGCAGTGCATGCGCGCATCGATCTGCGAGGCCTTCGGCCAGGCGCTGGTGGGGGGAGTCGGGCTGTCGCCGTCCGCGGCCGCGCAATCCCCGGAGGCGGCCACGCCCGTGCGCGAGGAGAAGATCAGCAGGTAGCCGCGGTCGTGCTGCTGGTAGTCGAGCGTGATCATGCGCGCGTCGGCGGGCACCCAGGCTGGGATGTCGTAGGCGGCCTGGGCGACGGCCTCGGCCCGGTCCTCGAAGATGAGGTGGCTGACGGTTCCGCCGGTCAGGGCGCTGCAACCCGCCAGCGAGGTCGACGCCAGTGCGGCCAGCGAGACGGTCAGAGCGAGGAGGCGGATGCGCGGGGATTTGTTCATATCCTTACGCTATACAAGGCGATCAGGTCTCCGAATCCGTCGCTGGGACGGTTCCGCGGGTCACGGCGTACCTCTGCAGGATGATTGCGGGTTCTGCGGCGGACGACGATGCGCCGGCGCCGAAGCGGCATGGTGCTTGGCCGCTTGACCGGATCCGCACCGGTGCGGGAGCATGCGGGAGTGAGCCAGCCCGCCGCGGATCCTGAGACGCCGATCGCCGAGACGACCCGCCCGATGCTGTCCGCGGAGCGGCTGAAGGCGTTCGTGGACGCGGTCGTCGCCATCGCCATGACGCTGCTGATCCTGCCGCTGCTGGAGAACGTGGCCGAGTTCGCCCGCGAGGACAAGAGCGCGCTGCAGTACGTGCAGGAGGAGGGCGCGCAGCTGCTCAGCTTCGCGCTCAGCTTCCTGATCATCGCGATGTTCTGGATGACCCATCACCGCGTGTTCGACCGTGTGCAGAAGTCGACCAACGCGCTGATCTGGCTTCAGGTGGCCTGGATGTTCACGATCGTCTGGCTGCCCGTGGCGACGGCCATGCTCGGCGCCATGGATACCGACACGATGCAGAAGTCGCTGTACATCGGTGCGCTGCTGGCATCCTCGCTGATCATGCTCGGCACCCGGCTGTATCTGCGCGCGCACCCCGACCTGCACCGGATCAACCCGACGTCGCTGCGCCATGGCCTGATCGCCGACATCGTGCTCTGCGTGATGTTCGCGGTGTCCCTCGCCATCGCGGTCTTCGTGCCGGTCATCGGCTACGCCGCGTTGTTCCTGCTCGCGCTGTCGGGGCCCCTGCAGGCGATCCTGGCGCGACGCGGTGACGCGAGGCTCAGCGCGCGCCGGCGCGGTGGCGCGGACCGGGATCGTGTGGACTGAGCGGTCAGACCACGTCGACGATGCGGTCGTTCAGCAGGGTCGGATCCTCATCCCAGAGCGCCACGATCCGCGCGGCCACCTCATCGATCACGTCGTCGAGGCTGCGCACGCGCAGCACGAGCGCCGCGGCGCGCAGCGGCTCGCCGGCATCACGTGCGGCCTTGGCGAAGCCCTGCGCGACGGCGCGCGTCCACGTCTCGCTCGCGGCCTTCACCGCCGCGTAGTTCGCGCCGCCGGCCAGCGGGCGTGCGACGGCCGTGGAGGAGAGGATCGCGAACCGGCCCGCGTCGGACGCACGCAGTGCGGCGTCGAAGGCGCGGCTGACCAGGCGCACGGTCGTGAAGGAGCTCTCCAGGGCGCGATAGTCCTGCTCGGACTGACCGGCCAGCCCTCCGCCTCCGCGCCAACCGCCGACCAGCGGCACGACGCCGTCGATGTGTTCACCGGCGGCGTCGAGCCGGGCGGCGAGGGCCGCGACCTCCGCCTCGTCCGTGAGCGAGGCCTGCTCGATGCGCACGGATCCCGATCCGACCGCGCCGGCGAGCGCGTCGAGCCGGGCCCGGTCGCGGCCGACGGCGATCACCCGCGCGCCCGCCGCGACCAGAGCCTTCGCGATGGCCAGACCGGACGGGCTGGTGGCGCCGGCGAGAAGAACGGTGCGCCCGGCAGCGGTCATGCGGTGCTCCTTCCGGATCCGGTCGTGCGGGGACGACCGGATCAGTCGTCCGTGCCGCGGATCCCCACCGTCGACTCGATCACGGGCCTCATCTTCTTGTCCAGCGTCTCGAAGAACATCGACAGCGGGAACTCGTCGTCCAGCACCGCGTCGGTGTAGCCCTTGGGAGCGCCGGCGAGGATCTCGTCGGAGAGACCGCGGGCCCACTGCGACGCGGGGTGCGGCGTGAGCGTGCCCCGGACCAGCTCGTACGCGGCGAGCCAGTGCGCCACCTTCGGGCGGTCGATCGAGTGCCAGTACAGGTCGTCGATCGCGTCTCCCAGGGCGACGACGGCGTCGGGCACGTTCTCCCAGTCGAAGGCGAGTGCGGTGTCGGTCCAGTGCAGCACGCCGCGCTGGTGCAGCCAGGCGAACAGCAGCTGCCCGCCGACCGCGTCGTAGTTGCGCGTGCGGGTGCCGGTGATGGCGAAGCGGAAGATGCGGTCGAAGATCACCGCATACTGCACGAGGTGGGCGTAGTCGTGCATCTCCTGCTCGGAGGCGGTGAGCTGCTCGCCGGCCGCGACGCGCGCGTCGAACGCGCGCTCGATCTTCACCGACTCGCGGAACGCCGTCATGTCGCAGCGCATCTCCTCGAGCGAGTAGAGGAAGAACGGCATGCGCTGCTTGATCATGAACGGGTCGAACGGCAGGTCGCCGCGCATGTGCGTGCGGTCGTGGATGATGTCCCACATCACGAACGTCTTCTCGGTGAGCTCCTGGTCCGCGAGCATGGCGGCGGCGCGCTCGGGCAGCTCGAGGTTGGTGATCTCGCTCGCTGCACGCACGACGCGGCGGTAGCGGGCGGCCTCGCGATCCTGGAAGATCGCGCCCCAGGTGAACGACGGGATCTCGCGCATCGCGACGGTCTCGGGGAAGAGCACCGCGGAGTTCGTGTCGTAGCCGGGCGTGAAGTCGATCAGGCGCAGCGAGACGAACAGCTTGTTGCCGTAGTCGCCGGCCTCGAGGTCGGCGATGAACTCCGGCCAGATCGCCTGCACGATGAGCGCCTCGACCAGGCGCTCGCTCGATCCGTTCTGCGTGTACATCGGGAACACGACGAGGTGGCGGATGCCGTCGACGCGGTGCTGCTGCGGCTGGAAGGCCATGAGGGAGTCGAGGAAGTCGGGCTCGCCGAATCCTTCGTCGGCCCAGCGCTGGAAATCCTTCACCGCGGCGCCGAGGTAGTCGGCGTCGTGCGGGAATGCGGGCGAGAGCGCGCGGATCCCGGCGATGATGGCCGCGACGTGCGCGTGCGCGGCCTCGCGGTCGGCCGCGTTCGGGATGGATCCGTCCTTGATCTGCAGCGGGCGCAGCGCGATCGCGGCGTTCTTGAGCAGCTGCCAGGCCGGGGACTGCTCGGCGGTGGCGGCGTCCTCGACGACCTCGGGCTCGCCGATGAGAGCGTTGCTGGTGGTGATGAGGGACATCGGGACCTCCGATCGTGAGAAACAGGAAATATTACGGCAATTGCTTGCCTACTCCGATATTATTCCACGTATGGATGACCCTGTCGACCTCGCGATCCTCGCCGCCATCTCGCAGGACGGACGCGCCACCCTCGCGCAGCTGTCCGAGGCCGTCGGGCTGTCCGTCTCCGCCGTGCAGGCGCGGCTGCGCCGGTTGGAGTCGCGCGGCGTGATCGCCGGCTACCGCCCAGTCGTCGACGCCGAGGCCGTGGGCCGCCCGCTGTCGGCATTCATCGAGATCACTCCGCTGGATCCGGCACAGCCGGACAACGCTCCGGAGCTGCTCGAGCACCTCGATGCGATCGAGGCGTGTCACTCCATCGCCGGGGACGCCGCCTACATGCTGTTCGTGCGCGTGGCCTCGCCGCGGGCGCTGGAGCAGCTCGTGCGCGACATCCGCGCCGCCGCGAACGTGAGCACCCGCACCACCGTGGTGCTGCAGACCTTCTACGAGCACCGGCCGATCGTTCCGCCGACCCCCTGACGGGCGCGCTCTCGGAAATCAGAACGGTGGCGGCTCGGCGTCGGGTGGCGGGTCGGGATCCGGTTCGTCGATGATGAAGGTCACCGGTGTCGGCGGTCGATCGATGGAGGTCACCCCGGCGGGGCTGGTCCATTCCAGAACGCCGGCGCCGCGCTGTGTCACGACCCACGCCGTCTGATGCTTCAGCACGTGGTGCCGTCGGCAGAGCCCACCCAGGTTCCCCTCCTCGGTCGCGCCGCCGTAGGCGGCGTCGATGGTGTGGTCGAGATCTTGGGTGACCGGGGGCAGCCCGCAGGTGGGGAACCGGCATCGGGAATCGCGTGCGTGGAGGAGGCGGCGGAGGTCGGCGTTGGGGCGGCAGGCGCCGTGCCTCGGCGCGACGACCCGCGTCCGTCCCTCCGAGAGAGGTGTCGGCCGTCCGGTCGGCGCCTCCGTCCCGCACCCTAGGCTGGATCCGTGGTGGAACCGACGATCCAGGGCAGCACGGCGCAGGAGATCGCCGACTCCGTGCGCGCCCTGATCGGATCCGGTGCCTTCCGCTCCGGGCAGACCCTGCCGACCGTCCGCGCGCTCGCCGGCCGCCTCGGCGTGAACCGCAACACAGTCGCTGCCGCCTACCTCTCCCTGGCCCGCGTCGGCGTCGTGGAGAGCCGCGGCCGTGGCGGCACCGTCGTCGCCGAGCCGGTGCGCACCGAGGAGGAGGGCTTCGCCGCCGAAACCGTGCTGCGCGATCTCGGCAGCGGCAATCCGGATCCGGATCTGCTGCCGCTGCCGGTGCTCGCCGAGGTGGACCTGCGCACGCCCGCGCTGTACGGTGACGCGCTCATCGACGAGGGCCTGCGCAGCTGGGCATCGGTCTGGCTGGCCGAGGCGCAGCCGCGAGGCTTCGAGCTCAGCGTGACGTCGGGCGCGGTCGACGCGCTGGAGCGGCTGCTGGTCGCCTCGCTCGCGCACGGCGACGTGGTCGGGCTCGAGGATCCGTGCTTCCTCTCCAGCATCAACGTGGTCAAGCTGGGTGGGTACCGCCCTGTGGGGATCCCGCTCGACGACGAGGGCATGACCGTCGAGGGCCTGCGCGCCGCGATCGACGCGGGGGCCCGCACGATCGTGTGCACGCCGCGTGCGCACAATCCCACCGGAATCAGCCTCAGCGCCGAGCGGGCGGCCGCGCTGCGCGAGGTGCTCGCCGCGGCGCCGCACGTGCTCGTCATCGAGGACGATCACTACTCGCTGCTGTCCCGGCGGCCGTACCATTCGGTGATCCCGGACGGGCATCCGCGCTGGGCACTCGTGCGTTCGATGTCGAAGTTCCTCGGGCCGGATCTGCGCCTCGCGCTGCTCGCCTCCGACTCCGATACCGCCGCGCAGCTGCGCACGCGGCTCTCGCCCGGCAAGACCTGGGTGAGCCGGATCCTGCAGCGCGTCGCCGTCGGGATGCTCGATCACCCGGACACCCCTGCCGCGCTCGAACGCGCCGGCGCCCACTACGCCGAGCGTGGCGACGCCCTGCGCGCGCTGCTGCGCGAACGCGGCATCACCGCCCGCGGCGACGATGGACTGAACGTGTGGGTGGAGTGCGGGGTGGACGCCCGCGCCGTATCGGCGGCGATGATGCGCCGCGGCTGGCTCGTGCGCACCGGCGGTGGGTTCCTGCTCGAGCCGGACGAGGCCTCCCCGCAGATCCGGCTCACTGCGCACACCCTCGACGACGCAGAGCTCGTCGCGCTCGCCGACGACCTGCGCGCCGCGATCGCCGACGCCCGCCGGCGCTGAGCCCGCCGGCGCCGAGCGGCAGCGGATCCGACACCCCTGATCAACCGTGAGACCGAACTTCCGTCCCGAGACCGGCGAGGAGAACGTCGGTCTCGGGACGCAGGTTCGGTCTCGCGGTCAGCGGCGGGCATGACCCGCGCCGCTAGGATTCCGGGGTGGCGAACCGCAAGACCAAGAACACCGCCCCGGCCTCGCGCCCGGTGACGCACTCCCGCTCCGGCAACCCGGCCAAGCGTCCCGTCGAGGCGCTGAAGCCCGTGACCCTCGGGGACTGGATCGGCGCCGCCCGCCCGCGCACGCTGCCGCTCGCGATCGCGCCGGTGCTCGTCGGCACCGGAGCCGCACGCCTGGCGGATCCGCAGTTCCACTGGGTGATCGCGCTCGCCTGCCTCGCGGTCGCCGTGTGCCTGCAGATCGGCGTGAACTTCACGAACGACTACAGCGACGGCGTGCGCGGCACCGACGCCCACCGGGTCGGCCCCACCCGCCTCACCGCCTCCGGCCGGGTGAGCGCCAAGAGCGTGCTGTACACCGGGCTCGCATTCTTCGGACTGGCCGCCATCGCGGGCCTCGGCATCGTGATCCGCACCCAGCAGTGGTGGCTGATCGCGGTCGGCGCCGTGTGCATGATCGCGGCCTGGTTCTACACCGGCGGCAAGCGGCCCTACGGCTACAACGCGCTCGGCGAGGTGTTCGTCTTCGTCTTCTTCGGCCTCGTCGCCACGCTCGGCACCACCTGGGTGCAGTCCCTCGCCATCCCGCAGGAGGCGTGGGTCGGCGCGGTCGCGATCGGCCTGCTCGCCTGCGCGGTGCTGCTTGCGAACAACCTCCGCGACATCGATCAGGACCGCCTCGTCGGCAAGCGCACCCTCACCGTGCTGATCGGCCGGCGCGCCACCCAGATCCTGTACACGCTGTTCGCGGTGCTGCCGTTCGTCGCGCTCGCACTGCTCGCTCTCTTCTACCCGGTCGCCTGGGTGGGCCTGCTCGCGCTGCTCGCGATCCTGCCCGCGATCGTGATCGTCTGGGCATACCGCAAACCCGCCGAGCTCGTGATCGCCCTGGCCCTCACCTCGCTCGGCTCGCTGCTCTACGCCGGATCGCTGTTCTGGGCCTTCATCACCGGAACCGTCTGAGCCCGCG
>JAFDWM010000052.1 GCA_018268455.1 Actinomycetota bacterium | reverse complement strand
TCGGTGATCAGCTGCACCTGCTTGGCGGTCTGGCCGCCCGACATCGGGATGACGGTCGCTCCGAGCCGCTCGATTCCGGCGTGCGCACCAAGGCCGCCGGTGAACAGGCCGTAGCCGTACGCGTTGTGCACCTTCCATCCGGGCTTCACACCCGACGCGACCAGCGACCGCGCGACGAGGTCGCCCCAGTTGTCCAGATCGGTCTGGGTGTAGCCGACCACCGTCGGCCGGCCGGTCGTGCCGGAGGACGCATGGATCCGGCGCACGTCGTCCATCGGCACGGCGAACATGCCGAACGGATAGTTCTCGCGCAGGTCGGCCTTGGTCGTGAACGGCAGCCTGGCCACGTCGGCGAGGGTGCGGATGTCGTCGGGGTGCACCTCGGCGCGCTGCAGCGCTATCCGGTAGTGCGGCACATTCTCGTATGCGTGCCGCACCGACCACTGCAGCCGCTCGAGCTGCAGGGCTCGCAGCTGCTCGGGATCCAGCCGCAGCGCGTCGGCGTTCGAGGTCTCGTCGGGGGCGGTGACGGTCATGCGTTCTCCTCGGGAGCGGCGTCGGGGACGGCGCGGTTGGTGGTGATCGAGCGGCCGCGGAACTCGGCGACGACGTCGCCGGTCTCGTCGACGACCGTGATGTCGTACAGGCCGCTGCGTCCGTTGAGCGCGCGGCGCACGCCGGTGGCCGTGAGCACCTGCCCCGGAACCGTCGACTTCAGGAAGGTGATGTCGGCGCCGCCGGCCACGGTGACGCGCTCGTCCTCGTTGCAGATGATCGCGAACGTGGTGTCGGCGAGGGCGAACACGAGCCCCCCATGCGTGATGCCGAACCCGTTCGCCATGTCCTCGCGCACAAGCATCGACACCACCGCGCGCCCTGGTTCGTCCACCTCCACGCGCATGCCCAGCAGCGCCGAGGCGCGATCGCGCTGCAGCATCGGTCGCAGCACCGCTGTGCTGCCGTTCGCATCCGTTGTATCCGCCATCGGATCCCTTTCAGACAGCTTCGTCTTCTTTCGGCCTGTTCGAGTGTGCCATAATTACTGGACGAACGGTAGGTAATTCACGGAGGAGTCGACGATGACCGTCCCCACGGTGGTTTCCGAGGAGCACACGGAGCAGGCGCTGTTCGATGAGCTCGTCACGAACGAGCAGCGCATCGAGCCCCGCGACTGGATGCCCGAGGCGTACCGCAAGACCCTGATCCGCCAGATCTCTCAGCACGCGCACTCCGAGATCATCGGCATGCAGCCCGAAGGGAACTGGATCACGCGGGCGCCGAGCCTCAAGCGCAAGGCGATCCTGATGGCGAAGGTGCAGGACGAGGCAGGGCACGGTCTGTACCTCTATTCTGCGGCGCAGACGCTCGGCATCACGCGCGAGGAGATGATGCAGCAGCTCATCAGCGGCAAGGCCAAGTACTCCTCGATCTTCAACTACCCGACCCCGACCTGGGCGGACATGGGCGCCATCGGCTGGCTCGTCGACGGTGCGGCGATCTGCAACCAGGTGCCGCTCTGCCGGGCGTCCTACGGCCCCTATGGGCGTGCGATGGTGCGCATCTGCAAGGAGGAGTCGTTCCATCAGCGGCAGGGTTTCGAGATCCTGCTGACCCTCATGCAGGGATCCGAGGAGCAGCGACAGATGGCGCAGGACGCCGTGAACCGCTGGTACTGGCCGGCGCTCGCGATGTTCGGCCCGCCCGACGACCAGTCCCCGAACTCGGCGCAGTCGATGGCCTGGAAGATCAAGCGCTTCTCGAACGACGAGCTTCGTCAGCGCTTCGTGGGGATGCTCGTGCCACAGGCGGAGATCCTCGGTGTCACGCTGCCGGATCCGAAGCTGCGCTGGGACGAGGCCTCCGGCACATACGAGATGGGCGAGATCGACTGGGACGACTTCTTCGAGGTCGTGCGCGGCAACGGTCCGTGCAATGCCGAGCGCCTGCAGCGCCGCCGCGACGCCCACGCCGAGGGTGCCTGGGTGCGCGAGGCCGCCGCGGAGTACGCACGCAAGCTGTCCCTCGCGCAGGAGGTGGCGGCATGACTACTCCCGGCGCCTCCCCGGAGGAGACCTGGCCCCTGTACGAGGTCTTCGTGCGCGCGAACCGCGGGCTCAGCCATGTGCATGTCGGATCCCTGCACGCACCCGATGCCGAGATGGCGATCCGCAACGCCCGCGACCTCTATACGCGCCGCAACGAGGGCACCTCGATCTGGGTCGTCGAGGCGGAGGCGATCACGACCAGCGACCCCGGTGACAAGGGTGCGTTCTTCGAGAGCCCGGCCGGCAAGAACTACCGGCACGCCGTGTACTACACGGCCTCGGAGGGGGTGCCGCACCTGTGAGCACCGAATCCGCGAACAGAACGCAGGAGTTCCTGCACCAGGACGCGTCTGTACCCGCTGCGGAGGCCGGATCTCCTGCGTCGTGGTCGGACGCGCACGGCGACGTCTCGGTGGACGCGCTCGAACTCGCCGCCGAACTTGCGGGGGCGGGCGAGAAGGCCGGATCCGCCGACATCGCCGAATACGCGCTCTGGCTCGGCGACGACGCCCTGATCCTGTCCCAGCAGCTCGGCGCGTGGATCACCTACGCTCCCGAGCTGGAGGAGGACGTCGCGCTCGGAAACATCGCGCTCGACCTGCTGGGCCACGCCCGTTCCTTCCTGCGCTACGCGGGCAGCTGGGACGGACGCAGCGAGGACGACCTGGCCTACTTCCGCGACGAGCCGGAGTTGCGCAGCTGCTGGCTCGTGGAGCAGCCCAACGGCGACTTCGCGCAGACGATCGCCCGGCAGTTCCTGATCAGCACGTACCTGCTCGAGCTGTACACCGCGCTGCGCGGCAGCACCGACGCCACCTTTGCCGCCATCGCCGAGAAGGCCGTCAAGGAGGTCGATTACCACCGCGACCACGCCGTGCAGTGGGTGCTGCGCCTGGCCGGCGGCACCGACGAATCGCGCCGCCGCATCATCCGCGCGTTCGCCGACACCTGGCCGTACGTCGCCGAGCTGTTCCGCGACGAGCCGCTCATCGACAGGCTGGGTGACGCCGCAGTGCGCCCGTCCTCGCTGCGCGCCGGCTTCGACGCCGTCGTCGACGCGGTCTTCGCGGAGGCAGAACTGGAGATCCCGGCGGGGTCGACATCCTCCGGCGGGGGTCGGCACGGATCCCACGCCACGGGGCTGGGCCACATCCTGTCCGAGATGCAGGTGCTCGCCCGCCGTCACCCGGGGGCGACATGGTGACCGCGATGACCGACGCCCGCGAGCGCGCCTGGACCGCGGCGGCGGCCGTGAAGGACCCGGAGGTGCCGGTGCTGACGATCGAGGATCTCGGCGTGTTGCGCGACATCGCCGTCGACGGCGATCGTATCCGCGTCGACATCACCCCGACCTACAGCGGCTGCCCGGCGATGGACGCGATCCGCGACGACGTCGTGCTCGCCCTCACCGACGCCGGCTTCGACGACGTCGAGGTGCGGCTCGTGCTCTCGCCCGCCTGGACCACCGACTGGATGAGCGCCGACGGCAAACGCAAGCTCACCGAATACGGCATCGCGCCGCCCACCGGCCGCGCCGCGCACGGCGGGCCGATCCGGCTCGTGCTCTCGGTGCGCTGCCCGCGCTGCGGATCGCTGGACACCCGCGAGATCTCCCGCTTCGGCTCCACCTCGTGCAAGGCGCTCTACGAGTGCCGGGCCTGCCTGGAGCCGTTCGACCACTTCAAGGCGATCTGATGGCACACGTCTCCCCGGGCCACGGGCTGTGGCATCTGCGCCCCGCGTCGGCCGTCGGATCCGCCGAGACCGCGGACTCCGCACGGATCGCGGACGCACTGCTGAACAGCGTGGTCGGCGGATCGTCGGGCGGATCCGCCGCGACGGCCCCGGCCCGCCACCGCGCCCGCTTCCACACCCTTGCCGTGCAGGACGTGCGCCCCCTCACACAGGAGTCGATCGAGGTCACGTTCGCCGTGCCGGAGGAGCTCGCCGACGAGTTCTCCTACCTCGCCGGTCAGCACGTGGCGCTGCGCGCCCAGATCGACGGCCGCGAGGTGCGCCGGTCGTACTCTCTGTGCCGGCCCCCGGCACGCGGATCCGTCAGCGTCGCGATCAAGCAGGATCAGGGCGGCCGGTTCTCGACCTGGGCGCAGACCGCGCTCGCCCCGGGGGGCGAGCTCGACGTGATGAGCCCGCAGGGCGCGTTCACCTCGACGCTCGCCGCGCTCGACGGCGCGCACGTCGCCGGCGTCGCCGCCGGCAGCGGCATCACCCCGCTGATGGCGCTCGCCGCGACGGTGCTGTCGCGCTCGGACACGAGCAGGTTCACGCTCGTCTACACCAACCGTCGCGCCACAGACGTGATGTTCCTGGACGACCTCGCCGACCTGAAGGACCGCTACCCGTCGCGCTTCGTCGTGCACCACGTGCTGACGCGCGAGCAGCGGTCGGCGCCGCTGCTGTCCGGCCGCATCGACGAGGAGCGGCTGCGCGGCATCCTCGACGCCCTGGTGCTGCCGGCGACCGTGGACGAATGGTTCCTGTGCGGGCCGTTCGAGCTCGTGCAGCTGTGCCGCGACACCCTCGCCGACATCGGCGTCGAGACCGCCCACGTGCGGTACGAGCTGTTCACGACCGGGGAACCGGGGCAGGAGCAGCCCGAGGCGGGGCGGCCCGTGATCGTGCGCGAGGACGAGCCGACGCGGCTCATCGAATTCACGCTCGACGGTCAGTCCGGCAGCGTGGAGACGCCGGTCTCCGCGGACGAGTCGATCCTCAACGCCGCGCTGCGCGTGCGGCCCGACGTGCCGTTCGCGTGTGCGGGCGGAGTGTGCGGCACCTGCCGCGCGCGCCTCGTGGACGGATCCGTCACGATGACCGAGAACTACGCCCTCGAGCAGGACGAACTCGATCGCGGCTATGTGCTCACCTGCCAGTCCCACCCGACCAGCGACCGCGTCGCGGTCGACTACGACGTCTGACCGTTTGGAGCCCCCATGATCGATCTCGACATCGACGGCGCCGTCGCACAGATCGTGCTGAACAACCCGGCGAAGCTCAACGCGCTCGACGAGCAGGCGGTGCGCGACCTCGGCGACGCCTACGCCGAGGCCGAGCGGGCGAGCGTGCGCGCACTGGTGCTGCGCGGCGAGGGACGCGCGTTCTGCGCCGGCCGTGACATCGCGGGCGTGGATCCGCGGGACGACGACGTGATGGGCTATCTCGAAGGACTCGTCACACCGGTGCTGCAGCGCATATCGGCGTTTCCCGCGCCGACGTTCGCGGCCGCGCAGGGCGCCTCGCTCGGCGTGGGCCTCGGCCTGCTCATCGCGACCGACGTCGTCTACGTCGCCGACACCGCGAAGATCGGATCCCCCTTCGCCGCCCTCGGCGCGACGCTCGACTCGGGCGGTCACGCGCTGTTCGTCGAGCGGCTGGGGGCGCACCGCACGCTCGATCTCATCTACACGGGCCGGCTCCTGAGCGGAACCGAAGCCGTCGCGGCGGGACTCTTCTCCCAGGTGCTCCCCGCCGACGAGCTGCTCGACGCGACGCTCGCCGCGGCGGCCCGTGCCGCCGCAGGAGCGACGGCGGCGTTTCTGGCGAGCAAGCGGCTCGTGGCCGCTCTGCGCGACGAGCGGCTGGGGCTGTGGGCGTCGATGCGGCAGGAGAACGCGGCGCAGGCGGCGCTCTGCGACACCGTCGACTACCGCGAGGGCTTCGCCGCATTCCAGGAGAAGCGCGCGCCGCGGTTCGAAGGCCGCTGACCGCGCCGGAGCCCCCGCCTCAGTGCCGCTCCGCCGCGGAGTACCGGCGCACCTCGGTCAGGATCACGATCGCGAGCACGGACACCGACATGGCCCCGATCGCGGCCGCGGCGGGTACGACGAGGGCCAGCGCACCGACCGCGAGGGGGAGCAGGATCGCCGGGACCGCCCAGGGCAGCACCTGCCGCCAGGCCTCGCCGTACCGTCGCACGATGACGGCGTTGGTGCCATAGAACAGGGCGACTCCGCCGCCGAGGGCCGCGGCCATCGCGGGGACGAGCACCGCCGTCGGATCCGCGATCGCGAGTGACACGGCGCCGGCGAGCAGCATGATGCCGCTCACGAGCAGGAACGGCAGGAACCCGAGCGTCCACACGATCCCGCGGGAGTCGTCGCGGGCGATGAGGTGCTCGAGTCCGCGCTGCATCGCGTCGATCCCGAACAGGAATGCGGCCCAGGCGAGGCCCGCGGCGAGCAGCAGGCCGAGTCCCGCGGTCAGGGCGGACAGCGGCGTCAGCTGCGCCGAGGCGGCCAGGATCACGGCGAGCACGATCTCGCCGAGAGCGATGATCAGCAGCGTGCCGAAGCGCTCCGCCAGGTGCTCCACGTTGAGGCCGCCGAGCCGGCGCAGCAGGCTCGGCGCCGTGGCGACCAGCAGCAGCACCTCGACGGCGATGGCGATCGCCCACAGCGCGAACCGCACCGGCGGCGGCGCGAACGCCGAGCCCAGCCAGAGCACGCCCGTCGCGCCGTTGTACGCGACGATGCGCAGCCGGGCCGCCGGGCCGCCGCTCCAGTTGCTCCGCGCCCACAGTGCCAGCATGACCGCACGCAGCGCCGCGTTGCCGAGTGCGAACAGCCAGGCGCGTTCGGACACGGCCTCCGGCGCCGACACCGCGATGGCCCCCATGGCCGCCATCGCGGCCAGCATGTAGCCGGTGAGCGCGCGGCGGGACAGGTGGGTCTGGATGTTCACCGCGAACGTCAGGTTGACCCACGACCACCACACCGACGCGAACAGGGCGAGGAAGACGCCGATCTGCGCGAAGGTCGGCTCGTGGTGTAGGCCTGCCGAGAGCTGGCCGACGAGGGCGACGAAGACGAGATCGAAGAAGAGCTCCATCCAGTCGGCACGGGTCGCGTCGCGCTCGGGGCTCCGCGGTGCCGTCGGGCCCTGTTCCATCCGCCCATCATGTCAGCACCGCCGCCGACCCGACAGGGACCGCACCGCGTACTCTGGGAGGCGCTGCACCCGGGCCGTGCGGCGGACAGGAGCGGGTGTGGGCGAGGGCGTCGTCGAACGGATGCGGGGGCCGCGCGCCTACGCGGCCTTCATCGGGATCGGCCTCGCCGCGGGGCTCCTGTCCGGTCTGTTCGGAGTCGGCGGCGGCACCGTCATCGTGCCGCTGCTCGTGCTGCTGCTGAGCTTCGATCAGCGTCTCGGCGCGGGCACTTCGCTCGCCGCGATCGTGCCGACGGCGACCGTCGGGGTGATCTCGTACGCGATCAACGACTCGGTCGCGTGGATCCCGGCGCTGATCCTCGCACTGGGATCGGTCGTCGGCGCGCAGATCGGCACCCGGCTGCTGCCGAGGATCTCCCAGACGGTGCTGCGCTGGTGCTTCGTCGGTTTCCTGGTGATCGTGATCGTGAGCCTGTTCCTGGTGATCCCATCCCGCGGCGCCGGTCTCGAGCTCACCTGGCTCACCGTGCCGCTGCTGGTGGTGCTGGGCCTGTGCACGGGGGTGCTGGCGGGTCTCATCGGCGTCGGCGGCGGTGTGATCGTGGTGCCCGCCCTCATGCTCGGGTTCGGCACCAGCGATCTGCTCGCCAAGGGCACGTCGCTGCTGATGATGATCCCGACGGCGATCTCGGGCACGGTCGGCAACCTGCGCAACCACAACGTCGACCTGCTCGCGGCCGGTCTGATCGGCGTCTCGGCGTGCATGACCACGGCGCTCGGCGCCTGGCTTGCCACCCTGATCGATCCGTTCCTCGGCAACATCCTGTTCGCCGTGTACCTCGTCGTGATCGCCGTGCAGATGGCGCTCAAGGCGATCCGCGGGCGCAGGCCAAGCGCCGCCTGACACCGCGTTCGCGGCGACGCCTGCTCGTTCCCGTCGCAAAAGATGCCGCTTTGACGACCGCCGGACGACATCTTTTGCGACGGGAACGACGAGGGCCGCGTTCCGGGCGGGTCGGTAGGATCGAGGGGTGCCTGTGAATCCTGAACTGATCGGCCGGGAGTTCCCGCCGACGGCCCCCTACCTCGTCGGCCGCGAGAAGGTGCGCGAGTTCGCGCGCGCCGTGTTCGCCGACGCTCCCCAGCACACCGATGTGGCCGCTGCCCAGGCGCTCGGCTTCGCCGACCTCGTCGCCCCGCCGACGTTCGCGATGGTCGTGCAGGACCTCACGCTGCAGCAGCTGCTGAGCCTGCCCGACTCGGGGATCGAACTGTCCCGCACGATCCACGCCGAGCAGCGCTTCGAGTACACCCGCCCGATCGTCGCGGGTGACGAGCTCGTCGCCCGCCTCAGCGTCACCGGGATCCGCGCCATGGGTCCGGCGTCGATGATCACGAGCGTCGCCGCGATCAGCACCGTCGAGGGCGAGCCGGTCGTCACCGCGACCACCGTGCTGCTCGTCAGCGACGCCCCCGCCGAGACCGAGGAGGCCGCCGCGTGAACGTCGGAGACGTCATCGCCGAGCGCACCGTGCACCTCACGCGCGAGTCGCTCGTGCGCTACGCCGGTGCGTCCGGCGACTTCAACCCGATCCACTACCGCGACGACGTGGCGGCCGAGGTCGGCCTGCCGGGCGTGCTCGCGCACGGCATGCTCACGATGGGCATCGCGGCCTCGGTCGCACAGTCGGCCCTTCCCGCGTCGGCGCGGATCCTCGACTACGGCGTGCGCTTCGCCCGCCCGGTCGTCGTCGACCCGAAGGAGGGCGCCGACGTCGAGATCCTCGCCAAGGTCGGCGCCGCCGATGAGCACGCCGTGCGCATCGACCTGACCGTCAAGTACGCGGGTACCACGGTGCTCGTGAAGGCCCAGCTGCGGGTCGCGGCGGACTCGCTCTGACATGGCGCAGGTCGAACCGATCCGCCTCACCGAGCTGACGACGCTGCAGACCGGTGCGGCTCCCGCGCGCATGATCGACGCCGGCACCCGCGACGAACTCGTCGCGGCGCTGCTCGAGGTGTGGGCCGCCGGTGACGACTGGTTCGTGCTGGGCGGCGGGTCCAACCTGTTCGCCGGCGATGAGCCGTTCGACGGCACCGTCATCCGGATCCGCACCGGCGGCTTCGAGGAGCTCCCGTCTCCGCACGAGGGACGGATCCGGCTGCGCGTGCAGGCAGGGCATGACTGGGATGCGCTCGTCGCGTACGCGGTCGAGCGCGGATACGCCGGCATCGAGGCGATGTCCGGCATCCCCGGCACGGTCGGCGCGGCCCCGGTGCAGAACGTCGGCGCCTACGGTCAGGAGATCCAGGAGACGCTCGTCGAGGTAGAGCTGATCGACGAGCACGCCACCGCGGCGCAGACGGTGCCCGCAGCCGATCTCGGCCTGGGCTTCCGCACCTCCGTGCTCAAGCACCATCACGGCTCGGTGCCGCAGCGCCGTGCGGTGATCCTCTCCGTCACGCTCGACCTGGCGGCCACCGGCGATGCGGGCCGGGTCGTGCGCGGCGAGCAGCTGCGCCGGGCGCTCGGGCTCACCGACGAGCAGCCGGTCGCGCTGGGCTGGGTGCGGGAGCGGATCCTCGCCACCCGCGCCGCCAAGGGAATGCTCTTCAACCCCGCAGACCCCGACACGCACGGTGCCGGATCCTTCTTCCAGAATGCGATCGTGCCCGACGCGGTGGCCCGCACGCTGCCACCGGAGTGCCCTCGCTGGCCGGTTGCCCCCGACCTCGACGTGGCCACGGTGATCCCGCTGGACTCGTACTACGGACTCTCCCCGAAACCGGTGGTTCCGGCGAGTGACGTCAAGGTGAGCGCTGCCTGGCTCATCGAGCACGCGGGCATCGGCAAGGGCTTCAAACTGCCGCGTTCGCGCGCCGGCGTCTCCACGAAGCACGCTCTCGCGCTCACGAACCGCGGCGGCGCGACCGCCGGCGAGGTGGCAGAGCTGGCCCGCTTCATCCAGAGCCGGGTGTACTCCGAGTTCGGCCTGCTGCTGCAGCCCGAACCCGTGCTCATCGACGTCGAACTCTGAGGTCGAAGGGTGCTCGAGACTCTCACCGGATTCGCGGTCGTGGGTCTCGCGATCGCCGTCGGATACCTCCTCGGGCGCATCGACCTGCTCGGCGCGCATGCACGCGAGGTGCTCAGCCGGCTGACGTTCTTCGTGCTCTCGCCGTTCCTGCTGTTCACGGTGCTGTCACAGGCCGACGCACGCGTGCTGTTCTCGGCGCTACTGCCGGTGTCAGCGATCGCCGCGGTCGTCGTGATCGGCGCGTACGCGCTGGTCGCAAGGCTGGTCTGGAAGCGCGGTGTCGGCGAGACCGTGATCGGGGCGCTCGCGGCGGGGCAGGTGAACTCGAACAACATCGGCATACCGCTGTCGCTGTACCTGCTGGGCAGCGCCGCCTATCCCGCCCCGGTGATCCTGATGCAGCTGCTCGTGTTCACACCGATCTCGCTGACCATCCTCGACGCGGTCACCAGCGGCCGCACCTCGGTGTGGCGCACGGTGCTGCGCACGGCGACCAACCCGATCATCCTGGGATCCGCGCTCGGCACCCTGGTCTCCGTGCTCGGGATCCGGCTGCCGCCGATCGTGATCGAGCCGATCACCCTGCTCGCGAACGCCTGCGTGCCCGTGCTGCTGATCAGCTACGGCATCTCGCTGCACGGGCAGCGGGTGCTCGGCATGGCAGGTCGGCGTCGTGACGTGCTGCTGGCCAGTGCGCTGAAGCTGCTCGTGATGCCGGCCGTCGCCTGGCTGGTGGCGCAGTACGTCTTCGGCCTGTCGGCGCACGCGGTGCTGATCGTGGTGGTGCTGGCCGCACTGCCGACAGCGCAGAACGTGTTCAACTACGCCCAGCGCTACGACATCGGCGAACCCGTCGCGCGCGACACGGTGTTCCTCACCACCGTCGGCTGCGTGCCGGTGATCCTCGGCGCCGTGCTGCTGCTCGGGTGACGCCGGGGCGCGCGTAGGATCGCGCACATGGCCGGACTCGTTCCCTACCTGCTGCTCCCCGGCACCGCGGTCGATGCGCTGCCGTTCTACCAGGCGATCTTCGGCGGTGAGGCGGTGATGCACACCTACGCCGAGTTCGGGCGCGCAGACGGCCCGGGCGATGCGATCGCGCACGGCATGCTCGTCCGCGGCCCGGTCGAGCTCGCCGCCGCCGACGCCGCGCCGGACGAGGACGCGGTGCACATGAACGGGATCTTCTTCTCCCTGCTCGGCACGGCGGATCCGGAGACGCTCACGCGCTGGTTCGCGCAGCTCGGCGATGGTGGTCGAGTGATCGACCCGCTGCAGCAGCGGCCGTGGGGCGCCCACGACGGCACCCTCGTGGATCGCTTCGGCGTGCGCTGGCTCATCGGCTACGAGGACTGAGCGCTTCGTCGAGAACTCGGGTGGGGGATCCGCTCCCGTCGCAGAAGATGTCGCTCTGCGCAGGCGACAGCGACATCTTCTGCGACGGGAAGGACTGCACCGCGGGCGTCAGGAGGCGAACAGCCGCTGTAGGCGCTGCACGCCCTCAAGCAGCTGGTCGTCGCCGAGCGCGTACGACATGCGGATGTAGCCGGACGGGCCGAATGCCTCGCCGGGGACGACAGCGACCTCGGCCTCATCGAGGATGAAGTCGGCGAGCTCCAGCGACGTCGTCGGGGTCACGCTGCCGCCGTCGCGGGTCGCCCAGGTGCGGCCGAGCAAGCCCTGCACGTCGGGGTAGACGTAGAAGGCACCGGTCGGGTTCGGCACGACGAGGCCGTCGATCTTTGACAGCTCGGAGACGATGAGCCGGCGGCGGCGGTCGAACGCCTCGCGCATCTGCTCGGCCTCGGTCTGCGGGCCGTTCAGGGCGGCGATCGCGGCGCGCTGGGCGACGTTGTTCACGTTGCTGGTGAGGTGCGACTGCAGGTTGGCGGCGACCTTGATCGCGTCGGCAGGACCCACCATCCAGCCCACGCGCCAGCCGGTCATCGCGTAGGTCTTCGCCACGCCGTTCACGAGGATCGTCTGACCGGCGACCTCGGGCACGGCCTCGACGATCGACGTGGCCTTGACGCCCTCATAGGTGAGGTTCTGGTAGATCTCGTCCGAGATGATCCAGATCCCGTGCTCGAGCGCCCACTCGGCGATGGCCTTGGTCTCCTCGGCGGAGTAGACGGATCCGGTCGGGTTCGACGGCGACACGAACACCAGCACGGTGGTGCGGTCGGTGCGTGCGGCCTCGAGCTGGGTGACGGTGACCTTGTAGTCCTGGTCGGCGCCGGCGAACACCTCGACCGGGGTGCCGTCGGCCAGGCGGATCGCCTCGGGATAGGTGGTCCAGTACGGCGCCGGCAGCAGCACCTCGTCGCCCGGGTTCACCACGGCCTGGAAGGCCTGGTAGACCGACTGCTTGCCGCCGTTCGTGACGATGACCTGGCTCGGCGAGACCTCGAGGCCGGAGTCGCGCAGCGTCTTCGCGGCGATCGCCTCGCGCAGCTCGGGAAGGCCCGCGGCGGGCGTGTAGCGGTAGTTCGCCGGGTTCTTCAGGGCCTCGGCCGCCGCATCCACGATGAACTGCGGGGTGGCGAAGTCGGGCTCGCCCGCGGCATACGAGACGACGGCCTTGCCCTCGGCCTTGAGGGCCTTGGCCTTGGCGTCCACCTTCAGCGTGGCGGACTCGGCGATGGCGGAGAGTTTGCGGGAGAGGGGTGCGCGTTCGGTCACGCTCTCAGCGTACTCGCGCGCCTGCGGGGAGAAATGGCCGTGACGTACAAAGCGTCGGGGACGTTCTCCGTCAGGGCGAACAGGTGCGGATCCCCGGATCCGCCGCCCGTCCGTGCCCGAGGGCGGCGCTCGTCCTGGCCCCGGGGGAGCGGACGCGGCCCGGCTCAGGTCAGGAAGGAGGGCGGCACGGCGCAGTAGTCGGCGAGGCGGCGCACCGGCGCCTGCGGATCCGTCACGTCGACCAGCGCCGTCGCCGCGGTGTGCGGAACCTCATCGCCCTCGAGGAGCCAGACCGAGAAGTGCCATAGCCCGCGGGTGCGCTCGGCGAGCAGGCTGGTCGCGCCGGACACGATCTGCACGGCATCGGCATGCGCCGCGCGGAACGGGGCGACGATCTGCGCGCGCAGGCCGGATTCATCGAGCTCGCCCTGTGCCGTGACCGACACCTCTGCGCCGCGGGCCCGCAGCGCATCGGCCAGCTCCTCGGCGAAGGCGGCCGAGCGTGCCGCCGAGGGGCTGGCGACGGCGAGCAGCCGCGCTCCGCGGGGATAGTCGCGCAGGAACTCGTCTGCGAGGTCGTCCAGGAGGCTGCGCGTGTGCGGGCGGGTGCTCATCCCTTCAGAGTAGGCGCCGGTGCCGCACGACGCCCGCGCTCATTACGGCGTGACCCGTGACGAACTCGAGATGGTCGATCATGAACGTCGATCCGAGCAGCGCGCTCGCCACGAGCACGTACGTCGAGCGTTCGACCCGAGGTGCGAGAACGCGGGTGATCCGGTTCTTCACGGGTGTCCGTGCGAAGACGGAATGGTGCAGTGCGAAGACGAGGACGAGCAGGAGGTCGATCGCGATGGCGAGCGGCGGCGCCGCCGCT
>JAFDWM010000051.1 GCA_018268455.1 Actinomycetota bacterium | reverse complement strand
GACAAGGATCCCGCCAAGGTCGCCGGGATCGCCGAACTCACCAGCGGGCTCGGCCTCGGCGGCACGATCGCCGGCCTCGCGATCCTGCTGCTCGCGCCGGTGCTGGGCCAGCGCGCCGACGCGGCAGGCCGGCAGAAGCTGTGGCTCGGGATCGGCACCGGCGCACTCATCCTCTGCATGCTCGGGCTCTGGTTCGTCACGCCGACGCCGTCGCTGTTCTGGCTGGGCGTCGCGCTGATCTCGGCGGGCGTCGTGTTCAGCGAGATCGCGTCGGTGAACTCGAACGCGATGCTCATCTCGATCGCCAGCCCGAAGACGGTCGGCCGGATCTCCGGTCTGGGCTGGGGCTTCGGCTACCTCGGTGGCATCGTCGCACTCGTGCTGGTGATCGTCTTCTACATGGCCGACTGGTTCGGCCTCTCCGCCGACGGCGGGCTGCCGTTCCGCCTGATCGCCGTGGGCTGCGCCGTGTGGGCGATCGTGTTCTCGATCCCGATCTTCCTCAACGTGCCGGAGCCGTCGCTGGGCCGGGCGGATCGGAAGGTCGGCTTCTTCGCGTCATACGTCCTGCTCGTGAAGGACGTCATCGGCCTCTACCGCACCCCGAGCACGCGCACCACGTTCTGGTTCCTCGTCGCGAGCGCCGTGTTCCGCGACGGACTGGGCGCCGTGTTCACCTTCGGCGCCGTGATCGCCAGCACCGTCTTCGGCTTCAAATTCATCGAGCTCGTGATCTTCGGCGTCGCCGCGAACCTCATCGCCGGCGTCTCCACGATCCTCGCCGGCCGTCTCGATGACCGCTGGGGGCCGAAGCGGCTGATCCTCGTCTCGCTCGCCAGCATGTGCGTCGCCGGCATCGCCGTCTTCGCCCTGGTCGACACCGGACGGATCGCCTACTGGATCGGCGGCCTGATCCTGTGCGCTTTCGTCGGACCGGCGCAGTCGGCCGGGCGCTCGTTCCTGGCCCGGGTCACCCCGGCCGGCCGCGAGGGCGAGGTGTTCGGCCTCTATGCGACGACCGGGCGCGCGGCGAGCTGGATCGCGCAGGGCGCCTGGACGATCCTCATCGTCCTCACCGGCAACACGAAGTTCGGGATCCTCGGCATCGTCGCGGTGCTGCTGGCGGGACTGCTGCTCCTGCTGCCGGTCAAGGAGGCCAGGCAGAGCGTTCGGCTCTCCCGCTAACCGCTGACTTCCGCGTCGGCGGCGCCCTCCGCCTCGCGGTCGAGCGCGGTCAGAAGGCCCGGCGCGGCACCCGCCGCATGCAGACGATCGCGCATCGCACGGGCCGCGAGCACATACGGCCGCTCGTCCTGCAGGAGCAGCGAGCGCGAGTTCGCCTCCTCGTTGAGCGCCGCGAGCTCGAACGCGAGCAGCTCCGGATCCGTCGCCTCGGCGAGCTCTCCCGCCGTGATCGCATGCCGGGCCTGCGCTTCGAGGTAGCCGTACCAGTCGGTGAGGGCGGTGCGCACGGCGTCTCGCACGGGTCCGGGTTTGGAGTCGACGTCGGCGGCGGTGGCCGCGAAGAAGCACCCGCCGGTGAAGACCCGGTGGCAGGAGTAGTCCAGGGCGTTGCGCAGCAGCGCGGACAGCCGCCGCACGCCACGCGGTTCGGTGCGCGCACGCTCGACGATGCGCGCGGTGAAGATCTCCCGCGCGGCGGCGACTGTCGCGAGCTGCAGGCCCTCCTTGCCCTGGAACAGGGTGGCGATGCTGCTCTTGCCGCGGCCCGATGCCGCCGACAGCCGCCCGATCGTCAGACCGTCCAATCCGTCGACGGAGGCGAGGTGGGTCGCCCTCTCGAGCACCATGCGCCGCGAGGCGTCCCCGCGCAGGCGACGCCCGTCGGCCGACGTGGTGTCGTGGACCGGAAGCTCGACAGAAGAGGACATGCCCCTAGTGTACGAACGATCGTTCACATACTCTACGTATGACCGTTCGTATTGTTTTCCCGAAGGAGCAGCCATGTCCGCATCCGCCCGCCTCATCCCCGCCGGGATCCGCGCCATCGGCGCCGTCTCACCCGCTCTCGCCGCACGCCTCGCGCTGCGCCTGTTCTTCACGACCTCACCGCGCATGGCCGTGCGTGACGACGATCTCGACACCCACCTGCAGGCCAGGCGCGAACGGATCCGGATCCGCGGATCCGAGGTGGTCGTCTACCGCTGGGGCCGCGGCGAGCGCGCCGTGCTGCTCCTGCACGGCTGGCAGGGTCGCGCCTCGCAGTTCGCGCCGCTCGTGCGGGAACTCGTCGCCGACGGCCTGCGCGTGGTCTCGTTCGATGCCCCGGCACACGGCGGATCGGACGGCCGGCACACCGATCTGCGCGACTGGGTCGCGGCCGCCGAGCACCTGCAGCGCACGGACGGGCCGTTCCACGCGCTCGTCGGGCACTCGTTCGGCGGTCTCGCCGCACTCACCGCCGCCCGCACGACGGTGCCGGTGCCGCGAGTCGCCGTGATCGCGAGCGCCGCATCGCCGGCCGCGTTCCTCGCGGAGTTCTCCGGCACCCTGCGCCTCAGCCCGGCCGTCGCCACGCGTTTCGGACAGCGCTTCGCCGCGCACTTCGACATGGACCCGGCCGAGGTCACCGCGACCTTCGACGGGGCCGAGAACCCGCTACCCGCCGGCACCGAGCTGCTCGTGGTGCACGACCGCGCCGATCACCGGATGCCGGACAGCGAGGCGCTGCGTCTGCATGCGGCCCACATCGGCCGCTCCAGGCTGCTGCGCACGGAGGGATTCGGGCACAATCGGGTGCTGCGAGCGGATCCGGTGCTCGACGCCGTGACGTCGTTCCTCGGCGCCGAGACCCCGAAGAGCGGGACTCAGGGCCCGGCCGAGCAGCGCGACGCCGTGACGGAGGCGTTTCGCAGGCCGTGATCGTCGATCCCGTGCTCAGCGGCCGGCGGGGCCCGGCTCGGGATTCCCGCGGTCGGAAAGGCCCTGCTCGCCGAGCCCCTGCGCCATTTTCGCGAGCAGTCGCGCGAACTCGGCCCGCTCCTGTGCGGTGAGCGCCGACATCGCCCGGCGCAGCCGGTCCCGCCGGTCGCCGCGCACTCCACGACCCAGGCTGCGGCCTTCGTCGGTGAGCACGATGCGGGTGCGGCGGGCGTCGTCCGGATCCGCTTCACGCCGCAGCCAGCCACGCTCGACGCCCTGCTGCACCAGGCGCGACGCGCGGGGCTGATCGACGCCGATCGCCTCACCCATCTCACTCACGCTGAGCGGGCCGGCCGCGAGTGCCTCGAGCATGCGCACGCGCGCGGGAGCCTCGCCGCGCCCCCACCCCGGCCCGGGCCGGCCGCGCCCCCAGGGCCCGACGCCGGGGCCGCCGCGCAGAACCCGATCCGCCGGATCGCCGTGCAGGCCGCGGTCCTCGTGCAGACCGCCATGACCGTGCGGGCCGCCGTGACCATGCGGCGCCTCGGGGTCGTGCCGATGCGCGCCGCGCGGGCCGCGGCCGGCGAGCAGGGCGAGTGCGGCGACGATCTCGTCGAGCGGATCCGGGGCATCGGCATCGTGAGGCATGCTCCGATTTTACATGTGACTTGACATGGATCTGAAGTACATGTCATACTGCATATACATGCATAACGACATGGATCAGCCTGGACTCTCCGGATCGATCCATCTGCGCCGCGTGCCTCTCCGCAGACAGATCTCTCAGAGGACATCCATCGACACCATCAGAACGAGGACTTCTCCCATGAACACCATTGAAGACAACACCGACAACCCCTCCGACGACCACCGACCGTTCGGCTTCTGGCTCACCGCGGTCGACCGGCTGCTCGCCGCCGAGTTCGCCACCGCGTTCGAGGACGAGGGGATCACCCGCCGCGACTGGCGGATCCTGAACGCCGTCGACGGCACCGTCACGACCGGCCGCCCCCTCCCCGACCGCAAGCTGCACCACCTCGCCGGCCTCGGCTGGGTCGAGCGCGGCGCCGAAGGATGGACGCTCACGGCCGACGGCACCGCCGCCAAGGCACGCCTGGCCTCCGCCGTCGCGGAGATCCGCGCCAAGGTCGCCGATCTGCTCTCGCCCGAGGAGTACGCCGCACTGGCCGCCTCGCTCGAGAAGCTGGCCCGCGGTCTCGGCTACGAAGAGGGCAAGCGCCTGCCTCGCCGTGCCGGCCGGGACCGCCGCGCAGGCGCATTCGGCCACGGGCACTCCCACGGGAGCGGCCACGAGCACCGCTTCGCGCACGCCGCGGACCACGATCACGGCGAGTGCCACCGCAGGCCCTTCGGGCCTGGCGAGCGCTTCGAGCACGGGCCCGCCTCGCACTTCGAGCACGGCTTCGACCGTGCCGGGTTCGAGCGCGGCTTCGACCGTGCCGGGTTCGAGCGCGGCTTCGACCGTGCCGGGTTCGAGCGCGACTTCGACCGCGCCGGGTTCGAGCACGGCTTCGACCGTGCCGGGTTCGAGCGTGGCTTCGCCGGCGGCCGCCCCGGCCACGCCGGCCACCGCGGCCGCCGCGCCCCGGGCCGTCACCTGCACATCCACCTGCACGACTGATCGCGCAGCATCCGATCGGGCCCTCGCCGCACATCGCGGGTCGAGGGCCCGATCCGCGTTCGCCGGGCGATCGGATCCGGAATAGCACGTCGGCGACGGTCGTTGCGCTGTTCATGACCCTTCTCGCCGATGGCCGGCCGCACAGCGCCGTCACGACCGAGCGCAGCCGGGTCGACGCGCTCCTCGCCTCGATCGACACGACCCTCCGCCGGCAGGTGCGCATCGCACCCGACCCGCACGACACCATCGCGCTGGACCGCGACGCGCTCTCGATCGTCTACGTCATCGACGGCGCGGTGCGCACCCGCTGCGGTGACAAGCCGATGTCACTCACGAAGGGCGATGCAGTGCTCACCCCCGGGCGGATCCCGATGTCACTGAAGACGGACCCCGGAACCCGGATCCTCATCTCGACCCTCACGCTCACTCCCGGCGCCGCGCACATCGCGACGGCGCTGCCCGATGTGGCCCTGGTGCGCGATTTCGCCCATCACGAGCCGGCCGCGGCGGGTCTCGCCGCGCAGATCGGGATCGACCTGACCGATCCTCTCCTCGGCGCGACGGAGCGCGACTGCACCACGGGCGGTGACGACGTGGTGTGCCGCATGATGGCCAACACGGTGCTCGTCTCCCTCGTGCGTGCCTGGGCGGCGCACGGCTGCGCGCCCGCGGGCTGGCCGTCGCGCACGGCCGACCCGTTCCTGGAGCGGGCGATCGAGGCGATCCACGCCGCACCGGGGCGGGACTGGAGCGTCGAGGGCCTCGCGAACGTCAGCGCCATGTCGCGCACGGTGTTCGCGGAGCGGTTCCGGCAGGAGTTCGGCACGTCGCCGGCCAGCTATGTCACCGAGGTGCGGATCCGGGCGGCGCAGGATCGCCTCGCCCTCGGCTGCCTGGTGAGCGAGATCTCGCGTGACCTCGGCTACGGCTCCGACGAGGGCTTCAGTCGCGCGTTCCGGCGCCGCACCGGGCAGACCCCGAGCGCCTGGCGCGAGGCCCGCACGGCCTGAACCGCCGGTGCGCGCCGGGCTGTCGTGACCGGCGCCGCGATGCTGTGATCGGCGCGGCGCTGCCGTGCTCAGCGCGCGCGGCCCGCAAGCCCGAACAGCACGGCTCCCGCGACCAGCACGGCGGCGCCGATGGCGTAGAGCGGCGCGATGCCCAGGGCGTCGACGAACACGCCGCCCACGCCCGCGGCGGTCATGATCGCACCCTGGAAGCCGACCACGACCAGGCTTCCGCCGGCCTCGAGCCGGTCGGGCGTGCGGTGGCCGATCCAGGTGTTCACGATGAGCAGCCACGATGCGAGGAAGACGCCCCACACGAACACCACGACGCCGACCGCCACGAGCGAGCCCGAGAACGCGATCACCAGCAGCACGCTCGCCGCGATCGCCAGCGGCGCGAGCACACCCAGCACGCGGTAGGCGCGGTCGACGAACGTGCCGATCACGATGTTGCCGAGGAATCCGCCCACGCCGAACACGGCGAGCAGCACGATCACCGTGTCGGCGCCGATCGGCGTGCCGCCCTCGTGCACCCGCTCCAGCGCCAACCGGATGTAGGTGTACGCGAGGAAGTGCCCGAGAACCACGAGTACGTGCCCGACCATGCCCAGGCCCACGCCGGGACGGCGGAGCGTGTCGATCAACGTGCGCAGCGACGCGGATCCCTCCGCAGGAACCGAGGGCAGCAGGATCCGCAGGGCCACCGCGAGCAGCGCCGTCGCTGCGGCGGCGAGCGCGAACACGCCGCGCCAGTCGACGATCTGCGCCAGCAGCACGCCGAGCGGGATGCCGGCCACGGTCGCGAGCGTCGTGCCGGCGGTGGTGAACATGACCGCACGCCCGAGCCGCTCGGGACCGGCGATCCGCGCGGCCACGGTCACCGACATCGACCAGAACCCGCTGAGCGCGCCGCCGAGTAGCACCCGGGCGAGCAGCAGCAGCGGCAGGCTCGGAGCGACCGCGACGACGAGGTTCGACACGGTCGCGCCGATCGCCATCCACACCAGCAGCGAGCGCCGATCGAGCCGGGGCAGCATGAGTCCGATCGTGGGGGCGACGACGAGTCCGGCAAGCGCCGTGACAGTGACCATCTGGCCGGCCTGCCCCGGGGTCACGCCGATCTCGGCGGCGATGTCGGTGAGCAGCCCGCCGGGCAGGAACTCGGCCGTCACGAGCAGGAAGCTGGTCGCCATCATGACGAGCAGCGCGCCGTAGCGCATCGGCTGCGGGCGCGGGCCTGCGACGAGGGGGACGGGTGCGGTCGTGGTCATGATTCCAGCCTGGCTGTTGCGGGATCCGCGCGCCCGACCGGCCGTCCGGACGACCCGACCGATCGTCCGGGGCCTGCGGCCGGCGTCAAGGGTGGCGTCACGGGCGGGTTCGCGCGTGCGACGTCTGCACGATCCGGCGACGGATGCACGACGGATCCGCCCGATACGTCGCGCAGGCGTCGCAAGGTCCTGCAGACGTCGCAAGGTCCTGCAGACGTCTCGCGGGCGAGCCCGGGTCACGGGTGGGTTCGCGCGTGCGACGTCCGCACGATCCGGCGACGGATGCACGACGGATCCGCCCGATACGTCGTGCAGGCGTCGCAAGGCCCTGCAGGCGTCGCGCGGGCTCTCGCGAGCCGGACCGCGCGCGAGCCCGGTCGGGAGCCGGGCCGCGGGCGAACCGTCAGGCGCCGGTGGATCCGGCGTCGGTGACGCCCACGTCGGTGCGGTGGAAGTTCTGGAACGAGCGCGAGGCCGTCGGGCCGCGCTGGCCCTGGTACCGGTTGCCGTACGGGCCGGATCCGTACGGGTTCTCGGCCGGGGAGGACAGCTGGAAGAAGCAGAGCTGGCCGATCTTCATGCCCGGCCACAGCTTGATCGGCAGGGTCGCGACGTTGGCGAGCTCGAGGGTGACGTGTCCCGTGAAACCCGGGTCGATGAAGCCCGCGGTGGAGTGCGTGATGAGGCCGAGGCGACCCAGCGAGGATTTGCCCTCGAGGCGCGCGGCGACGTCATCGGGAAGCGTGACCTGCTCGAAGGTCGCGCCGAGGGCGAACTCGCCGGGGTGCAGCACGAAGGGCTCGTCGGGGGCGACCTCGATCAGCCGGGTCAGCTCGGGCTGGTCCTCGGCCGGGTCGATGAACGGGTACTTGTGGTTGTCGAACAGCCGGAAGTACCGGTCCAGGCGCACGTCGATGCTCGACGGCTGGATCATGCTCGGCTCGAGCGGATCCAGTCCGATCCGTCCCGCATCGAGGCCGGCCCTGATGTCTCTGTCGCTGAGCAGCACGGTCTCAGCGTAGCCGGTGCGGATCCGGGGATCCGCCGGGTGACGACGACGCCGCCCCCTCCGCGTGAGCAGAGGGGGCGGCGGATGCGGGGCACCGGTCAGGCGTCGCGCGAGCGCAGCACCACCCAGGATCCGAGCAGTCCCGCGGCCACCCAGGCGCCGAGGGTGAGGAACGCCTCGCCGGCCGACAGCGGTGCGGTGTCGCTCGGCAGGATCGCGTTCTGCGCGGCAGCCAGCGGCAGGTAGTTTGCGGCGTCGAGCGCCCACTTCCAGGCCTCGCCGCCGAGCGAGAACAGGCCCGCCACGATCGGCAGCACGAACAGCAGGCCGACCGTCAGCGCGATCGCACCGGCGCCGGAGCGCACCAGGAACCCGAACGAGACGCCGATGAGCGCGCAGACGGCCATCGCGACGGAGGCGGCGAGCGGCGGCAGGATCACCTTGTCGGGCTCGCCCCACGCGAGCGCCCCGGTGCCGGATCCGAAGATCGCCGACACGATGGCCGCCGCGACGAGGAACATCACGAGCGAGGCGACGAAGAGGAACGCCGCGATCGCGACCGCCTTGGCGATCAGCACCCGGCCGCGACGGGGGTCTGCGGCGAAGGTCGACCGGATCATGCCGGTGGAGTACTCACCGGTCACGGCGATGGCACCGAGGATCCCGGCGAGCAGAGCGGTGAACTGGATCGGCGAGACCACGGCCATCACGCCGTTGACTCCCGGTGCACGCAGGCCGGACGAGGTGAGGGCGAACGCGATGAGCGTCGCCATGCCGATCGTGAGCGCGGCGGTGATCGCGATGGACCACCACGTGGAGCGCAGGGTCGTGAGCTTGATCCACTCGCTGCGCAGCGTGCGCAGGAAGCTCAGCCGGCGACCGCTGAAGGCGCTGGCGGTGACGGGTGCGAGGGGGGCGACGGCGCTCATGCGACCACCTCCGGGGTCGGGGCGACGGCTTCGGGCACGGCGGCTCCTGGCACGACGCTGCTGCGGTATTCGACGGCGTCGCCGGTGAGGGCGAGGTAGGCCTCCTCGAGCGAGCCGCTCGTGGGCGTGAGCTCGTGCAGGGCGATGCCGCGCTCGGCGGCGAGATCGCCGATCCACCATGCCTCGGGGCCGGCGACCTCGATCGTGTCGTGCGCGGTGCCGGTGACGTGCGCACCGGACGCGACGAGCAGGTTGCCCAGCTCGACGACGCGGGGGCTGCGCACCCGCACCTGCGCGGTGGTCCACTCCTTGACGAGCTGGTCCAGGGGCGCGTCGGCGAGCACCTTGCCCCGGCCGAGCACGATCACCCGGTCGGCGGTCTGCGACATCTCGCTCATCAGGTGGCTGGACAGCAGCACGGTGCGGCCCTCCGAGGCCGCGTGGCGCACGAACTCGCGCACCCACCGCACGCCCTCGGGGTCGAGGCCGTTGACGGGCTCGTCGAGGATGAGGGTGTGCGGATCCCCGAGCAGCGCCGCGGCGATGCCGAGCCGCTGCCCCATGCCGAGCGAGAACTTGCCGGCGCGCTTGCGGGCGACGGATCCGATGCCCGTCATCTCGATCACCTCGTCGACGCGCGACGCCGGGATCCCGTGCGTCGCGGCCATCGCGCGCAGGTGGCTGCGGGCGGTGCGGCCGGTGTGCACGGCCTTCGCGTCGAGCAGCACGCCGACCTCGGTGAGCGGGGCACGCAGCTTGCGGTACTCCTGCCCGTTCACGGTGACGCGGCCCGCCGTGGGGCGATCGAGACCCACGATCATGCGCATCGTGGTCGACTTGCCCGCGCCGTTCGGCCCGAGGAAGCCGGTGACGGTTCCCGGACGCACCGTGAACGAGACGTCGTCGACGGCGGTTTTGGCTCCGTATCTCTTGCTGAGGCCTTCTGCGGTGATCATGTCTTCGACGCTATCCAGGCGGGCGGATCCGTCGCATCCGTCTGAAGGATGACTCGGGGAAACCGCAGGATGACCGGGGGATCCCGCATCGTCCCTTCGGGAAACCCCGCGGGCGCCGGGCGCAAGCGCGGCATGGGCGTGGCTGCGTGCACGGGTGACGCGGATCCGAGGGCCGGAGCGTGGTGCCGCCCAAGAGCACGCTCGCGCTGTCGTTTCCTGAATTCGCGCCAGATAACTGTGCGGCGCCGTCAGGAATCGACCGCGCGACCGGGTCCGCCGTCAGGTAACGACCGCGCCATCAGGAATGAGCCGCGCGAACGTGAAGCCGCGGCCGGGGCGGGGATCCAGGACCCCGCGTGCGTTTGTTATGCTGGCCAGGCGTCACTGACGCACGGGGCTGTAGTTCAATGGCAGAACTTCTGCTTCCCAAGCAGACAGCGCGGGTTCGATTCCCGTCAGCCCCTCCACCAGAGAAGTAGCCGATCAAATGCTATTTTCGCCGTCCAATGTCGAGTCCCCCGGTGTCCGCGGAGGGCATTCCGTGCCATCTACGTGCCAGTAGAGGCCTCCTCGGGGACAGATCGGAGCTGGGCGTGGGATAATGTCTGACCCCACTAGCATCATGAAACAATGAAGTCAGCGGCACTTTGGCGCGGCCCGCGACCGCAGGAAGGGGAAGACGTGGTTACAGCTGATCAGGTGGCATCCGTCATCCTTGCGCGTTCCGGGACCTGGATGACCTCCATGCAGCTTCAGAAGCTGCTCTACTACGTCCAGTCGTGGCACCTGGCGGTGACCGATCAGCCGTTGTTCCCTGAACACTTCAAGGCTTACGCGGATGGCCCCGTCATCCCTCAGGTCTGGCATACGCGGAAAGAGCAGTCCACGCGCCGCGCTGAGCAGGATCTCACAGGCATCCAACTCGATGAGCTGTCTTCGAACCTGATCGACCTTGTCGTGGCGTCATACGGAAGTCATAGTGGCGACGAGTTGAGCGCCCTGACGCACACCGAGGCTCCTTGGGTAGAGGCCCGTGGTGACGTGCCGGACGGTGCCCCCAGCAGTGCCGCGCTCAGTGAAGAGTCGATGGCGAATTTCTATCGAGAACACCGCAGGCTGGGCGGGCGTTCTGCGGCAGACCTCGCGTCTGGGGGCGTGCACGTCCGCCAGCCAGGCGTGGCGCTCGTGGACGTGGATGCGATCCTTGCTGCGATTCCATTCGTGAATCCTGAGGATGACTGGGGCGGCGCGAACCTTGCTGATCTAACGGATGCTGATGACTGGTCTCCGAGTCGTCGCGCCGCAGTCGCCTGGTGAGCGCTCCCGAGATTGCGACGCAGCGACACGTCGTCATCTTCGACTGCAACGTCTACCTCGACATAGCCGAGACTCTTGGGGAGCCGTACACGCTCCAGGCGTTCAACCAGCGTGCCGCTCAGATCGGCCGCGATCCATTGCCACACAGTAACTCGCGGAACGACTCCCTACGTGCAGTCGCTGTCTGCACCTCCGGGCGGTTCGCCGGAGCGGAGACGCTGGAGGTATGGACCTCCGACCATATCGACCGCATGGTGCGGAACAAGGCCACGCACCCCACGACCGAGGATGCGGTTACTGGGTTCAAGGGGCTGGGGTGGTCCCAGGCGAACGCCGAGGCCCTCGTGAACGATCTCGTATACGGCATCGTGAGTGCTTCTGGGGGAGGGACCATTGGTCAGAACTTCCCCGACGGGAATCCTCCACTAGATCACGAGGATGGACTTGTCTACGGCGCTTGCCGCGAGATCATGCGATCCGACGCGTTGTGCCGAATCTATTGCGTGACCAACGACCACGGCTTCCTCACCGACTACCGTCAAGGAAAGTTACCAAACCATGCAGCGGTGCTCGCCCCCGCGCAATTCGTCGCGCTTGTGCGAGCTGCTCGCGCGGGGGTAGGAGCTCGCAACATCGCCGAGGCACACTGATCTGCTTGACTCGCGTCGGACCACTCGCGTCTTGGAGCGATCCAGATGACGCACCCCCGCATCGATGACCTACGCGCCAGGCAGTTCTCGACTGTTAACGAGATGCGCTCCCGAGTTGGCACCCCCATCCAGCGCTCGCCCTGACAGCACATCGAGCGTCGCCGCGATGACGAGGTTCCGCTCCTCTGCAGCGTGCTGGTAGATCAGCGCCGCACGCGGCGTGGAGTGTCCGGCGCGAGCCATGAGTTCACGAGTCGTCGCACCGCCCTGCGCGGCCATCGTAAGTCCGGCATGCCTCACGTCGTGAACGTGGAACCGCCCATGACCGAGCATCCGTGCCGCCTTCCTCCACGCCTGCCCCAGCGCGTTGCCCGTGATCGGCTGACCATCGGCGCGGGGAAACATCGGCGACTTCGGGAACGACGTTGATGCAGCCAGGTACGCCTCCAGTTCCGCAACGATGCTGGGCGGGAGCGCAACCGAACGCACCATCCGGGTCTTGGTGGGCGTGGTGATGAACTCGCCGCGCACGCGGATCATCTGCCGCTCGACCCTCAGCACCCCGCCCGCGTAGTCGCTCCTCTGCAGAGCGACAAGTTCACCCACACGCAGATGCGCTCCGAACATCACACGGATCGGAAGCATCCACTGGACAGGCATCGCAGTCACGATGGCATCGAGGACCTCCGGAGCCATCAAGGGGCGCTCAGCATGACGCACAGTCCCCGCGCCGATGATCTGACACGGGTTCTTGGCGATGAGCCCCTGAGCCGTGGCGGCGGTCATGACGGACCGCAGGAGAGTGTATGCCTGGCGGAGCCGAGACTCACCCGTAGGGACCGCCGGAGCTTCGGGCGGGTCCACCTTCCGCCGCTTCGCATCGGCCACGACTCTGCGCCTGGCTTCGTCCGCACGCGCTTTCAGCGCGGCGGCGAGATCCTAGCCTGCGCGGCTGTACCAGGAGCGCACAACGTCGGGCGTGATGCTGTTGATCGGGTGATCGTGGAGGGGCGCAAGGAGCCCTGCGAGCAGGTCCTCGTTGTTTGCCTTGGTCTTCGGTGCGAGCTTGCCACGTGAGCCGCCGTCCGCGACCCACTGGGCTGCGTTCGGGCCGAACGGCTGCAGACCGGCGCGGTGATCCTGATACGCACCACGCGTCCTGTCAGCGCGAGCGGCCGCGAGATGGTCGAGGGCGTCACGCTTCGTTGCGAAGGTCCTCGGTGCGGTCATCGGCTTCCCTGCGGCGTCCGGGTATCGCGCCTGCCACTTCTTCGACGGCAACTGCCTCACGGACCCGAAGGGCAACCGATTCTTCTTCTGAGATGCGATGGTCGTCATGATGAACCTTTCTTGGCAGGTGCTCGGTACATGCAGCCCGTTGCTGCGCCGTCTGCCTCGTAGGTAGTACGCCGATGAGTGAGTGCCAGAACAAGGTCCGCGCAAACTTTCTTTGCTCGGACTGACTCTGATTTGCGCGGACGGTTCGTTGCGGGGACTATTCCGACTCGCACAGCCGACCGACGTCCACGCCGTCGTCCTGCAAGGCAGCGGTGAACTCCTTGACGTCGGCAGGGTCGAGACGGCGGAGCGCCCAGCGCCCGTTCGTCGTGGTGACGATCCATTCGTCGGGGCGCTTCTCGGTCGCGGAGATCTCCATGTAGAAGTCTTTCTCCGGGTTCGGGCGCATGTATCCGATGAACGGCCCGTCGCCGTCGTCCTTCTCGGGGATCATGATGGCTCGAAAGGCGAGCACATGGTCCTCGGAGACGGCGTGGAACGCTGGCCAGCCGACGCTTGGGTCGAAGAACTCCCGCATCTCCTGGATGTAGCTCGTCGCGCTGCCATAGGCGAGCGCGTAGTCCGCGTAGGTCAGGCCTCCTCGGATCGCGCGCAGTTGACGTTCAAGATCGATCGGTTCGTCGCTCTTCAGCAGATCCCATCTGTCTTGTTCGTCGGGCGGGTTCCAGGCCACCGAGTCGATCCACTCGGGCCAGGAAAGCGCAGCACCCCGGCCAGCGACCAGTTCCCTGCCTCGCTGGACTTTGACAGGGTGAGCGTCATCGCCGTAGAAGTAGTCATCCGGCGAGCGCCAGATTCCCCAGGGATAACCGTTTCGGGCGTAGTGGACGAGCATGTACTTCATCTCGACCGACGCAGGATTTTTTTCGCGCGACGGGATGTGTAGTACCCCCGGCAAATCTGCAGGGGGTACTACATAGTTCGATTCATGATCTTCCGGGACGGAGAAGAGTCCTCGCGGTACTCCGAACGAGACTTGCTCTGCTTCGGACAGCGGAAAGATTCTTCTTCGCTCACCTCCGGGGAGGGTGAACAGGTATCCGCCGGTGCCGTCCGATTCGACCTCGCGCGGTAGGACCGTGTTCATCTCCTCAACGATCCAGAGGTTGAACCAGTCCGGGTTCTCTGGATGCGGCTTCGCGACTCCGCGCCACTCGGTGTCTCGCCCTTGGTTTGATGGAGGCTCCTGACATCCCGGAAGGATGAGGAGTATGCCGAAGTTGAAGAGGTATCCCGAGGAGTTGAAGCAGCGGGCTG
>JAFDWM010000050.1 GCA_018268455.1 Actinomycetota bacterium | reverse complement strand
GGACCAGATATACCGGGGCGCCGCACCGCCACCCGTGCCCGCCCCGCCCGGCCTCTTCGACTAACAGGCCGCGATCTCCCGTCCGGGCATGTCCGGCATCGCGTAGCCCGCCGCCGCATACACCGCGGCGCGGCGGCGGGCATCGCTCGGACGCACGTAGCGGACAGTCGTGTTCGGATTCGCGTGCCCGAGAAGGCTCTGCGTAGTGAGCGTGTCGCCATGCGATACCTCGTGCACGTTCGTCCCGAACGAATGCCGCAGCTTGTGCCCGGTCCAGTGTCCCGGCAGGGCGTCGCGCAGAAGCTCGCCGACGCGACGCGGCGACAGGTGCCCGTCGATAGCACCCGGGAACACGTACCCGGCATCACGGGCGCGCAGATCCAGGGCGAGGCGAGGCGTGAGCGGCACCATCCGCACCGTTCCGCCCTTCCCGTGCACGAGCAGCGACCAGCCCAGAAGATCCTGACGCAGATCCTCCGAATGCACCTGCGCGATCTCAGACCGCCGCAACCCGGCATCGTGAGCCAGGCGCATCATCAGCGCCGTTCGCGGATCCGCTTTCCGCACCGCCTCCGCGAACGTGGCATCGGGCACCGGATCCGGCATCGGCGCGGACGGCTTCACCAGCGGTAACCGTTTCGCCGGATTCCGCGGCGCGTGCCCGGCTTTCTTGCCCCACTTCCAGAATTCCCGGAATCCCGCATACCGGCTCCGGCGTGTCTCCGTCTGCCACGACTGCGCAGCGGCATACGCGAGCAGGATCGGCAGCGTGACCTCCCACGGGCCGACCTCGACCCGCCTCGCCATGTGCTCCAGTTGCTCACGGCGGGCGCGGATAGTGGCGGCGCTCCGGTTCGCCGCCACCATCCACGCCACATATCCGCTGATAGCCTCCGCCCAGACCGTGGGCACGACGGCAACGCGCATCCGTACTCCCATGCTCGCCCCCGTGACCTTCCCCGCAGACAGGCTAGAGGCTACAGGCGGGATCATTGCGCGTCTGTGACCCAGATACGCACCGCTTCGAGCCGCAGACCGCGCCCCGTCGTGCCACACGTGGCACCGTTCGCGACGGGCTCCATCCACCCGATATTCTGCACGTGCGCCTGACACCACACTGTGCGCAGCTCGGGCGCGTAGGGCGTGAGCGCGACCGCTTCGAGCCGCAGACCGCGCCCCGTCGTGCCGACCACAGTACGGCCCTGGCTGTCGGCGTGCGGCTCGATCCAGCCCATGTCCTGCACATGCGCCGTCGCCGAGAACACCGACCCTGCCGGATCATTCAGACGCAGCGCTTCGAGCCGCAGACCGCGCCCCGTCGTGCCGACAGTCCACCCATCCTGGACAGTATGTGACGGGGCCGCGTCCACCCATCCCGTGTTCTGCACGTGGCCCGACAGCCATACGGCCCCCGATGCCTCCGCGGGCACCGGGACGGCCAGCACCAGCGACGCGGCGGCGAGCAGGGCGGCAAACTTGATCTTCATTCTGTGTTCTCCTCATGGGTATTGGTCTCGTCAAGGGCTCTCATCGCGCACCCGTAGCAGGTCGCATCCGGCTTCCCGCAGGTCTCACACATCCGCACTCCCGTTCGTGCGATTTGTGGGTGCGGGATGAAAGCCGATCCAGTCGCACTCCGGGCACGCCTCACAGTGGTGCGGCGATGTCCACTCCACGCTCTCCCGCAGGTTCGGCGGCGGCCCGTCATGGCGCACAGCGCCTTGCCCGTCGCATGTGCCGCACGGCTTCGCGTCCGGATGATGCCGAGGACACAGCGTGCGCTCACCGTCGTAGAACCACACGACTTCGACACCCGAAGACCCGACCTCGCGCGGCTCACGCAACGCCTCTTCGACCGAGGCGAGAGGCCAATGCGACGCCTCCTCGTCGTCTCCGCTTGGGATCGTGCTCCCGCACTTCAACTCATCGCATTCAGCGCGATAGAACGTCTCGCTCTTGATCATTTCGGCTCCTCCTCGGCTTCCCAGTGCGCCACGTCATCCCAGAATCCGAGTTGCTTAGCGAGCCGTATGAGCTCGTCCAGCTGTGCGATATCGTGTAACCGCTCATCGCTCTGCACTCCCATCCGTGCGATCCGGGGCGACCTCGGCGACGTAGTAGCGGTCGCGCTGCGTTGCATCGAGCGGGCGAAACGGCGGGCGTCGGCTTCGAGAACGAACGCGGCGAGGCGTGTCTCGCGACCAGTCGGGGCGACGTCGTACACGGCGTATTCCAGCGTCGGCAGGACGGCGCTCATGCGGGCACCTTCTCGGCGTAGCGGGCGTGCGCGCTCTGGCGCGTCGTCCCGAGCCCATCCGCGATGTACTGCCACGAATGCCCGGCCTCGTGCATCCCACGAACGGCGCGCGTAATTGCCGCTTCCAGGTCATCCCGGAGGGATACCAACTCGCCGAGGTTGAAGTCGTCGCCCGCGGCACCGCGCTCTCCAGCGGTCCGGAGGATCCTCTTCGCAAACGCCACGTAGTCGGTCGTTTCGACCTCGCGACGGCTCATCGTGCCGACCCCGACACGCTCGCAATTTCGCTGTCAGTTTGGAGCTGACGCGCCGCGTAGGCAAGAATGGACCTACGCTCCGGCGTCCAGAACGCGCCCGAACGGGTGAACAGCTGACGGAATCGGCTCCAGGCCGACACCCAATCAGAAGGTTGGGGGTTCGAGTCCCTCCAGGCGCACACTGTGTTGAGACAGTAAGAAACGGCCCGCGAAAGCGGGCCGTTTCGCTTTGCCTGAGGCGACGGTGACGAGCCCGGCGGCCCCGTCGACCGTCACCTCGTCGCCGGTGGCGATCGTGGCCGTCGCCCCGGCGACCCCGACGACCGCGGGGATGCCGTACTCCCGCGCGACGACGGCGCCGTGGCTGTTCGCCCCGCCCATCTCCATCACGAGCCCGCCTGCCGTGAGGAACAGCGGGGTCCATCCGGGATCCGTCGAGGGCGCAACGAGGATCTCACCCGGCTGCAGCTCGGCGCCGACCGGATCCAGGATGACCCGGGCGCGTGCCGTGACGGTCCCGGCCGAGGCGGGCGTGCCGCGCAGCGCGCCGTCCGGTGCGTCTGTGCCGGATCCGACCGCCTCGGGCTCGGTGCCGTCCGACAGCAGCACTCGCGGCACATGCCGGCGATGCAGCTCGGCGTCGTAGCGCTCGCGCCGTTCCTGCACCACGGCGAGCAGATCCTCGCCCGCCGCGGCCCGTTTCGTCTCCTCGAACCCGAGGAAGAACACGTCCTGCGCATCGGAAAGCAGCCCCTCCGCCGCGAGTTCGCGGCCGATGGCGGTC
The DNA here is from genome assembly GCA_018268455.1 of Actinomycetota bacterium. Classification (GTDB taxonomy): domain Bacteria; phylum Actinomycetota; class Actinomycetes; order Actinomycetales; family Microbacteriaceae; genus Microbacterium. The sequence continues at coordinate 11,059 of JAFDWM010000050.1, read as the reverse complement.
ATCGCCTCGTGCGCCCGCCGCAGCGCGATGACCATGAGGTTCTTCGGCGCCTCCCGCATTCCGACGAGCGCCCGCGCGCGCCGCAGGCAGAACCCCACTGCCCGGGCGCGGAACCGACTCCGCGCCCGGGCGCGACCGTAGAGCGTCCGCATCATCGCGGTGGCCTCGCGGGCTCCGGTCGCGAAATGCTCGGCCGGGGTGCGGGCGTCCGCATCCAGGCGCAGGTATCCGGACAGGACGCCGAACAGGTGCGCCGGGTCGTCCGCCCATCGCGGCATCCCGAGATCGATCTCGGCGACGGCGCGGTGACCGTAGCGAATGAGGAACGCCGCCATCCGGGCCTGCAGAGCTGCCGGCAGCCGCCCGGAGAGATAGTCGTCGGCGAGGTCGCGGGCCGCGCGCGTCCGCAGTGCCGTCGCAGCGTCGGCGTCGTCGCGCACCCGGACTGCGAGGTCCCAGAGCGCGAGGTCCATCTCGGTCGTCACGTTGTCGGGCGCGCTGCGCAGTACCGCCTGCAGTTCGCCCGGCCGGGCTGCGTCGCCGAGCAGCCTGCCGGCGAGGCCGAGCATCGCGAAGCCCACCGCGGCACCGGGCAGACTCCGCGGCGCGTACGGCATTGCGCGGAAGACCAGCTCGACGACGCCGTCGACGCGTTCCGCGACCGTGCCGTGCGGCACGTCGAGCGCGCGCACTTCCGCCTCCAACCGTCGCACCCGCCGCTGCGCCGCGGCCGGAGCGAAGAGCGCCTGCGCGATGACGAAAGGCGCCCGGATCCGCACCGCGGCATGAAGGAGCGCGCGCGCGAAACGCCGCCGCGAGCCCGGGACGACAGCGAAGCGCGGATCGCTGTACAGCCCGCGCAGCACGACCGCGGACCGCGCCTCCATGACATCGAGCGCACGCGGGAAGATCGCGCGACCGGCCGCCGAGCGCACCATCGGTGTCGCATCGACGAACAGGCGATCGCCGCCCACCGCCAGCCCTCCCGGTCCGTCGACGATCCTGCCCGGCCGGCGGCCGATCAGATCCAGGAACCCGGCGCCGATCACCCGGAATGTCGCGATGCCCATCGGCGTGATCGGCCGGTGCAGACCCTGCGCGAGGCTGACGCAGAAGTACGCGCGGATCTCCTCGGGCGGCTTGGGCAGATCCCGCACGGGCACGGGGTAGAGCGTCGTGATCGGTCGCGACTGTGTCAGCCACAGGCGGCCGTCGCCGTCGATCGCCCACTCGATGTCCTGCGGGGAGCCGAAGGCCTGCTCGATCCGATCGCCGAGGCGGGCGAGCGCTCGCACCTGCGCATCCGCGATGCTCGCTGTGCCGGGCGCGGCCCCGGCGGAGCTCGCCGCGGCGCCGGCCGGGCTGCCGCCTCGACGGCGGTCGAGGATCCGGCCGCTGCGGGAGTCGATGACGAAATGATCGGGATCCACCGCGCCGGAGACCACGGCCTCGCCGAGCCCCGGCGCCGCGTCAAGCACAGCCTGGTGGCGTCGGCCGGTGACGGGGTCGGCGGTGAACAGGACTCCGGCGGACGCCGCGGGCACCATCGCCTGCACCACGACGGCCAGTGCGACGCCGGCCCCCTCGATGCCCTGCGCGGCGCGATAGGCGACGGCCCGGTCGGTCCAGAGCGAGGCCCAGCACCGCTGCACGGCGTCAAGCACGTCGTCGATGCCGGTGACGTCGAGGAAGGTGTCCTGCTGCCCGGCGAAGCTCGCGCCGGGCAGATCCTCCGCGGTGGCGGACGAACGCACCGCGACCGGGCCCGAGCCCAGCTCCGCGTACGCCACGCGGACCGCATCCGCGACGGGAGCCGGGAACGGGGCTGACAGGATCGCCGCGCGTGCGGCCGGGGCGTCGGCCGTCGTACCGTCCTCGACGGCGGTTCCCCGCACGGCGTCGCGATACGCGGCGGTGGTGATGCAGAACCCTGCAGGCACGTCGAAGCCGGCCCGGATGAGTTCACCCAGGTTCGCGGCTTTCCCGCCCACAGCGCCGAGATCCGCGCTGGACAACCGTGCGAGGTCGAGGACGAGGGGCGTTGCGCCGGGGGAGCCGCTGTCCATCGGGGATCCTTAGCTCTAATTCATCAAGTGAGGAATTAATGGCAGGATCTCACTCCCTGAGCCGGATGGCAAGGCCTGGCCGACAGGATGATGGCTGCACTCGAGGGTGGGCTTCGCCCTCAGCCCTCCGCGGCGCCCGGGAGCTGGCGGGCCTCGCGGGTGTGCGAGTCGATGATCGCGGTGCTCAGCGCCTCGATCGGCGCGCGCGGCGCCGCCGGGTCGTCGATGAGCGCGAAGTCGAGCGTGTCGAGATGCGGCAGGCCCAGTGCGGCGTCGGCGCGCACGAGATCCGGGGGCATCATCCCGCCGGGGAAGACGGCAACCCCCAGGCCCGCCCGGACCCCCGCGAGGATCCCCGTGATATCGCGCACGGTGCAGGTCGCCTTCCAGCGCCGGCCCGCCGTCTCCAGCGCGGTGACCGCGGCGGCGCGGGAGTGGCTGGGCCGGGGGTAGGTCACCAGCGGCACCACATCGCCGGGGTCGAGTCGCAGCGAGGGGTGCGCGCCCCAGATCAGCTGCTCGCGCCGGACCACCCTGCCCTCCGCGATCCCCGGCTCCTGCCGCACGTAGACGAGGTCGAGCGCGCCCGCGCGCAGGCGCCGGGCGACGGCCGCGGACTGGCCGACCGTGATCTCCACGTCGATGTGCGGATTCTTCCGGCGGAAGTCGCGCAGGATCCCGGGCAGGTGGGTCAGGGCGAGGTCATCGGCCGTGCCGAAGCGGACCGTCGCCCGTTCGGCGGGGCCGGAGAAGTACGCCTGCGCCTCGTCGAGCACGGCGAGGGCGCGCCGCGCGAAGGCCAGCATCGACTCTCCGCCGTCGGTGAGGGCGACGCTGTGGGTGTCCCGGGCGATGAGCGAGCGGCCGGTCTGCTCCTCGAGTCGCCGCACCCGCTGGCTGACCGTCGGCTGGCTGATCCCGAGCTGTCGCCCCGCCTCCGAGAAGCTGCGATTCTCCGCCACCGCGACGAAGCACCGCAGCAGATCCGGCTCGAACATGCGCGCTCCCGTTCCGCGGGATCCTGGTCATTCACAGATCCGATAACAGTTATGTCGACCATTATTGCGAGTGATCGCTCGATCCTCCGTAGCGTTGAGGTCATGTCTTCTGTGTCGGGCGTGGATCATCCGATCACCGAGCCGCTGCCGGTGCTCACGACCCGACCGACCTTCCGCGCGACCTTCGCGGCGCTGAGCGAGGCGAACTTCCGGCTCTACTTCGCCGGCCTCGCAGCGACCTCCGCGGCGGGATGGCTCGCGCGACTGGCCACGGACGCGCTGATGATCGAGCTCACCGGCGACGTCGGCCTCGTCGCTCTGGTCGTCGTGTCGCAGCTCTTGCCCTCGATCGTGCTCGGACCGTGGGGAGGCGTGCTCAGCGACCGCTTCGCGCCCCGCCTGACGGTCGTGCTGACCCAGCTCCTCGTGGTGCTGTCGGCGCTCTGCCTGGGCGTGCCGGCGATCCTCGGCACCGCGGGGGTGCCCCTGATCGTCGCCTCCTCGCTCGTGCTCGGCGTCGCGGCGGCGTTCGAGGCGCCGGCCCGTGCGGTGCTGCTCGTGCAGGTCGTCGGCACCAGGGCGCTGCCCAACGCGATGAGCCTGAACGCCGCCGTGCAGCAGCTCGCCGGGATCCTCGGTGCCCTGCTCACCACGGGCCTCGTCGCGATCATCGGATCCGGATGGGCGCTCGTGGCGGCGCCGGTCGGGCCGCTCGCGGGCATCGTGATGCTGCTCGGGATCCGCCGCTCCGCGCTGCATCCGGCGATCAGGGTCGTCGCCCGGCGCGGTCAGATCCGCGAGGCCGTCCGCTACGTGCAGCGCAAGCCGGAGATCCGCACCGCCCTGCTGCTGATCTCGTCGCTCGCGTTCTTCGCCCTCACGGCGTCGATCCTCATGGCCTGGGCGGCGAACGAGCGCTACGGCCTCGGCACGCTGGGCTACACGCTGTTCCAGACGGCGGGCGCGGTGGGTGCACTGCTGGGCAGCCTGCTGGCGGCGCGCCGGCGACAGCTGCGCCTGCGCGACAGCGCGCTGCTGCTCGCGGGCTCGGGGCTGGTCTGGGCGTTCTCCGGTCTTGCACCGGTCGCGGCGCTGTTCGTCGTGGGGCTGGTCGCGTCGATGCTGATGCGCACCGCCTTCATGATCGGCAACGACTCGCTCACGCAGCTCTCGGCCAACGGCGCCATCCGCGGGCGGGTGGTGTCACTGTATGTCGTGTGCATGACGGGCATGCAGGCGGCGGGCGCGCTCGCCGCGGGCTGGTCGGTGCACGCGCTCGGCGGTGAGATCACCTTCCTGGTCGCCGGCGGTGCGCCCGCTCTCATCGCGCTGGCGGTCGTGCTGACGTCGAGGAGCCGGCGGGCGCTGCCCGCGCCGGCCTGATCATAGGCGCCGGCGTCTCGATCACGGCCGCCGTCGTGGCGCTGTTCATTCCGAGTCCCGCCCCCGAGGTCGAGGTGGTCCCGCGTAGGACACCATCACACTGAGCGCGTCCATAGGGCAGGCATAGGGCTCGCCCCGCAGCGCCGTCGAGCATGGATCCCGGGAACCAGGATCCGCCTTAAGGCCTCGACGTCGTCACGGTCTGCGACCTGACCGCGCAGAATTGACCACGAGGAGGCGGCATGTCGATGACGGCGAACGACGCGGAGGGCCCTGCCTCCGCGCTGCCCCTGGGGCTTCCACCCGTGCGGCGGGCCGACGGCACCCGTGCGCGGGTGCTCGTGGTCGACGACGAGCAGGCGCTCGCGGCGGCGGTGCGCGGATCGCTCGCCGCCGACGGCTGGGAGGTGCGGGTCGAGCACCGCGGGCGCAACGCGCTCGTCGCGGTGCGCGAGTTCCAGCCCGACGTCGTCGTGCTCGACATCATGATGCCGGGCATCGACGGGCTGGAGACGCTGGCCAGGATCCGCGCGATCCGGCCCGAGATCCGGGTGCTGTTCCTCACCGCGCTCGACGGTCACGACGACCGCATCGCCGGGCTCCATGCCGGAGGGGACGACTACCTCACCAAGCCGTTCGCGATCGCGGAACTGCAGGCCAGGGTGCGGGTGCTCGCGCGTTCCGCCGCGGCGATCGCACGACCCGCGGAGCACCGGCTCGCCGTCGGAGATCTGGTGCTGGACAAGGCCGACGCGACGGCCCGGCTCGCGGACGCTCCGCTCGATCTCACCCCGACCGAGTTCGAGTTGCTGCTGCTGCTCGCGAACAACGCCGGCAGGGTGCTGAGCCGCACGAGGATCCTCGAGGCGGTGTGGGGGTACGACTTCGGATCCGATTCCAATCTCGTCGAGGTGTACGTGTCGAGTCTGCGGCGGAAGCTCGCTGGATCCGCCGTGCTCGAGCTCGAGACGGTGCGGCTCGTCGGCTACGTGCTGCGGGTCGGAGCCGCATGAGGCCCGCGCGCAGCCTGCGGCTGCAGGTGGTGCTCATCGCCTCGGCGCTCGTCGCGGCGGTGAGCGTGGTCGTCGGCGTGGTGTCGGTCCTCTCGCTCGAGGGCTATCTGACGAGCCAGCTCGACAGCCGGCTGGTCACCGCGGCGAATCGCGGTGCGGACATGGTCGGCGGGTTCCCGGGCGGTCCGCCGAACGGATCCGGGAACGGCGGTCAGGGAGGTGCCGGCGCCCCACCCTCGCGGGATGACATCGTCGGCGCCCCAGGGCAGTCCCCGGGAACGGTCACCGGGCTGTACCGCGCCGGCGTCTTCGAGGTCGGCGGCTGGATCGACGCGGAGGGCACCAGGCACGACCTCACCGCCGCCCAGCAGCGCCTGCTCGGAGAGCGGGTCGGGGCGGAGTCCGGGGTGGAGCACGCGCCGGTCACGCTCGACCTCGGCGGGACCCTCGGCCGCTACCGGGTGGCCGCGCGCGGGGCGTCGGACGGCACGGTCGTGATCACTGGTCTGCCGTTGGACGCGGTCAGCGCCGCGACCGCTCGCCTGCTGCTGGTGGTGACGCTGGTCGGCATCGGGTGCATCCTGCTCGCGATCGCCGCCGCGGCGCTCGCGATGGGGCGCGCGCTGCGGCCGCTGCGCCGCGTGGCGGGAACTGCGGCAGCGGTCACGGCGGTGCCGCTGGACCGCGGCGAGGTGGCTCTTGCCGAGCGGGTCGAGGCGCGCGACATCGCCTCGACGGTCGAGGTCGGCCAGGTCGGCACCGCGCTCAACGACATGCTCGATCACGTGGAGCACGCGCTCCTGCAGCGCGAGCAGAGCGAGTCGACCATGCGCCGGTTCGTCGCCGACGCCAGCCACGAGCTGCGCACGCCGCTGGCCACGATCCGGGCTTACGCCGAGCTGTCCGCCAGCTCCGATGCCGACGTCGACGAGATCCGGGGCAACGCCGCGCTCATCGATGTCGAGGGTGTGCGGATGAGTGCGCTGATCGACCAGCTGCTGGTGCTCGCGCGTCTCGATGCGCTGCCCGAGCCCGTGCGCGACGAGGTCGACCTGCGCCTGCTCGTCGCCGAGGCGGTGCTCGCCGCCCGCGTCGCCGGGCCCGAGCACACCTGGGTCATGGAGCTCGGCGAGTCGGCGGCCACCGTGCGGGGTGACGCCCGAGACCTCCGGCGCGTGCTCGACAACCTGCTCGGCAACGCACGCACGCACACGCCCGCGGGCACGACCGTGCGGGTGCGGCTGGGTGCGGAGCCGGGTGCGGTGCGCCTCACGGTCGCCGATGACGGCCCCGGTCTTCCTGATGCCGTTCGCGAGACGGTCTTCGAGCGGTTCGCCCGCGGCGAGGCCTCGCGCTCCCGCGAGGGCGGCGGCACCGGGCTCGGGATGGCCATCGCCCGTGCCGTCGTCGAGGCGCACGGCGGCACAATCTCCGCCGAGCCCGGGCCGGGTGCGACGTTCGTCGTGCAGCTGCCCGCCGCCTGACCGGGCCCGCTCGGGCCCGGCGCGCGGAATACGGATCTGCGCCGGCAGGATCCGCCCGCGTTTCGGGAGGAGATCTCGCGTTCGGGAGGGCGGATCCACGAGGATCCTCCTCCCGAGTAGGAGTTCTCCTCCCGAGGGGGTGCTCCGGGTCTCTCCGGGGTCGTGCCGCCGGTTCGGGCCGGCTCCAGGACGATCCGGGCCTGTGCCGGCAGGATCCGCCCGCGTTCGGGAGGAGATCTCGCGTTCGGGAGGGCGGATCCACGCGGATCCTCCTCCCGAGTAGGGGTTCTCCTCCCGAGAGGGTGCTGCGGGCGAGCGGGCGCGCGGGCCCACTCCGTCAGACCACGCCCTGACGCGCCGTCGCGGATTACGCTGGAGGGGTGACTGCGTACGTCTCGGCTTTCGATCTGTTCTCCATCGGTGTAGGACCTTCGAGCTCCCACACGGTGGGCCCGATGCGCGCCGGCGTCGACTTCGCCGCACGGCTGACCGCGACCGGGGTGCTGCCGCAGGTCGCGCGGGTCACCTGCTCGCTGTACGGCTCGCTCGGCGCCACCGGACTCGGGCACGGCACGCCCGACGCGGTCGTCGCGGGCCTCCGCGGACTGACCCCCGAGACCTGCGACCCGGCCGATGTGCGCCGGGCCTGGGCCGACTGGACCGACGGATCCGCCCTCGCTCTCGACGGCACGCACGACGTCGTGTTCGTGAAGGACGACATCACCTTCGAGCCGCGCACGCGCCTGCCCGGCCACCCGAACGCGATGACGCTGCGTGCCCTCGATGCCGACGGGATCCACCTCGCGCAGGAGACCTACTACTCGATCGGCGGCGGTTTCATCCGGCGCGACGGCGAGGACGACAGCCGCTCGCTCGCCGCACACGACTTCCCGTTCTCCTACCGCGATGCGGCGGGGCTGCTCGCCGAATGCGATGAGAACAACCTGACGATCGCCGAGCTGGCGCGGCGCAACGAGACCGCGCTGCGCAGCGAGGAGGAGGTCGCCGCCGGGCTCGACGCGATCTGGGACACGATGGCCGCCTGCGTGGAGGCCGGTCTGCACGCCGAGGGCACACTGCCCGGCATGCTGCGCGTCAAGCGCCGTGCCGGGACGATCCGCGCGCAGCTCGACGAGGTCGAGGCCGACGGTCACCCGGCGATTCCGGGCGAGTGGCTGGGGGCGTTTGCACTCGCCGTGAACGAGGAGAACGCCGCAGGCGGCCGGGTGGTGACCGCTCCGACCAACGGCGCGGCCGGGATCCTCCCCGCCGTCGCCATGTACTGGTGGCGCTTCCTGGCCGACTCCGGCCTGGGCGCCGGCAACGCCGTCACCCCGTACGGCGAGCTGGTCGGCAGCGCCCTGCTCGGCTTCGGCGCGGAGGCGTCGCTCGTCGCGGTCGGCGCGCACGAGGATCCCGACGCGGTCGCCGAGGCGAACCGTCGCCGTGGCATCCGCCGGTTCCTGCTCACCGCGACCGCACTCGGATCGCTGTTCAAGGCGAACGCGTCGATCTCCGGCGCCGAAGGCGGGTGCCAGGCCGAGGTCGGATCCGCGTGCGCGATGGCCGCCGGCGGTCTCACGGCCGTGATGGGCGGCACCAACCGGCAGATCGAGAACGCGGCGGAGATCGCGATGGAGCACCACCTCGGGCTCACCTGCGACCCGATCGGCGGGCTCGTGCAGATCCCGTGCATCGAGCGCAACGCGATCGCCGCGTCGACCGCGGTGACCGCGGCCCGGCTCGCGCTGCGCGGTGACGGGCACCACTACGTCTCGCTGGACGCCGTGGTCGAGACCATGCGTCAGACGGGCCTCGACATGTCGACGAAGTACAAGGAGACGAGCGAGGGCGGACTCGCGGTGAACGTCATCGAGTGCTGAGATGAGCACATGAGCACCACCATTCGTCGGCGCGGGCGCCCCAAGGGGGAGTCGGACAGTCGCGAGCGGATCGTCGCGGCAGCAGAGCACGAGTTCGGCGAGCACGGCTACGACGGCGCCACGATCCGCGCGATCGCGGGTCGTGCGGGCGTCGACAGCGCGCTCGTGCATCACTACTTCGGTGCGAAGGCCGATCTGTTCGCCGAGGTCATCGGGATCCCGCTGCGCCCCGACGTCGAGGTTCCGACGATCCTGCAGGGCCCGCGCGAGGAGGTCGGCGAGCGCGTCGTGCGGTACGTGCTGCAGTCGTTCGAGCACCCCGATGTGCGCCGTCGCGGCGTGACGATGATCCGGGTCGCGGTCGGATCCAAGGTCATGGGACAGCCGCTCGTCGGGTTCCTCTCGCGCGAACTGCTCGGCCGCATCGCGTCAGGCATGGACACGCCGGACGCGATGCTGCGAGCGAACCTCGTCGCGTCCCAGATGGCGGGCCTGCTGCTCACCCGCTACGTCGTGCGGCTGCAGCCGATCGCCGACGCCCCGATCGAGGAGCTCGTGGCGCGCATCGGCCCGACCGTGCAGCGGTACCTCTTCGAAGAGAGACCGTGACGTTCGGAACTCTTGACCGGACGGGATCCCGGATTCATAATTCATCACATGATGAATAACGCGGTGGCGATCGACGGGCTGCACGTGCGGCGCGGGCGGCACGACGTGTTCGACGGCCTCTCGCTGAGCATCCCGCGCGGCGAGGTGACCGGCCTGCTCGGGCCGTCAGGCTGCGGCAAGACCACGCTCATGCGCACGATCGTCGGCGTGCAGCGGATCCGCTCGGGCGAAGTCACGGTGCTGGGTGAGCCGGCCGGATCCGCACCTCTGCGTCGCCGCGTCGCCTACGGCACACAGGGCGCCTCGGTGTACTCCGACCTCACGGTGCGGCAGAACCTGCGCTACTTCGGTGCGCTGCTCGGCGTCGACCGCGCCGAGGTCGACCGGGTGATCGAGCGGGTCGGGCTCGCCGACCACGCCGGGCAGAACGTGTCCGACCTCAGCGGCGGGCAGGCGGGCCGGGTCTCGCTCGGGGTCGCGCTGCTCGGATCCCCGGAGCTGATCGTGCTCGACGAGCCGACCGTGGGGCTGGATCCGGTGCTGCGTGCGGAGCTCTGGCAGCTGTTCCGCGGCATCGCCGAGGCGGGCACGACCATGGTGGTGTCCAGCCACGTGATGGACGAGGCGCTGCGCTGCGACCGCCTGCTGCTCATGCGCGAGGGCCGGATCATCGCCGACACGACGCCAGCCGACCTGCTCGCGAGCACGGGGACGACGGATCCCGAGCACGCGTTCCTCGCCCTGATCGCCCGCGATCAGGAGACGCACGCGCATACCCGCCGCGCGCATCGAGAGGAGGCCGCATCATGACCGGCCGGCGCACGTTCGCGACCGCCGCGCGCGTGCTCGCACAGCTGCGCCACGACCCGCGCTCGATCGCCCTCATGGTCGTCGCGCCGAGCCTGCTGGTGGGCCTGTTCGCCTGGCTGTTCACCGATTCGAAGGGCGTGTTCGACACGTTCGGCGGCGCGATCCTGGCGCTGTTCCCGTTCATCGTGATGTTCCTGGTGACCTCGATCACGACGCTGCGGGAGCGGCGCTCCGGCACGCTCGAGCGGCTCATGACCACGCCGCTCGGCAAGGCCGACTTCGTGCTGGGGTACGCGCTCGCGTTCGGGCTGATGGCGGTGCTGCAGGCGGTGGTGACCGTCGTCTTCGCGGTCTACGTGTGCGGTCTCACCGTCGACGGCCCGCTCTGGCAGCTCGGTCTCGTCGCCGTCGTCGACGCACTCCTGGGCACCTCGCTCGGACTGCTCGCGAGTGCGTTCGCGCAGACTGAGTTCCAGGCGGTGCAGTTCATGCCGGTGCTGGTGTTCCCGCAGATCATCCTCGGCGGCCTGTTCATGCCGCGCGACAAGATGCCCGACGTGCTGTACGCGATCTCCGACTGGCTGCCGCTCAGTCACGCGATCGACGCGATCCAGGCGGTCACCGCCGGCACCACCGGCTGGGACCTGTGGCGACCGGTGGTCATCATCGCCGCGTTCGCCGTGGCGTTCCTGGTGCTCGCCCCGCTCACGCTGCGCCGCCGTACGTCCTGATATGTCGGGTGGTTTGTCAAGTGGGCAGGGGTGAGCGGACGCCGGTGGCCCGTCGGCCTGGCGGCGTCCGCTCGTTCCGGTC
>JAFDWM010000004.1 GCA_018268455.1 Actinomycetota bacterium | reverse complement strand
GTGCGCCGGCCGGCGCACGACATCGAAGGCGAACGCACTCGCGGGAGCCGGGGAGAATGACCGGTATCCGTCGAACAGGTGGCCGGCGAGCAGACCGCTGCCGGCCGTGATCTCGGTGAGCGCGGGATCGGATCCGGTGTACTCGAGGGACCCGGTGCCGCCGCCGGTGACGAACTCGAGGGGCACGAGCGCGCGCACGGCCTCCACGATGCGCGCACGCCGATCGCGCAGCTCCTGGCGCGATTGCGCCTGCACCGTGCGGATCAGCGTGTCGCCGCTGCCGGTGTCATCGCCCTGTCCGGCGATCTGCGCCTCGTACATCTGCAGTCCGACGAGGCGGAAGCCGTCGCGCTCGGCGACCCGGCGCGCGAATCGGGCGGTCTCCTGCGCGGTATGCAGGGGCGACCGGAACACGCCGATGTGCCCGAGCGCCGGGGCGCGCCAGGACGCATCCGCGTCGATCGCCACCCGCAGCCGGGGGCGCGCGGACGGGGCGGCGACCGTGTCGATCAGGTCGAGCTGCGCCTCGTCGTCGACCATGAGCGTAATCCGCGCCGCGGCGCGCTCGTCGGCGATCAGTCGGGCGAGCCCGGCGCGATCGGCGGTCGGGTAGGCGAGCACGATGTCGTCGTGATCTTCGGCGAGCCACAGCGCCTCGGCGAGCGTGAAGGCGAGCAGCCCCCGGTATCCGGGCAGGCGCAGCGCGGCGTCGATGACCGCGCGCACGCGCACCGACTTCGTCGCGATGCGGATGGGCAGCCCTCCCGCGCGCACGACCATGTCGAGGGCGTTGTAGGTGAGCGCGTCGCGGTCGATCACGGCGACCGGCGCGGGCAGATGCGCGGTGGCGGCGGTCAGCCGCGGCCACCACCGGGCCGGATCCTGCCAGGGTTGCGCCACGGAGCGCGCGGACGCGGGGTCCCGATCGGCGATGAGCTCGAGCACTCCCCCACCCTATTGGCTTCGAGTCAACATCGCTCGCAGCATCGTGATCGCTAGGCTCGGTGAGGGCCCCCGTAGCCCAACGGCAGAGGCAGGCGACTTAAAATCGCTTCAGTCTGGGTTCGAATCCCAGCGGGGGCACGGTGCCGCGAGCCGTCAGAGCGACGCGGCGAGGTCGTTCGCCCAGCTCTTCAGCAGCGCGGAGTACGACGACGCGACGCGGCGTCCGACCGCATCGGAGGCGAATGCCGCAAGGGCGGCCTTCGCGGCGGACGTGTTGCCTGCCGTGAGGGCGTTCTGCGCCGCCGTGAGATCCGCGAGAAGCTTCGACGACACCGACGACGAACTGATGTACCCCCTCGACGCACCGTACGACACGGCGGTGCGCAATCCAGCGATCGTCGCCCGGACGGTGATCGTGGACGTCGAGGTCGTGGTGTTGCCCGCCGCGTCCGTCGTGGTCACGACCACGGTGTGCGTGCCGGCGGCGAGGGTCTCACCGCTGAGCGCGACGCCGCTTCCCCAGGCCGCCCCGTCGATCGTGACGCGCACCGACGCGATCCCGGATCCGCTGTCCGTCGCACTGCTGGTGAGGGTGATCTGCTGCGAGACGTCGTACGACGTGCCGTTCGACGGCGCCGTGATCGTCCAGGTGCTCGTCGGCGGTGTCAGGTCGATCACGAACGAGCGCGTCACGGTGACCGTGTTGCCCGCGAGGTCCGTCACCTGCACGGCGACCGTGTGCGCACCCTCACCCGACGGTGCCGCGAGCGTCGCCGACCCCGCGAAGTCGACCGGGGCGCTGAACGGTGCACCGTCGATGGAGAACGCCACCTGTGCGAGCCGTGCCGGTGCGGCGCTGAACGACAGCACCAGCGAGAGCGATCCGGCGCCGACGTAGATCGTGCCGCCTGCCACGGCACCCGCGACCGTGACGGTCCCCGACGGGGGAGAGTTGTCGACGACCAGAGTCGCCGGTGCGGATGCCGTGGCCGACGTGTTCCCCGCGGCGTCGACGCTCACCGCTGTCACGGTGTACGTCCCTGGCGCGAGGGTCTGCCCTGTGTACGCGACGCCGTTCACGTACACCGTGGTCCAGGCGGCGTCCGCCGCCTGCACCACGACGAAGCGCGGCATCGCCACGTTCGTCACGTAGTCCGAATTCGACGGGCCGCTGTCGTCGAGCGCGTTGAGCGTCACGGTCGGCGCGGCCAGCGGATTCACCTTCTTCTGCAGGGTCTGCACCCAGACCGTCGGATTGCCGGCCGGATCCGTCTCGGTGATGGTGAGCGTGATCGCGCCGTCGCGCAGCGCGGCGAGGGATCCGCTCCAGAAGTTGGTCTTCCCGCTGCCGTTGAGCGTCGCCGCCCCCGAGACCGACGCGACGCCGTCACTGAACACGTAGCGGACCTGGGCGCCGGTCTCGCCGTACACCGTCATGGAGATGCCGCCGACGTTGGAGGACGTGATCGCGGCGGCGACGGAGCCGACGGTGAGCGACGGCGGCGCCGCATCGAGGATCGTCGAGGTCACGGTCGCCGTGCTCGCCCCGATGCCGTTCGTGAGCGTCGTCGTGATCGTGAGCGGGCCGTCGGCCAGCCGCGACACGTCGACGGGGATGACCAGGACGCCACTCGTGTCGATGATGTCCATCCCGTTCGCCACGCGTCCCGCACTGTCCGTGATGATGACGTTCGCGATCGAACCGCGCTGGCCCTTGACCGTGACGAGGTACGCGGCCCTGGTCGCGAGGTTCGCCCAGGACGCCGAGGTGACCGACGGGGCGCTCGGCGCGACGCTGCTCTTGCCGAGCGACGCGGTGAGCGTCACGGGCGACTGGCTTCCCGTCGAGACCACAGCCCGTACCGTGATGACGCCGTCGGCGAAGGCGGACAGGTCGAGCACGATGGCGAAGGAGCCCCCCGCCGAGATCACGCCGGATCCCGAGACGACGCGGCTTCGCTGCGTGAACGAGTACGTCACGTTGGAGCCCGCGGCGCCGCTCACCACGAAGGGCACCTCGGATGCCGTGGCGGGGGTGATGCCGGAAGGCAGGTTCACGCCCGCTCCGGACGGGAGCGACAGGTGCGCTCCCGCGGATGTCGCCGTCGCGCTCACGACACCCGAGGAGGCACCCATGCCGGACGAGTTGAACGGCCGCACGTTCGCGGTCTTCTGCACGTCGTTCGCGACCCCGCCGAGATTCTCCGGCATCTGGTTGAACGGATCGCCGGTCTGCTGGTGCCAGGCGTCGTCGTGCTGCAGCACCAGCCCCAGCTCTCCGAACGGCTCGCCGTTGCGGGCGGGCACGCCCTGGTAGCGGTCGTCGTACGGGGCGTACCGGGTCATCAGCGTCTGGTCGGCGCCGTCGCTCTTCGACAGCGCATACAGGAACTCGGGCAGGAACGGCTGCAGGGTGCGGCTGACCGCCGGCATGCCGAACTGGGAGAACGGCACGTAGTAGCTGTTGTGGTTGCCGACCCAGTCGATGAGGCGGTCACCCCCGGTTCCGGCGAAGAAGATGTCCTGGCCGGCGCCACCGTAGGCGAGGGACTCCCAGGCCGGGGTGCCCCAGACGAAGCCTCCCGTCGCGCGGCTGAACGTGCCGTCGGCGTTGCGCACGAGGTTCGGTACGGGGCCGTCGTTGAGCCCGCCGTCGACGTGGGTGTCGGCGCGGAGGTCGATGAGGTCGTTGCCCCAGCCGCCGTACACCCGCACCCGGCCCATGCCGGCGACGATGTAGTCGTTGCCGAGGTCGCCGAAGATCGCCTTGTCGCCGGTGGTCGGCATCTGCGGCTCGCCGGTGCCGGGGTACCAGGTGAGGTCGAGCGGCAGGCCCGCGTCGGTCGGATCGAAGGTCAGGAAGAACGGCAGGCAGGTGGGGCTCAGCGTCATCGTCTTGCACAGCAGCGGGTTCGGCGCGCCGAGCACGAAGTTATTGGAGACCACCGAGTTCAGCCAGACCTCGCGGCGCGGGTCGGTCGGGTCGAAGTAGCTCGACTTGCCCGACATTCCCGCACGGGCGGCGTTGCCGTTGCCGTCGTCGCCGAGCGGGTGCCAGCCGGCCGGGTTGCCCGGGTTGAACGGGTGGTACCAGTCGGTCTCGTACGGCGTCTGGTTGATCGCGGTGCCCGACATGTCGAAGTTGTCGGCGTAGCCGAGCTCCGGTGCCTCGGCGCCCGAGACCGCGGACTGCCCGGGCCCGGCGTGGATGACGCCGTTGCCCCAGCCGCCGTAGATGATGTTGTGGCCGTAGCGCGGCTGGTAGTGGTCGCAGATCGCGTTCTGCTTGCACCCGGTGGAGAAGCTCGGGCTGCCGTTGGCGGCCGGGTCCCAGTTGTACGGCCAGAGCACTGCCGTGTAGGTGAGGGCGCCGGCGACGTTGATGACGGCCTGCTGCGCGTTCCCGGGCGTCGTGATCAGCTCGGACAGGTTCGCGGCCGGGATCGGTGCGATGCCGTACAGCGGCTCACCGTAGCTCGAGCTGTTGCGGCTCGCGAAGCAGCGTCCGCCGCCGCCGATGATGCAGGTGTCGCCGCGGCCTCCGGAGACCCAGTTGTCCGCGTAGCCGAGGATGATGGTGTCGTTCTGGCCGCCGCCGTAGATCACGTCGTTCGCGGGACCGCCGTAGATGAACGCGTCGCCGGACTCGGCATGGATCTCGCTGCCGCGCATGAGCGGCACGCCGTCCACGACGATCGGGGTGCCGCCGATGTCGCCCACGCCGTTGGTGGCCTTGGCGCCGGTGACCTGCGGTCCGGGCTGGTTCGCGAGGTCCGGGCCGCCCGGGGTCGCATCGAGCAGGTTCACGGCGCGGGCGATGATGCGCTCGGTCGCGGTCGTGTACCCGTTCACGTCGTAGTTGAAGTTCAGGTAGCCGACCGACATCGCCACGCCGTTACCGGCGCCGTAGGTGCGGTTGGTGCCGACGAGGCGGACGATCTCACCGTTGTTCGCCACGATCACGTTCGCGTCGTGCGCGTGCCCGTTCGGGTTCGTGATGCAGTGGTTGCTCGCGTCGAGCACGCCGTCGCCGCAGTCCTCGCGGCCCGCGTTCAGGCCGGATCCGCCGAAGATCAGGTTCGAGCCGCTCGCCCGCTCGCTCGGCAGGGTGAGGCTGAAGAGGTCGGAGTTGCCGCCGAGGATGTCGTTCTGCCCGCGGTTCGCGAAGATCGTGTTGTCGCCGCGGCCGCCCTCGATGTAGCTCTGCCCGTCTGTCGCGGCGACGGTCGCGGAGCGCGTGCAGGGCACGGACGTGCATGCGGCGGGGGCCGGGGATCCGGTGACGGTCAGGGTGCCCTGGCTGACGGCCGTCACCACGCCCACCATCGCGCCGTTCACGGTGAGCGTCTGACCGACCGCGATTCCCGCGTCGGCCCACCACAGCCCGTCGGTGCGGGCGATCGTGTGGGCGCCGAAGACGAGGCTGCCGCTCAGCCGGTACTGCAGGGCCGCATCGTCGTCGACGGACGGGTTGATCAGCAGGGCGTTGGACGCGTCGCGGCAGGCGCCGACACGGTTGCCGAGGAAGGATCCGCGGAACGAGCAGGTCGCCGCGCCCCCGAACACGCTGCCGATCGACGGCGAGCCGTTGGAGCCGGTGGGGTATCCGGTGAACGAGGGCGGCGAGGTGATGTCGATCGAGCCGTGCGCCTGGATGATGTTGTCGTTCGACTCGCCGAAGATCATCGCGGATCCGGATCCGCCGGCGATGTAGTCGGCGCCCTTGTTCGCGGAGTCCTGCAGCTGCGTGGGTCGGGTCGGGTCGCCGAGCGGGACGGAGAGCAGGATCCCGCCGGCGCCGGAGAGGAAGTCGCCCCACCAGGCGTGCCCGGTCGGGTCGTTCTGCGCGACGCCGTCGGTGAGGCTCTGCGTGAGCGAGCCGGGTGTCGTGCTGTAGATCTGCGTGCCCACGAGGTCCTGGAAGCGCGGGTTGCGGTAGTCGAACAGGTGCGCGGCGCGGCTCAGCGCGACGCTGCCGCCGATGATGAGGTTGCGGCCCGGTCCGCCCTGGATGTCGTTCGCACCGTCGCCGCCGACGATCACGTTGTCGCCACCGGAGGCGTAGATCCGGTTGTCGCCGTGGTTCTGGGTCGCGTCGGAGGAGGCCGCGAGGATGTCGTGCGTGGTCTGGATCTTCTCCACCCTGGCGTCACCCCACGGCGTGGTGCCGCTCGCCGGGCAGTAGACGTTGAGCGCACTCGCCCCGGTCGGCCGGCAGTATCCCTGCGGCGGGCCGACGGTGAAGGAGGCACTTCCGGCGGAGGCGCCGCCGATCGCGTTGCGAGAGAGGGTCGCGGTCTTGAGGTCGGCGCTGACGGCCGTGATGATCGTGCCGGCCGAGAGCAGCGTGCCGGGCGCACCGGCGATCGCGAGGCCCACGTCGGTGAGGCGGAAGCAGGCGGTCGCGCAGGTGACGGTCGCGACGCCGTTGAGGGCCGTGCCCGTCGGCGCGTGCGAGGCGAGCGCGCCGGTGACCGTGCGGGTCCCGCCGAGCGGGCCGGCGGTGATCACGCCGACCGTCGCCTCCTGGGTGTCCTGGGTGACGACGCCCATCGCGCCGAAGATGATGTTGTCGTAGTCGCCGTAGCGGTCGGTCGCGGTCGCGCCCGGCACATCGCCGTAGATGAGGTTGTCCCCCGCGACGAGCAGGTCGGCGTTCTCGTAGACGCTGTTGTTCACGGTCGGGAACGAGACCGCGCGGGTGATCACGTTCGTGTTGACGCCGTTCGCGCCGAGGATGATGTTGTCGCCGCGGCCGCCGTAGATCGTGTTGTCGCCCGAACCGCCGGCGAGGAAGTCGCCGGCCTGGCTGCCGGAGATCGTGTCATCGCCGGAGCCGCCGTAGATCGTGAGTCCGACCGCCGGCACCTGACCGTTGGGAACGCCCGCGAACAGCGCACTCGCGTCGATCACGTTGTTGCCGGCGTGGCGGAACGGGTTGGCCACCGGGAACACGAACTGCGGCGTGCCGACCCCGACCTGGTTCGGGAACGGCTTGGATCCGAACACCCGGCTGGTCTGGGTGTGCGGGTCGCCGGAGTACCAGATGCCGTCCTGCGAGGTCGCGCCGTAGACCACGAGCGGCGACGGGGCGTAGCCGACCACGGCGACGCTCACGGTCGGGTTCGTGAACGACGGCCCGCTGAGGGTCAGCACCGTCGCGGTGACACCGGTGATCGTCCAGGACGGAAGTCCGCCGACCTGCAGCACCATGCCGTCCACGAAGCCGTCGGCGATCCAGGATCCCGCCGTGCGGGTGAGCGTCGGCGCGGCGCCGCTGAGACCGGTCGTGAACGTGCCGGTGACGGTCGGAGGGGTCGCGCCCGGGCCGGGGCCCGCGCCGCCGGTCACCGTGAAGACGTTGCCCCCGTAGCGCACCGCGTTGTCGCCCACCGCGGCCTGCGCGACCGTGACGGTGCAGGTTGTTCCGCTCGCGCACGGCGGGACGGCCGTCGCGGTGAGGACGAGGATGTCCTGGGTCGGACCGGTGAAGCCGGTCACCGTTCCGACGACGACGCCGTTCACCGTGACGAGCTGCCCGATCGAGAAGCCCGCCTCCACCCAACTCCGCATGTCGGTGCGGATCAGGGTGCTGCCGGCGAAGTGGACGTTCGTGGTGACGTGCACGGCGGGGTCGAAGACCGCGACGGTGCCGTGCACGCTCGTCCCGGCCGCCGGACCGACGCCTGTGAAGGTGATCACCGCACCGGCGACCGCCGTGATCATGCCGATCGGCACGCCGTTCCACATCAGCTGCTGGCCCACTGCGAACTGGTCGGCCGCCCAGGAGGTGCCGTCGTCGCGGGTGATCGTGGTCGCCGTGAGGTCGAAGTTCCCGGTGATGCTGAGCATGGCGCCGCCGCCGCCGTGCAGGGCCGTGAGTCCGCCGTGCACGAAGGTCGTGCCGGGGGTGCCGTCCTCGTTCGTGTACGGCCCGCCGACGAGCGTGCCGGTCACGGTCAGGGTGTCGTTGCCCTGGCCCTCGAGGATGTTCAGTGACTGGATCGTGGACAGGCTCGCGTTGGTGTGGATCTGGCCGGTGGCCGGGTCGACGGTGACCGACCCGAAGCTGATGCCGCTCGGGAACACCGGCGGCTCGCCGAACGTGGGCTTGGCCGGGTTGCCGGGCTCGTAGCCCTTGTGATGCGTGAAGTCGAGGCCCGGGCCCATGCCGAACCCGGTGAGGGTCGTCGAGCTGAGCACGCCCGTCTGGTTCTGCTGCGCGCCGTCGTCGAAGATGTTCAGGACGTTGACCTGCTGCGCCTCTGGCGGCTGGATCCCGATGCCGAACGGGAGCGAGTTGCCCTCCTGCGGCATCAGCACCGGCAGCTGCAGCGCGGCGTGGCTGCCGGCCGTGGGGCCGCCCTCGACCGAGAGCGGACCGCGGATCGCGGAGAGCAGGTGCGGCGTCTTCGGGAAGCTGAGCAGCGACGCGTTGCCCGGCGCGACGGTGTACTTCGGGTCGGCCACGACGCCCATCGCGACCGGCTGATACCAGTTCGACGGCGTGAAGGTGACCTGCGCGGCCCACTGCGTGAGTGTGAGCGTCAGCGTGCCCGAGCCGCCCAGCACCGCGGCGAGCACGGCCTTGTCGGTCACGGTGAGGATGTCGACCTGCGCCGGCGTGGTGCCGGTCAGCGCCTGGATCTTCAGCATCTGGGTCGAGGTGCCGATCTTGAAGATCTGCCCTTCCAGGAAGCCGTCGTCGAGCCAGCTGGATCCGTTCGCACGGCGCAGGGTGCCGGCCGTCGCGTCGTAGACCACGGATCCGTCGGTGAGGAGTCCGGCATTCACGACGCGCCCGATCACGACCGCGTGCGGGCCTGCTGCGGCAGCGGCGCTCAGCGTCATCGCCGTCGCGGTGACGGCGGTGATCGTCGCGGTCAGCGTCGCACCGGCTCCGGCGAGCTGGATCAGCTGCCCGATCGCGAACCCGTCGGCGAGGAAGCTGCCGAGTTCGGTGGCCGCGAGCGTCACGACCGGACCGGCGATCGTGACGTCGCCGCTGAAGAACGTGACCGTCTTCTTGACGCCGATCGCCGCGTTCGTGACCCTTCCTCCGTCGGTGACGATGTCGGTCTGGCCGTCGGTGACAAGGGCGACCGTGACGTCCTTGCTGGGCGGCGCGGCGAGACGGATGCTGATGCTCGACCCCGGCCCCGGCACGGTGCACAGCGCGTCACCGCACTTGGTCACGACCATCCCCGCCGGCGCCTGCACGATGCCCGCCGGTGTGAGGTCGTTCATGACCAGCACGTCCCAGGGTGTCAGGCTGTTGTCGACGCCCGCGTACTCGGGCCCGCTGCTGGTGACGGTCGCGGTGAGGTAGGAGTTGTGCGGATCCGCGATGCTGTAGTGCGGCGTCGCGTCCTCGCGCACGACGACCGGTGTCGACCAGTCCGACGTCGAGAAAGTGATCGTGTACACGCCCGCGGTCGTGCCGAACGCCGCGGTGACCACATGGAACCGCGGGTCGGTGCTGGACAGCGAGATGCGTGCGTCGTTCGCGGCGGAGATCGTGACGGTGACCGGGGCGCTCGGTGCGGCGGCGAGCACGACGGAGGCGTACCCGGAGATCGCGTACGTCGGGTTTCCGCTGCCGCCGAGGATCAGGTTGCTCGCGTTGCGGTCAGGGATCGCGAACACGAGGCCGGTGACGGTGGCCGTCGCGGCGACGGAGAGCCGCGCCCAGGTGCCGTCTGCGGCGACCGCGATGATCGTGGCGCCCGCGGGGATCGCGCTGCCGGTGTCTGCCTCGACGAGGCTGCGTCCGACGTCGCCGCCGTTGAATCCGGCACTCGCGGAGTGCAGGATGTCCGACCCGCCCGTGGTCGCGCCGTCGCGGTACTGCTGGACGGCGGCGAGCCGGCTCGGCAAGGCGAAGTGAATGCCGCTGCCGCCCGCGACCGCGGCGGACAGCACGACCGTGTGCTCGTCGACGACGGAGAGGATGACGGTGTTCGGCGGGATCGCTGCGCTGCCGTCCACGGACGAGATCGGCTGCCCGACGTCGCTGAGGGTGAAGTTCGCGGCGCTCGAGGTGAACGTCGTCGTGCCGCCTCCGACGCCGTCGGTGAAGCGCGAATCGATCGAGATCCCGGTCGGGTTGGTGTTGCCGAGGTCGGTGACGAGGATCGCGGGGGTGCCCGGATCGATCTTCGTGACCTCGACGTTGCGCACGGTCGCGTTCGCGTAGAACGGGTCGGCGCTGAGCACGGTGTGGCTGATCTCGTAGGTGCGCAGTCCGTCGTCGAGGGCGTCGTTCATCGCGCCCGCCCAGACCAGCTGCGGGATCTGCCAGTTGCCGGGCGTGAAGACCAGCACCAGCGCGCGCTGAGGCAGGTCCGTCGCCAGCGCGTCCATGAGGACGTGCCGGTAGAAGTCGCTGTCCGCGGTGGTGGTTCCGGGGTTGGGGACGGATCCGAGCGGGGTCGTCGCGAGCAGGATCGAGTCGCCCTGCGGCGTGCCCTCCCTGTTGAGGCGGATGTCGGGCTCCGCGGTCACGGCGATGTAGACGGTCGAGGTGGGCGCCTGCGCGAGCCGCACACTGTACGCGTCGATCGTGCCGATGGGCGGCCGGGTGGCCTGACCGTTCTGCGTCTCCTTGACGAGGGTTCCGCCGGCGTGCTCGGTGATGATCACCGCGCCCTGGGATCCCTGCGCCACGCTGAGGGCGACGCCCGGGATCACGACGTCCTTGTAGAGCTGATCCTGCGTGATGACGGCCAGGTTGATCGTGCCGCTCGTGCCGTTGATGTCGCGCGAGTACACGTTGCCGCTGACGTCGCCGGCGACATTGATCTGGTTGATGCCGAGCCCGCCGATCACCCGCACCGCAACACCCGGAGCCGTGGAGAGCACGTCGATCACGTCGTCGCCCTCGAGGCCGTCGACCTCGATCACCTGGATGTTCTTGAAGGTCACCGACACCCCGGCCCCGAAGATGCCGTGGTCGGTGACCACGATGTGGTCGGCGAACTCCGTACCCAGGATGATCAGCTTGTTGAAGCCGGTGCCACCGTCGACGGACACCGGGGCGTTCATGTTGTACTCGACCTGGTTGTTGCCGGCGCCGGTGCGCACGTCGGTCTGCGCGGCGGTGGAGTAGCCGTTGGTCGTGATCGGGATCGGGATGCACGCGGGGGCCTCGATCGTCGTGCAGCCGCCGGGGAGGATGATGTTGCCGGCCGCATCGGTCTGCGCGAGTGCGAAGCCGCGGACGATGAAGAGGTTGTTGCCGCCGTCGCCCTCGAGGTGCAGCACGGCATGGTTCGAGTAGACGGTGAACGTGTTGTTCCCCGTGCCGCCCTGGGCGACGAGCGGTGCGCTCGTTCCCCGGGAGAGCCAGCCGCGCGTGGTGGCGACGGTCGCGACGTCGAAGACGTTCTCCGCGGCGAGGTTGCCCGAGGCCCCGTAGGACGGCGCAGGCGAGGCGACCGCGCCGGCGTTGCGGCGCTCGCCGTACATCTGCCCGATCTGGAACTGGTTGTCGCCGGATCCGCCATCGAGGTACGTGGCGGCGGCATTGTCGTCGACCGCGAAGTAGTCGTTCCCGCCGAGGGAGTAGACGTGCAGACCGCCGTTGATGGCCGAGTCGTAGTTGATCCGCTCGACGCCGTAGACGCCGGTCGTGCCGGTGGTCGTGGTGCCGCCGAGGTTCGCCTGCGTGTCGGCCAGGGTCGAGTGCAGCAGGGCGACGAACCCGGATCCGGCCGAGTACGGGTCTGCGGAGACGGGGTGGGCGCCCGTGCCCTGGTAGAGCGGCGGCCGTGCCGCCGTCTCGCCGAGGATGCCTGCCGGAGTGCCGCGCAGCAGGAAGATGTCGTTGGTGGCGTACTCGTGCCCTGTCGACGGATCGATGCCGGTCGAGTCGGGTGCGCCTGCCGTGTAGGTGTCGTAGCCGTAGATGCTGAGCGTGTCGGTGCCGTCGGCCGGGGCGTGCGAGCCGAGCACGTTGAGCTCGTAGTTGTTGCCGGTGAACTGGCTGCCGCTCGTGAAGATCGCGTAGACGTTGCTGCCGGACTGGCCGTCGAGGGTCAGCGTGGCGCCGCGGCTGACCTGCTGACCGAGCGGCACCATCGACTGGAGCCGGTTGACGACGAACGTGTCGACGCACATGTCCGGGGGGCCGTTGCAGAGCGGGGCGTAGACGCCGGCCTGCGTGGGCGTGCTGTCGCCGTAGGCCCTGGTCTGCCCGACCAGGATCGTGCGGTCGAAGATGACCGTGTCGGCTTCGGAGTTGCCGAACACCCGCGTGAGACCGCCGACGCCGTTCGCGATCTCGCCCGGCAGCGCACCGAGGGCGGCCTGCCCGCTGCGCAGCACGATCACGGTGCCGTCCCCGACCGTCGGGTCGGGTGCGGTGGTGTCGAGCGCCGGCATCTGGCAGGCGCCGGAGACGGCGTCGTGGCAGTCTCCGTAGATGTCGATGTTGCCGGTCTGGTTGTCGCGCTGGTTCGGATCGCTCACGACGGCTACGGCGGTGCTGGCGAAGGCGAGGATCATGCTGCTCGGATCCGTCACGATGTCATCCGCCGCGCGGAGCACGATGTTGCCTCCGGCGGATTCGATGAGCCCCTGCATCACGAGCTGCGGCGCGTTCTCGACGACGAGCGTGGATCCGGAGTGCAGCAGCAGGATGTCGTTGCCCTCCGTGCCGGTCTCGGTGGTCGTGAGGCGGACGCTGTTCGGGCCGGAGACGTCACCGGGGTTCTCCCCCGCGTGCGCGAGCAGGACGTTCATCGGGCCCGCGACCTCGGTGAGGAAGATGCTGCCGTCGGCCTGCGCCGCGACATCGCAGGTCGCGGTGACGGCGCGCTGCGCATCGGTGGCGTTCTGGTAGTTGGCGCCCTGGTACTTCAGGGTGAACGTGCTCGCGCAGCCGCTGCCCGCCGCGGAGTCGAGCTTGAGGTCGTTCGAGCCGTCGGCGGCTCCGATGCTGCCGAACCGCGCCAGCAGGTCGATCGTGTTGCCGATCACGTTGGGCGCGGTGCCACCGGATCCGGCGCCGTGGCCGTCGGTGATCGACCCGTGGAAGTCCGTGAGGGAGATGTTCGCGCAGGTCGTGGCACTCGCGCCGTAGCAGGTCGTCACGGTGTCGACATGCAGGTCGCCCGTGGTCTGCGAGACCCGGATCACCGCGGGCGCCTGCGCGTTCAGGACGCCGAAGCGGTCGATGGAGGAGCGGATCTCGAGGAAGTTGCTGTCGAGGCCGATCGATCCGTTCTGCGCCGTCAGGGTGATGTTCACGCCGACGACCTGCGGGGTGCTCGCCGGTGGCGTGTGGCCGCTGGCCGGCGGGTTCGGCGACGGCTGCGGGGCGTCGTAGATGGATCCGGGTGCGGTCAGCGTCACGTCGTCGTCGGTGGAGCGGATGAGGCCCGCGCGCAGGTCGCCATCCCGCTCCGTGAGGGTGATGAATCCGTTGGTGTCGGCGTTGACCGTGCCGTAGGTCGCCGCGGTCACCCCCGAGACCGGCTGCTGGATGAGGACGAGGCCGACGATGTTGATCCGGGTCGCCGCGGGCGCGTCGTTCGCCGCGAACACGTCGATCTGGCCGTTGCCGCCGCGGGATCCGGCGTCGAGGAGGCTGAAGTCATAGGTGCTGTCCGTCGCGCTGCCGCCGGTGGCGAAGGCTCCCGGTTCGAGCGTCGGGTGCGGGCTCGTGCAGCCGTCCGCGTAGTAGCAGTGTGCACTGTCGGGCTGGTAGAAGCTCACGTACTGGCCGCTCGGGCCGGGTGTGGCGTTCACCTGGATGCCGGGCACGGTGCCGACCGAGGTCTGGTACTGGGTGGCCTGCAGGCGGACGAAGATGCTGTCCCCCGCCACGAGGTGGTCGATCGGGATGACGTAGGCGGGCGTCTGCGGGTTCGCGATCGCGGGGTCGCGCAGCAGCGTCTGCAGGTCGAGGTACTGGCTCGTGCCGGAGTGCGCCGTGAGGTCCTCGTCGTGTCCTGCCCACTGGACGAGGTCGACGTTGAGGTAGGTTCCGGAGGCCGCGATCGCCGTGCCCGCGACGAGGTGCAGGATGTTCGTCCGGATGAGATCGGTGTGCGCACCGCTGAACGCGGAGCTCGAGCCGCCGCGGACCGTCGACGAGGAGATCGATCCGGTGCTGGACACGTCGGTCTCACCGATCGGATTGAGGATCGTGCCGTTGATGAGCAGGTCCGGCGAGGAGGTCGGGGCGTCGTTCGTGATGGTGACGAGTGTGGGATCGGCGTGACGGACGATGGCGAACTTCGCGCTGACCGTCGGTGCGGCGAGCGTGACCGTCGGAGTACCGACGCTCAGCACGGCGATGTCATCGATCACGAGCCGCTGCGTCGAATGGTTGACGATCGTCACCGCTCCCCAGTTGTCGCGGTAGAGGAACGTGCCCCAGTAGTGGCTCGCGACATCGGCGCCACCGTTGAGGGTGTTCTGGATGGTGCCGCTGCCCGAGCTCATCAGCACGTCGCCGGTGTCGTGGTTGACGAGGTCGTTCACCTCGATCACGGGCGCACCGCTGAAGTCCCTTCCCGGTTCGGGGTTGCTGACGCCGTTGACCGTAATGTTGACGGCGGTGACCACGTGGCCGTCCGGACCGATGATCAGCTGCGGACTGGGGCCCTCGTGGATGATGGCGTCCGCATTCCAGTCGACATGCCGGGTGCCCGTGTTGTCAACCGTGTCACCGGGTTTCGTCTCGGCTTGGACGTACAGCGCGAGATGGGTCTGACCGGCCGGGTGTGCCAGGTGCCACGGCGACGGGTCGGCGGGGTCCAGGCTCGCATCGTTCGTGTTCACGCCGTACTGGATCCGCGTGCCGGCCTCGACCGTGACGCCGGCGTGCGCTGCCGCCGTCTCGGAGAACTCCAGGTTGTCGTAACCGTCGTGGTACGAGGGGCCGATGCACCAGCATTCGGGGTCGTCGTCGTGCGAGCGCACGTTGCCGCTGTGGAAGGCGCGCAGGTCGACGCCGTTGTCGCCCTCGACCCAGGTGGGTGTGCCGGTCTGGCCGTCGATGAGCGCGGTGTCGCGGCTCTTCAGCTCGGAGACCGCCTTGGCGGTGGCGAAGCCGGCGAACGCGATGAAGATCGACTTCGAGTGGCTCGTGATGTGCGAGCCGGTGGTGGTGGCGAGCACGTTCACGGACCCGCCGACAACGTGCGCCCCGGCGCCGATCACCGACGCGGTGTTGTCGGCGAGGTGTACCTCGGCGTGCGAGACGGATCCGCCTGCCAGTCCCCCGCTCTCCGTGTCGCCGTCGGCGTTGGCCACGAAGGTGGCGGTGGAGAACACCCGCACCATGCCGCCGGCGGTGATGCCGACTCCGCTCGCGTTCACCTGTGTCGCCGGTGTGGTGCCGGTGATGCCGTCGGGGCCGCTGCCGATGAATGCGGAGGTGTTGCCGGTGCCGTCGACGTGCGAGGAGACGCCGGCGCCGGAGATGAGTCCGCCGGATCCGTTGCTCGTGGTGGCGGTCGCGTTGGTGTGCGTCGTGGCGCTGATGCCCACGTTGCCGCCCGCGGTGAGGGACGAGGCCGCGTCGTAGGCGCGCACCGTCGGGTTGACGTTGGTCTGCGCGGTCTGCGAGGTGAAGGATCCCAGTCCGCCTCCGCCGCCGTTGGCCGCGGCGTTCGTCACACCCGTGCCCGGGGGCGGCGAGGCCGCGCGCAGCGACGAGCCGTCGGCAGTGAGCAGCTTCTGGGTGCCCGTCAGGGATCCGGTGAGCCGCAGCATGAGCTGCTGCGCGCCGGCGCCCGCGCTGAGTGCCGCACCGGCGAGGAACAGCGTCTGGTCGCCGAACACGTGCGTCGTGGTGAGCGACTGACCGCTGAGGGTGATCTGGCCGGATCCGTTGCGGCTGCCCACGGTGTAGGTGGCTCCGTCGCTGAGGCCGATGCCCGCAGGGGCGAACGCCTGCACATCGCGCGACTCGGGCGGGGCGGAGACGTGGATCGGCGTCACGACGGAGGAGACGGGGCAGGCCGCGTCGCCGGCGTGGCCGACCGCGTCGCAGTAGGTCGCGGCGAGGCGGATCGCGTACGCGCTCTGTCGGATCACGTAATAGGTCGCGCCGACCGTGAGCTCGGGGATCTTGTGCGAGGGGTCGCTGATCCGGTAGATCACGGCCTCGCCGTCGTGCAGGTTGTGGTCGGAGAGCGTCACCGCGTGCGTGACGGGATCCACGTTCACGGTGGGCAGGTAGACGTTGTAGGCCGATCCGCTGTCGCCCGTGACGTGCCCGCTGCCGTCGACCGTGACGTCGACGGCGTGGTTGCAGTACGCGCATGCGGGGTGGCCGTTCACGGCGGGGATGCCCGTCGCGTGCGTGAAGGTGCTCGCCGGCGCGGAACGGTAGGTCACCTGCTGGCCGACGGTGAACGGCGTGCCGCCGATGAGGTTGCCGCTCACGTCGCCGGTGTGGAAGATGCTGGCGGCCTGCAGGGCGTCGGCCTGGGCGACGTACAGCGCGATCGTGTAGGCGTCGATGACGCGGACGTAGTAGATGCCGCCGTCGGTCAGCCCGATCGACGAGGCGTGCGCCGGGTCGTAGCGGTAGATGAGCGCGTCGCCGTTCTCGAAGTGATGCGGCCCGCTGAACCGCAGCATCCCTCGGGACGTATCGACACCCGACTCCCCTGGCGCGAGACTGAGCGCGTCGATCGCTGCGGCCGTCCACGTGACGCCGAAGCCCAGGTGGTCGGGGTCGGGGTCGCCGTTCACGACCGGCACGATGACCGAGTACACGTGAGCGTTGCGGAGCCCGCCGATCGGATTCGACGAGCTGTACTGCACTTGGTCGCCGGTGGACAGGCCGTGCTGCGGGAACAGCACCGTGTCGGCGGGCGCGGCCCCGCCGTCGGCGTTGAGACCCACGATGTCGTCGGTGAGCAGGGCGCCCTGCGGGTCGGCCAGCGACTGCGCGTCGAGGGTCACCGTGCCGCCGGCGAGGATCGTGCTGTTCGCGCCGAAGTGCGCGTCGACGGTCGGGGACGTGGTGGCGTCCGCGCCCGGCAGGCCCACATTGGCGATGCCCCCGCCGACCACCTTGGCCGTGCCGACGGCCTGCGCACGATGCGAGATCGCCGTCACGGTGACGCCGTTGCTCGCTCCCGTGCCGAGCACGACGTGCACGCCCGTGCCCAGGTACGCCGTGACGGTGGGGCTGGCTGTGGCCGAGCCGACGGCCGCGCCGATCGTGAGTCCGATGGAGCCCGCCCCCGCCTTGGCGCCGGCACCCGCGACGGCGGCGTCGTCGGCGGTGACCGCGAGGGATCCGGGCCGCCCGGACACGGTGCCGACGGTCGCGCCGTCGTCGACGAAGGCGGAGACGGTGCCGCCGGCGGTGGCGATCGCCTTCATGTCGGTGCCGGATCCGAGGAAGCCGCCCGCGCCGCCGGTGACGTTGGTGAGCGCGATCGCGCCGCGACCTGCGTGCACCGTGATGGCCGTGCCGGGGCTGTGGATGTTCGTCGTGCCGCCCAGCACGGCCGCGTCGGTGCCGTCGATGACACCGGTCGCGGAGACGGCCGAGACGCCGACGGCGAGGGAGACGGAGACGATGTCGAGCGTGGTCGTGGTCGCATCCGTCGCGTCGGTCTTGACGGTGAGCTGGCCGCCGGTGACGAGCTCGCCGCCGAACGACGCGGTGCTGCCGCCGTGGTCGGCCGCGGTGGATCCGATGATGCCGACGCTGAGCACCAGCGAGGCGTTGACGCTGCTCGTGGTGGAGACGACGGTGTTCTTCTTCACGGCGCTGATCATCGCCGTACCCGACAGCGTGACGGTGCTTTGTCCGCCGACGGCGGCGGTGACGACGGCCGAGGACTGGATCGTCGCGTGCGCGTCGTTGGCGCCGCCGGCTCCGAGACCGCCGATGCTCAGCATGTCGGTGACCGAGGATGCGTTGTTGGTGCCGTTCGCGGTGACCGAGAGCGACGCCGCATCGACGCCGACGTCGACCGAGGCGGTGGTCGCGGCGGCGATGTCCGCGGTCGGCACGCTGACGCTGATGCCGACGAGGCCGCCGCCCGAGCCCATCTGCGTCTTGGTGTACGCGGTGTTGTGAGATTCCGCGTCGAAGGTCACGGGGCCCGCGCTCGTGATGGTGCGGGGCGCGCCGGCGTAGACGGCGACGGCCTCGACCTTCGCGGCGGCCCGGATCTCGGCGTCGGCGAGGCTCACCGAGATCCCGGCGAGGCCGCCCACGCTCACGACGAGCAGCTGCGACTCCGCGCGGTTGGCCCCGATCGCGCTGACCGCGACGCTCGCGGAGCTCGTCACGCTGCCGGAGAGCTCGGCGTGCACGGCTCCGCCCATGAGGGCCTGAGCGGCGAATACGGCACCCGCGCCGACGAATCCGGCGCTCAGGTTCTTGCCGATCGCGATCGCCTCGTTGCGTGCGTTCGGTCCGTGGATGTCGGCGGTCACGATGACCGCGCCGCCCGAGGCGATCGAGGCGTCCGAGCTCACGGTGGCCGCGATGTCGGCGCCGTCGGCGATGGTCGCCTTGGCGACGCCGACGTTGAGCGACAGTCCGGCGATGCCGAGGATGTCGACCTCCGCGTTCGCGTGGTTCTCACCGCTCGCGTGCACCGTGACGCTCGCGGATCCGCCCACCCGGCCGGTGAGCTTCGCCGTCGTGTGCCCGGAGATCGTGGCGATCGGGATCATGGCCGTGATCGCCGCGGCGCCGATCGCGACGCCCGGCGTCGTGGCGCTCACGACGTTGCTGGCGTTCGTCTCGACGTCCACTCCGCCGCTGGTGGTGACGTCGCCGCCCAGCTCGGCCTCGGTGCTGCGTCCGCTCGAGGCGATGAGCAGCGTGAAGCCCACCGCGACGGCGCCCGTGGAGATGTTCACCGCGACCGGGGTCATGTCGGTGCGCGTTCCCGTGGCGCTCACCGTGACGCCGGTGCCGCCGATGGTGACGGATCCGTGCGCGGCGGAGGCGGCCCGGGTGGCGCCGGTGTAGTTCAGGATCGCGACGATGCCGCTGATGCCGGCGAGGATGCCGCCCTGCGCCGAGACGGCGAGGATGTTCGGGGTGACGTGATCGGTGGCGGAGACGCTGATTCCGCCGATGGCGCCGCCGGATCCGATCGCCACGTCGCCGATGGTCGCCGTGGCGTCGCCGCTGAGGTTCAGCACGGCGACCGCGACGCCCACCGCGCCGGCCGCGAGGGTGATGCCGACCGCGTAGGCCGTGATGGTGCGGGTCGCGAGGGTCGTGACGTCGATCTTCGTGCCGGCCTTCGGGATGCTCGCCCCCGCGTCGATGTGCGCCGTCTGCGCGCTCGTGTCATTCAGCACGACGATCTGGCCGGTCACCGAGATGCCGGCGACCGAGCCGGTCACGGCGATGTCGGTGACGTTCTCGGTGAGGTTCGCGTGCACGCCGACCGTGCCTGCCGCGGAGAGGCTCGCGGTGCTCGCGACCCCGGCGTCGGTGTGCAGCCCGATCGTGAGCACCGAGATGCCGGCGCCGAGCGCGCCGAGACCCACGCTCGCCGCACCGGCGAGCACGACGACGTCGAGGCGGTCATCGGCCGTGATCTGCACGTTCGACTGCAGGGAGTGCACGGTGCCGAAGATCGTGGCGGAGGTGCCGGCGGGAGGCGCCGGGTGTCCGACCGTCGGGTGGAACGTGTCGGCCGTGACGGATCCACCCGGCGACGCCGCCGCGAGGCCCTGGTTCGCGCGATCGCCGCCCGAGTACACGTAGCTCGCGTACGGCGCGTTGATCACGGTCCACTTCGCGCCGTCGGCGGCGATCGAGGCGCCGGATGTGAAGGCGACGTTCGCCTGGTAGTAGTGGCCGGCGCCGTCGGTGACGATCACGCCGTTCTTGTAGGCGTGGCCCGCCTGGTAGAGCGCGGTCTTCTGCGCGGCCGTGCCGCTGAGCGCGCTGCCCCAGCCGTCTCCCGCTCCGGAGGCGGTGCCGTCCGCCTGATCCTGGGCCGACATCGCCCCGCTGTCGCCCGTGGTGGCGCTCTTCGGGTCGGACAGCTCCCAGTACGCCGCGTCGGACGTGTTGTGCACGTGTGCGGGGTCGCTGTTCTTGCGCGCGACGTAGGTGTGCCCGGAGGCGGTGACCACGTCGCCCGTCGTGTAGCTGTTCGCGGAGGAGTAGGCGTCGCGCTGCGGCCCGTTGGCGTCGGAGTTGTACTGGTCGGTGGGCGTCGTGCCGATCGACCAGACCGACACCGCACCGGCGAGACCGACGAATCCGCCGCCGACGCTCACCGCGTAGCTGGCGACGTGCTTGATGGCGAGCGCGTTCACCGACACGGCGCCATTCGCCCAGACGTCGGCGGTGCCGATGTAGCTGGTCACGCTGACGTTCGCGACGCCGATGTCGATGCCGCCCGCGGCGCCCACGAACCCGCCTGCGACGCCGCCCGCGAAGGTGAGCGCGTCGAGACGGTCGGTCGCGTTGACCGTCACCGACTGGTTCGCCGCGACGCCGGCGACGATCGTGCCGGATCCCCTGTTCACGGTCGTGCCGTCGTCGATCCAGGCGCCCGTGGCGACCGTGAGGATGCTCACCCCGACGTTGCCGCTGACCCCGACGAACCCGGCGGCGAGTCCCGCGACGATGCCGAAGAGCTTCTCGGTGGATCCCGCCTGCACCGCGAGTCCGTGCACGGTCTGCGATCCGAACGAGTCGTTCGCGATGGTGCCGTCGTCGATGCAGGCCTGGCCGGTGCCCGCACAGCCGTACCCTGCGCCGGTGCCCTTCACGACGACCGTGTTGTTCGTGCCGAGGTGCGCCTGGGTGCTCTTCGTGGCCACGACCACGTCGACGCCCACGCCGACCCCGACCCAGCCGACGGCCAGGGAGGCGGTCACGAGGGTCAGGGCGGTGTCGTCGGAGGCGAGCACCGCGATGTCGCCGTCCGAGCGCAGCGTGACCGCGTCACCCGTGTACGCGTTCGTGAAGGTCTTGAGCACCGTGACCCCCACGGTGCCGGCGACGCCGACCGTGGCGCCCGCGGCGGCGAGGTTCACCGAGACCACGGCGTCGCTCGTGTGCGAGACGACCTCGATGTCGCGGCGCGCGTTGACGATCGCGTCGTGATCGATGTACGCGTCGGCGTGCAGTTCGACGACCCGCACGGCGGCGGAGAGACCGACGGCCGCCGTGCCGCTCACCGCGACGGACGCGGCGAGGCCGAGCGTGCGGTAGTTGTTGCCGGCGGCGACGCGGACCGACTGCGCGGATCCGGCCGCGGCGTCGTTCGCGGCGCAGGCCGCGTTCGCGCAGTTGATCTCGGCATGGTCGCCGATCGACGCGGTCGTGTGCACGGTCAGCACGGAGATGGATCCGGAGAGGTTGACGGCGACGGTTCCGGCGACGCCCGCGGAGACGCCGAGCGAGGCGATGTAGTCGCTGTTGGTCGCGGTGACCGCGACCCCGGAGAACCCGTAAGAGGTGCCGCGTGTGATGGTCTGCGGCCCGGTTTGCCGGGCGTCGGCGCCGGGGAGCTGCCCGGAGCGGACGAAGCTGTGCGAGCGACCGGCGCCGGTGGAGCTGAAGGCGATCGGCACGACGGCGCCGGGGACGGCCATGCCGTCATGTGCGCAGTCATCGGCGTTGAGCGTGGCCTCGCACTTGGTGCGGGCGATCTGGAAGTGGCTCGGGGTGTGGTCGACGACGTAGTAGGTCGCGCCGTCCACGAGTCCGCCGATCGGGGTGCCGCCGCCGGCGCTGTACACGACCGGGTCGCCGTTCGCGGCGTTCGGGTCGTACGGGAGCACGGTGTAGTTCGCGCCGACGTCGACGCCGGGGTTGAAGCGCGGGGCGTCGTCGCCCGCGGCGCCGGGGGTGTTGGTCGGGATGAAGCGCTGCGATTCGCTCATCATCCCGGAGGGCAGGGTCATGCCGGTGATGATCGGGGAGTCCGCGTTCGGACCGCGGATCTGGATGCACGTGCCGCACCCGTTGACGAGGTGCACGAAGTAGGTCCCGCCGTCCGACAGTCCCGTGATGGGGTTGGCTCCGCCCGCGTCGTAGACGACCTGCTGGCCCTCGACGAAATTGTGGGTGTAGCCGAGGTTGATGGTGGTGCCGTCGAGCATGAGGCCCTGGGGCAGCGGAGCGTGCGGCAGCGGCCCGCCGGGGTAGCCGCCCTGGTAGCCGCGCGGGTCGAACCGCGTGTCCACACCGGAGGTGCTGTAGCCGCCGGTGCTGACTGTGCCGTGCGTGGTGGGGCCGCCGAGGGCCGTGACCACGGCGGAGGATCCGATGGTCGCGTTCGTGGTCTTGGTGACCACCGGCACCGCGACGCCCGCGCCGATCGCGGCTGTGCCGCCGACGCTGATGTTGCCCGCGATGACGAACAGGCTCATCGCCTCATCGGCGGAGACGATGACGTTGCCGCCCGCGCGGATGCTCGCACCGGATCCGATCGCGGCCGTCGTCGTCACGCTGATCACGGGGACCGCCGCGTTGACGGTGACCGCAGCCGTGCCTCCGGCCGCGACACCCGCGGAGACCGATTTGATGTCCTCGCTCGAGGTCGAGGTGACGACGACATCGCCGTTGGCGTGCACGGTGGACCACGAGCCGATCGTCGCCGAGGTGGTCTTGTGCAGATCCTCGACGTCCATTCCCACGCCGACGCCCGCCGTGCCGCCGACCGCGACAGCACCCGCGAGCGCGAGGATCGTGGTCGTGTCGGATGCGGCGACGACGACCGACTGCGACGTGTTCGCGCTCGAGTTGGTGCAGCTCACCCCGACGCAGTTGACCGTGGTGCTGGATCCGATCCCGGCCGTGGTGACGTCGGTGAGCACGTCGATCGAGACGGATCCGGCGACGCCCGCGTTGTTGCCGCCGGCCCCGGCGACCGCGACGAGGAGGACGTCGCCGACCTGCGTCGCGGAGACCGTGAGCCCGGTGGATCCGTCGGCTTCGATGTCGGCGTGATCGCCGATCGTCGCGACCACGGTGCCACTGCGGACGAGGAGGGCGAGCGAGGCGCCGACGCCGGCGCTGCTCGTGGAGATTGCGACGTTGCCGGAGGCGATGCTGAGCTTGTCCGCATGGTCGGAGGCCGTCACTGCGACGTCTCCGCCGGCGTGCACGACCGCGTTGTCGCCGATCGTGGCCGATGTGGCGTGGTCTCCCGGGTTGATCACGATGACGGCGAATGTGCCGGCCACGGCCGCGCTCGAGTCGGAGGCGCTGCCGCCGACGACGATCTCCAGGAGGTTCTCGGTCGAGGTCGCCGTGACCGCGACGCCGCCGCCCGCGGCGACCTTCGCGCCGGCGCCGATCCGCGCCTTCACATCCTTCGTCATGACCAGCACGATGATGGATCCGGCGACCGAGGCGGACCCTCCGCTCAGCGCGAGCCCGCCGGAGACGTCCACGATGTTCGTGTCGTCCTGCGCCGAGACGGTCACCGACTGTCCGGCGTCGCCCGTCGTGGTCTGGTTCACCTTCGCGCTGTCGCCGATGTAGGCCTCGGTGTCGAACAGGAGCACGTCGACCACGATGGTCGCGCTCACCGCGAGTCCGCCGCCGCCGACCGCGCCGCCGAGGGCGAACGAGGAGATCGCGGGAAGGTGGTCGTCGATCGTGCTGTTGCCGGTCGTCGGCGTCAGCGGCGCGTAGGTCTGGTGTGCGGTGACGCCGATCGCACCGGACGCCTGCAGCGTGGTCACCGCGGACGACCCGGTGCAGTCGGGGTCGGTCGTCGCGTCGGCGCCCGAGCAGACGGAGGCGATGGTGCTGACGGCGGGCAGGATGTTCACGGCGAATGCACCGCCGACGCCCTTGCCGCTCGTGGACAGCGCGCCGGAGAGCGCGAGGTTTAGCAGCCGCATGTCGGTCACGGCGTTCACGTCGATGCCCGCGGTCGAGGTGACCGTGGCGCCCTGCCCGATCCGTGCCGCGGTGTCCAGGTTCAGGACGTTGATGCCCGCCGAGGCGGCGACGCTCGTACCGGACTTGCCGCCGGCGGCCGCGAACGCCCAGACGATGAAGTCGTCGTGCGTGCCGGCGGGAGTGATCGCCTCGACGGTGACGCCGGCTCCGGTCACGGTGGCACCCTGCCGCACGTGCGCCCGGTTGGTCAGGTTCAGGTAGTTGAACCCGACCGCGGCGCCGATCTCGGTGCTGCCCGAGGTGAGATCGAACGCGGTGCTGATCGCCTTGGCGGTGTTGCCGATCAGGTCGGATGCGCTGACCTTCACCGCGCCGCCCGTCGCGGTCACCGTGATGCCGCCGCCGATCCGCGCCTCGTTGGTCGCCTCGATCCAGTTCCAGGCGATGGAGGCAGCGATGCCGGTGCCGCCGCCGCTCTGGCCGGTCTTGCCGCTCGAGCTGCTGTTCGCCGAGGTCGTCTGGTCGTTCGATTTGGGCGTGGTCTTGCCGTCCGTGGCCCCGGCGGCGTTGGGGTTGTCCTTGATCTGCTGGTCGGACTTCTTGTCGGAGTCGTTGTCGCTGTCGCTGCTGCCCCGGGCACTGGCCGTGGCGTTGGCCGCGTCCGCCATCTCGGAGGTCGCCGCGATCGTGACCGATGTGCCGCTGATCGAGCGGTCGACCGCCGCGAGCGTGTTCCAGTCGAGGACGACGTTGAGGGCGACGATGGCGCCGACGGCCACGTCCTTGCTCGCCGCCTCCGCCTTGCCGGAGGTGTCGATCTCGTTCGTGTGCTCGGCGGAGACGGTCACGGTGCCGGTGGCGGTCAACGCCGTTCCCGTGCCGAGGCGGGCGGTCACGGTCTCGTGGTTGCTCACGACGAGGGCGACGGCCGGGGTGATCGCGGGGTTGTCTCCGCTGGTCTTCGTGCCGGCTTCGACCTCGGTCGAGACCTGCCGCCAGCCCTTGGCTTCGATCTCGATGTTGCGGCCGCCGGAGACGGTCGCGCCGTCCGCGACCTCGGAACGCACCCGGTTGGACGGCAGCAGGGTCACCGGATCCTGCCCGGCGAAGATGTTCATCGCGACCGAGGCGCCCACGCCCACCGCGTCGCCGGTCTCCGCCTTGCTCGTCGCCTTCGCCAGGTCGCGTTCGGTGCTGCGGCTGCGCAGCGTGAGGTCGTCTGTCGTGAGCGTGATCGAAGCGCCGGTCGGAACGACCGCCTCGGTGCGGTTCTTCACGATGTTGATCGCGACGGATCCGGCGACGCCGATCGTCGTGGAGTCGCCGGCGCCGGACTCGGCCTGCGCCTCGAACTCGTGCTCGTCGAGCCGGTAGATCTTGTCGGCTTCGGGCGAGGCGGGCAGGTCGATGCCGTGATCGAAGGTGCTGCCGAGCGAGTTCCACGCATGCCCGCTGGACGCGTACCTGTACAGACCGGCGCTGTGGCCGAGTCCGTCGTCGGCGGTGAGCTGGTAGTAGTCCTTGTCCTTGGGCCCCCCGGTCGGCAGCTTCTCGCCCGATTGACCGCCGGCATACTGCCAGGCGGAGCCGTCCCAGCGGTACAGGCTGCCCTGCGGGTGCCCGGCATGCGGCACGGTCAGGACGCAGAAGGCCGGGTTCGCGGCGTGCGCGCAGTCGTCGAGCGCGCCCTGCTCCGGCACGACGCCGGCGACCACGGCGCTGCCCCAGCTGCCTCCGGCGGAGTACTGATAGACGCCCTTGCCGTTCGAGCCGTCGTCGGCGGTGAGCCGGAAATACTCCCCCGCGTACGGACCGGACAGCTCCTTGCCGCGGTCGATGATGTCCCACGAGGTGCCGTTCCAGTGCCGCAGCACGTCGTGGCCCGCCGGATCCGCGATGTCGGTCATGCGGGCTTCTGCGTCGAGGCCCGTGGCGACCACGGTCGAGTCGCCGGTGCTGGCGCGGTTGGTGATGTCGACGGAGTTCACCCCGACGCCGGCCCCGACGCCGACCGCGGCCTTCGCCGTGGTGTCGCCCTTGCCGTGTGCGGAGGAGTCGGTGTGCGCCGAACTCGTGAGGGTGAGCACCCCGGCGGCGGTGAGGGTCAGGAAGTCGGCGACGGTCGCGGTGCTGACGGTGGTGACGATGTTGATCGCGAGGGCCGCGGCCACCGACAGGGACGGCGAACTCGATCCGCCGTTGTTGTCCTGGCCGTCCGCGGTGCCGGTCTTCGGCGTCGAGGTCTTCCCGGAGTCCTTGCCTGCGGCGTTGTTGTCCTTCTGCGTCTTGTTCGCGTTGCCGAGGTTGTCGTCGGCCTTGCTGTTGGTGTCCTGCCCGTCGTCCGAGGCGCCGCTCGCGGCGGCCTCCGCCTCGCTGGTGGTCTGCGAGCTGCCGGTCGCGGAGAGGGTGATCGCGCCGCCGGCGTTCAGGCTGCGGTCGGTGTGCGCATCGACGGTGTGGTTGACCACGGCGAGGGCCAGCGACAGCCCGATTCCGGCGGTCGAGCCCACGGTGGTGTCGCCCTTGGCCGTGGTGTCGACGGCGCCCGTGAGGGCGGCGGTCACCGAGACCGCACCGGTCGTCTGCACGATCGGGCCGGCACCCAGGGCCGCCTGAGACGATTCGTTCGCGATCGATACCGCGACGGAGGGGGTGACGGTCACCTTGCCGCCCTTGCCACCCGCATCGGTCTCGTTCGTCAGCGCATCGGCGTTGGTCGAGTTCAGCGTGATGTTGCGTGCTCCTGTGACCGGTGGCCCGTTGGCCGCCGAGCTGTTCAGGTCGAAGCCGGTGAAGACGTCGTTGTTGACGAGGTTGAGCGCGACGGATGCGCCGATACCGACGGTGGCGCCGCCGGACTGCGCGGCCGCCGCCTTCGTCGTGCTGGTGCCGGAGGACACGCCCGTCATCGTCACATCGCCGACACCGGTGATGATCACTCCCCCGCCGCCGACCGGCGATGCCAGCACCACGGCGGCGGTCTTCTCGTTGAGCAGGTTCATCGCGAAGGCTCCGGCGAGGCCGAGTGTGCCATCGGAGCTGGAGGCGCCGGCCGTGGCCTCGGCGTCGATGGTGTGCGTGCCGTCGGGGACGGTGTTCATGCGTGCGGTGAGTGTCAGACCATGCAGCGCAGTGGCCGTGCTGCCGACGCCGACCGACGCCTGGTTCGTGATGTTCACGAGGTTGACGGCGACGGCGGCGCCGATCGTGAGGGACGACCCGGTGCTCGCCGTCCCTGTCGCGACGGCCTTGGCGTGCGTGGTATTCGTGGTCGCCAGGGTCACCTGTCCGTTCGAGGCGGTGACGGACCGGCCGTCTGCGAGCTCTGCCGTCGATGTGGAGTCGACGATGTTGAAGGCGATGGCGGCGGCCACGGTGATCGACGTGCCTCCACCGCCGCCGGCGCCGTCGCCGGACTTCGCCCCGGGGGTCTTCGAGCGGCTGCCCGTGCCGCCGTTGGCCGTCGAACGCCCGTTGGCGAAGCCGGCCTGGCTGTCACCCTTGTCGTTCACCGTGGTCTCGTCGCCGTTCGGATCGCTCGCGGACTTCTCGCCCTTCGCGCCCGCGACGCTCGCAGTGGCCTCGGTGTCGGTGTCGCTCGCGCCGTCGGCCGCGAAGCTCACGTCACCGCTGCCGGCGACGAGCGTGCGGGCGAGGGAGGAGTCGACGCGGTGCTTGGCCAGAGTCATGGCGAACGATGCGCCGATGGCGAGGTCGCCGCCGTCGGTGGCGCCGGTGGCCGTGGTCACGGCCTTCGCGGTCTGGCTCGCGTGCGCGACGATCCCACCCGTCGTGTGCAGGGTGGCGCCGTCGGCGATGCCGGCCGAGGTGGAGACGTTGTCGACGTTGAGGGCGACCACCGCGGTGAACGTGAGGCTGCCACCGCCCTTGGCTCCGCTCTTCGCCGTCGTGCCGCTGTCGCTCGCGCCCGCGGCGTTCAGCTTCAGGGCATGGACGCCGGCGAGTGTCGCGCCGCTCGTGACTCCCGCATTCGTGGAGTTGTCGACGATGTCGATCGAGATCGAGGCTCCGACGCCGATGGACTTGCCGGTGCCGTCCTTCTTCGAGGTCGCGTCCGTGCGATCCTGCACGTTCGAGCCACCGGTCAGGGTGAGATCCGCGTTGACGGTCGGAGTGCCGCGCACCTCGGCGAGGGTCTTCAGGATCGCGACGTTGACCGCGAGCGAACCGGCGACACCGACCGAGCCGCTGCCGGCAGCGCCGGACTGCGCGCTCGCGGAGTACTGCGACTGTCCGGGGGCGACCGCCTCCACCGTGACCCCGGAGGCGTTCAGGGTCGCATCGCCGCCGAGGTAGGCCTCGGTCGTGAACGTCGCCACGTCGACGGCGATGCCGATGCCGATGCCGCCGGATCCGTCCGCGCTCCCGCCGGAGGCCGATGCGGCGTCCGCGTTCTTCGCCGCGGCGTGCACGGTCTGCGTGCCGCCGGTCGTCGTGATCACGAGGGCGCCCGCGGTCGGGGCGATGAAGGCATGCGTGCCACCCGTGAGCGCGACGACGCCGAGCGCGCCGGCGATGCCGGTGCTGCTGCCGCTCGTGCCGCCCGCGGGGCCGTCGGCGGACTGCGCCTGGCCGTTCGCACGGCTCGGGTCGTTGACGCCCTTGTCGTTGCCGGTGGAGCCCTTCGGGCTGGTCTGCGCGGTGGCGGTGGCGGTGTTGTCGCTGTCTGCGGCGACGGTCAGTCCGCCCGCGGTGATCGCTGTGCTCGAGGTCGAGTCGATCGAGGCGGTCGTGTTCTGGGAGACGATGATCACGGCGATGCCTGCGCCGCTGTTCGCCGGAGTGGCATCGCCCGTGGCGATGACGTTCACGTGGTTGTTCGCGTGCAACGCGGCTTCGCCGGCGGCGGTCAGGGTCGCTGTGCCGGTCAGGGTGGTCGTCGCATTGCTGAAGACGGTCACCGTCGCGACGGCCGCGTCCTGCTGGGCCGTGCTGCCGTCGCCGCCCGCACTGCCCTCGCTCTTGCCGCTGTCGACCTGCGGGTTCGCCGTACCGTGCACGTCGGAGGTCGTGGTGAATGTGGCGGTCGAGCCGCTGCTGAGCTGTGCGGATCCGCCCACCGAGACCGTCGCACCCGCATCGAGGAGCAGGTTGTCGGTGTACTTCTCGTGCGCTGTGAAGGTGGGCACGGTCGCCGTCGCCGACAGGGACAGCGCTCCCGCGGTGTGGATCGACCCGCCCTGCACGGTGACGGCCGCATGGTCGCTCACGATGATCCCGTAGAACGAATCGGGGGTGACCGTGGAGCTGGCCGTCGCGGTGAGGCTGTTCGCCGTGACGGCCGCGTTCGTGAAGCCGATCGACGTGTCCGCGCAGTGCGTGGCGAGGGTCGCATTCACCAGGCAGGAGAGCGCGTTCGAGAGCCCTCCGGTGACGGTCTGCGTCGCCGTCAGCGACACGTCGCCGGCGGTGAGGGACATGCCGCTGTCGAACAGGATCTGGCGGAACACGACCGTCAGGTTGGCCGCGGCCAGGTTCAGGGCACCCTGCAGATGCAGGATGTCGTTGCCGGTGCCGGTGATCGTCAGCGAGTTCGTCGGGATGACGAAGTCGGTGACCTCCGCGGCTCCGGGGCAGTTCATGTTCATGCTGCCGGCCGTCGCCGACGGCGACAGGGTGCAGGTCGCGTCCGCGCCGCCCAGGTCGAACGCGACGTCGGTCGAGGTGTTCATGCTCATCGGCGCGATGCGCGAGTAGGTCACCGTGGTGCGATCGAGCACCACCGTGCCCGAGTGTGCGTCAACGGGCCGGGACAGCGTGCTCGCGGCGACACCGGCGAAGTTCAGGGTGTTGAAGCCGTCTCCGCCGTCGAACCGGATGGTGACTGCGGGATCGACGACGCCGCGGTCGACGACAAGCGTGTCGTCGTGCCCGCCCTGCACGTCGATCTCGGTGAGACCGGCGTAGGGCGTCGAGATCGTGCCCCCCGCCGTGCTGAAGGTGACGGTCCCGTCGGCGTGGAACGCGAGGGTGCCGGTTCCGGAGGGCAGCTGCACGCTCCAGAGCGCGGACCCGGTGACCGGGGCCGACGAGGCGGTCGCCGTCGCGGCAGGACCCGCCGTCGCGGACGCTGTGCTCGCGCCGGCGGTCGTGGACGCCACCGGGACGGTCACGGATGCGGCGGCCGCGGACGTCGCCGTGGACGTGCCGGCCGGCGCGGATGCCGTGTCGGCGGACGGAGCGGGTGCAGGTGCAGCGGCGGGAGCCGGATCAGCGGCAGGGGCCGGGTCAACAGCGGCCGGGTCGGCAGCGGGAGCCGGGTCGGCGGCGGGAGCCGGGTCGGCGGCGGGAGCCGGATCGGCGACGGGTGCCGGATCGGCGGCGGGTTCGGGAGCGGGAGCCGGGTCCGGTTCCGGAGCGGGAGCCGGGTCCGGTTCGGGAGCCGGGGTCGGCAGCAGCGATCCGTCGACGCCGTAGCTCTCGCCGGCGGAGAGCGAGGGGGTCATCACCGTGCCCGGCGTGTGCCCGAGGCCGAGCACGTGGCCCAGTTCGTGCCGCACGACCGTGAGCAGGTCCATGTGCGGGGCGCCGTCGCCCGGGAACGTGACGTCCCAGCCCCATCCTCCGGCGTGCGCATCGATGACGACGGATCCGGAGTCCTCGCTGCCGAGCCAGCCGGAGCCGAGATCGCCGATGCTCGCGCTGAACCCGGAGAAGTCCGCGTCCGGGTCGACGGACTGCCATTCGGCCTGCGCCTGGCCGACAGCCGCGTCG
Source organism: Actinomycetota bacterium (assembly GCA_018268455.1). Taxonomy (GTDB): domain Bacteria; phylum Actinomycetota; class Actinomycetes; order Actinomycetales; family Microbacteriaceae; genus Microbacterium. The sequence continues at coordinate 31,741 of JAFDWM010000004.1, read as the reverse complement.
AGCTGACCCTGGGTGAGAACGGCGGAGGCGTCGACCGGCGTCTCAGGCTCCGAGTCCGCCGTGATCGGCGTCGGTGACGGATCCGGGGCCGGGCTCGCGGTGTCGGCGGGTCCCGTTCCCGTGGATCCCGTCGAGGTGTCCGTGGATCCCGTGCCGGTCGCACCCGTGTCCGTCGAACTCGTGTCCGTGGAACCCTGGTTCGTGGATCCTGTGCCCGTGGATCCGGTGCCGCTCGTTCCGGTTCCGGCGGATCCGGTCGCGGGCGTTCCCGAGCTGCACGTGACGGAATTGCCGTCGGCGCTGCGCACGCACTGCATCTGCGAGCTCTGGCTGGCGGGCGCGGGATCGGTCGGCACCGGTGATGCGGTGGGAGTCACCGTGATCGTCGTGCCCGGTTCGCTGGTTGGCACCTCGACGACGTCGGATGGTGCCGGCCCGGCGTCCGGGGCCGCGGTGACCTGACTCGCTGTGTCCACCTGCGTCTGCTGCCGTGCGGAGTCCACCTGCGCTGCCTGCGCCTGCTGCAGCGCGGACTCGTACGCGGCCTTCTCCGCGAGGTAGGCGGCAAGAGCCGGGGCGTATGCGGCGAACTGCTGCTGTGCGATGAGCCCTTCGAGCCGCGCCGTGCTGTTCGCGGCGTCCGCGGCCGGGTTCGTCATCGCGGGTGCCGGTCGGGACGGGACGGAGACGGGTGCGGAGACCGACGGAACGGCCGAGGCGCTCGCCGGGAACGACATGACGAGCGCGGTCGCGAACGCGGCGACCAGCGCCACGGCGCGTGTGCGCCGGCTGCGCGCGATCCGAAGATCCGGCGCGCGCCGCCCCATGTCATCCGTCCCGGTCACCACCAAGACCTCCAGCCCCAGAGAACGCACAGCTCCGCAGAACTGGTAGGCGCGCTCCCCCACGCGGATACCGAGATCAGTGCTACTCGCTCTGAGGCGCCTGCGTCAATCCCCAAATTCCGGAAAGCCCGGAGTGTGGTCGATTCCCGCGTCCGGCGCGGGAATCGCACGCATGCCGCCGACGACATACACCCAGGTCCGGCGGCGTTTCCCGGGAGATCCTCTGGAGCACCGCCTCGGCAGATGCGGAACGCCCTCGGATCCACTGTGAGGATCCGAGGGCGTTCCGACCGAGAGTGGTCTGTGCCTACTTGGCGGCGCCGACCGGCTCTTTGGGCTTCTCGACCTTGGCCGGGGCGGCATCGGCCGCCGGACGCGGACGCGCGGCGAACTCCTCGAAGACGTAGCGCGGGTTCTGCACCGACTCGAGGTTGACGAAGTCGCGACCGAGCCACAGGTTGTTCCACCAGCCCCACAGCACGCGCCACTTGCGCTCCCACGACGGCATCGCCAGGCCGTGGTAGCCGCGGTGTGCGACCCAGGCGAGGAGCCCCTTGAGCGCGAGTCCGCCGGACTGGAACACGCCGTTGTAGAGGCCGAGGCCGGCCACCGCGCCGAGGTTCTTGTGGAAGTAGTCCTTCGGGGTCTCCCCGCGCAGCACCGCGACCAGGTTCTTCGCGAGCAGCTTCGCCTGACGCACCGCGTGCTGGGCGTTCGGCACGCACATGCCGCCGACGCCGCCGCCGGTGAGGTCGGGGACGGCCGAGACGTCGCCGGCAGCCCAGGCGCCCTCGACGATCTCGTCGGCGGTGCCGACGCGCAGGTCGGCGCGGGTGCGGATGCGGCCGCGCTCCTCGACCGGGAGGTCGCCGCCGCGCACGACGGTCGGGTTGGCCATGACGCCCGCGGTCCACACGATGAGGTCGGTCGGGATGACTTCGCCGGTGGAGAGCTGCACGTTGCCGTCGACCGCGCCGGTGACCTGAGTGTCCAGGTGCACGTTCGCGCCGCGCTTCGCGAGGTCCTTGAGCACCCACTCGCTCGTCTTCAGCGAGACCTCGGGCATGATGCGACCCATCGCCTCGATGAGGTGGAAATGAGTGTCGTCGAACGAGAGCTGCGGATACTTGGAGACCAGCGCGGAGGCGAGCGAGCGCAGCTCGGCGAACACCTCGATGCCGGCGAAGCCGCCGCCGACGACCACCACGCTCAGCAGACGGTCACGCTCGGGGCCGGCCGGGATGGAGGCCGCTTTGTCGAAGTTCGAGAGCAGCTTGTCGCGCACGGCGACGGCCTCCTCGATCGTCTTCAGGCCGATCGCGTTGTCGGCGATGCCGGGGATCGGGAAGGTGCGGGAGACGGCTCCGGCGGTCACGACGATCTGGTCGTACGCGAACTCGTAGGGCTCTCCCAGCTCGGGGGTGATCGTGGCGACCTTCTGAGCGTGGTTGATGCCGGTGACCTTGGCGGTGACCACGTTGGTGCGCTTCAGGTGACGACGGTGCGCGACCACCGCGTGGCGGGCCTCGATGGAGCCCGCGGCGACCTCGGGCAGGAACGGCTGGTACGTCATGTACGGCAGCGGGTCGACCATGGTGACCTCGGCCTCGCCCCTGCGGAGATGCTTCTCGAGCTTCCACGCGGTGTAGAAGCCGGCGTACCCTCCGCCGACGATCAGGATCTTGGGCACAGCAGGGCTCTTGGCCACAGTGCTCTCAGTCACGGAGGCTACTCCTCAGTCATCGGGATTTTGGCGTGCAGACGGGCGCGCCGAACGAATGCGCCGGGCAGCTGCGGTGACGCCAAGCGCTATCAGGATACCAGGCACTGTGAGTGCCGCGAGCGGCAGGGTGCCGTACAGCAGGGAATCGGCACTGGGAATGAGCGGGGATCCCGGCTGCGCGGGGGTGTCGGCACGCGGAAGCGGCGGGATCGCGACCGGGGTGCTGGTGGGAGCCTGCGCCTGCGGCGCCTGTGCGCGACGATGCACCCTGATCCATTCGGAGAGGTCGCCGAGCGGGTTCTGATCCACCGACGGCACCGCGGCGGAGACGGCCGCGGCCGCGTCGACGAGGCCATAACCGTACAGCGGGTCCGGGTGGCCTGTGGCCTGGGGCGCCGGGCGGGCCGTCTGGATGATGCGGTTGATCACGTTGTCGGCGTCCAGCTCCGGATGCGCGGCACGCACGAGGGCGACGACGCCCGCGACGATCGGGGCGGCCCCGCTGGTGCCGTTCCAGGACACCACGGATCCGTCCGCCTCCACGCCGAGCAGCGCCTCGCTGGGGGCGGAGACGGCGATCGAGATGCCCTGTGTGGAGGCGGCGCGGCTGGCGACGCCGTTCTGATCCACGCCACCGACCGCGAGCACCCCCGGAATGGTCGCGGGGGCGCCGACGGTGGCCGTGCCGCTGCCGCGGTTGCCGGCGGCGACGACCACGACCACGTCGTGCTGGAACGCGTACAGGAAGGCGTCATCCCAGCTGGGGTCCCAGTCCAGCGTGTTCGTCGTGAACGACAGGTTGATGACGTTCGCTCCGTGGTCGACGGCCCAGACGATGCCGTCGGCGACCTGCTTCGCGAACGGCACCGGCGCCGTGGTGCCGAAGCCGAGCGAGACGGAGAGCACCTTGGCCTCGGGCGCGACGCCGATCATGCCCGTGCCGTCGGCCTTCGCGCGTCCGGCGGCCAGCGAGGCGACCCGGGAGCCGTGATCGGGATCCACCGGCCCGAGCGGGGTGCGTCCGTCGTCGGTGCCGATGCCGGACTCGTCCGTGCCGTCGACGACCGCGGCGTCCAGCGAGGCCGGCCCCTTCGCGACGCCGGTGTCGATGATCGCGATCGTCACGCCGGCGCCGCGGGTGGTCTTCCAGGCCGTGTCGACGTGGGCGCTCTCGATCCAGTACTCGGCGGTGCGCTCCGCATCGGGCGACGGCGCGGGTGAGGGCGTCGCCCCGATCGTCAGCGGGGCGACGAGCGCGAGAAGCAGCATCGCGACGGCGGCCCGCCATCGCGATGCCGTTCCTCTCGAACCGTGCGCCGCTGTCATCCGGATCCGGCTCACCCCGCGAGCGCGGCCCCCGGCTGCAGGCATTCGCAGCGCTCGGGCGACCAGCGCGAGCGCTGCAGCGCGGCGTCGCCGATCGGGTTGACGCCCTCCCCCGCGGCGAGCGCATGCCCGGCAAGGGCATGCAGGCACTTGACGCGGGTGGGCATGCCGCCGGCGGAGACGCCGGCGATCTCCGACACGTCGCCGTACTGCGCGCGGTCGGCGAGGTAGGCCTGGTGCGCCCGCAGGTAGGCCGTGGCGGTGTCCTCCTCGTCCAGCAGCGCGGCGAGCTCCGGCATGACGTGCTCGGCCTCGAGCGTCGACATCGCCGAGGCGGCCGCCGGGTGCGTGAGGTAGTAGAACGTGGGGAACGGGGATCCGTCCGACAGCCGCGGCAGCGTGGCCACCACGGTCGGGTTGCCGCAGACGCAGCGCGCCGCGATCCCGACGACGCCGCGGGCCTCGCGTCCCAGCTGGGCGGAGACGACCGCGAGCTCGGCGTCGGTGGGCGGGGCGAAGGGCGGCGTGGTCACTCCCCCAGGGTACGGGGTCGACCTGGGCCCGACCCCGACGCGGCGCGTCGGCACCCGGGTCAGCGCGTGGCGGGGTCTGCCGCCGTCTTCGCCAGGCCTGCGCCGGTGACGCTGCGCAGCAGCTGCCCGGTCCAGTCCGAGCTCTTCTCCTGGGCGGTGTCGCTGACCTTCGCCTGGTCGACAGGCTGCGCCACGGGCGGGAGGTCGTTGTCGATCAGGTAGACGACCTCGCCCGGCTTGACGTAGTACAGCCGCTCTCTGGCCTGCGCGGTGATGTACGCCGGATCCTTCCAGCGCTCCCGCTCGGCCTTGAGCTGATCGATCCTCTGCTGCGTGACCTGCACCGAGTGCTCGAGGGCGGAGATCCGCTGCTTCTGATCGAGGTAGGTGCCCAGGGTCGGCACGAGCACCCAGGCGCCGAGCACCACGAGCGAGAGCATGATCACCATGAACCCGCTCAGCCGGATCCCGCCGACCCAGCCCCGCACGTCGACGGCGCGCCCGGACGAGGCGCGGTGCGGTGCGCCCCCCGACGACGAAGGAGGAGTCCGACGACGCGTCATGACTCCTCCTTCGCTCGGTGCGGGTCAGCGACCCGGTGTCAGCGAAACCGCTGATCAGCCCTTGAAGCGCGGGAAGGCGGACCGGCCGGCGAAGACCGCCGCGTCGCCCAGCTCCTCCTCGATGCGCAGAAGCTGATTGTACTTCGCGACGCGCTCCGACCGAGCGGGCGCGCCGCTCTTGATCTGGCCCGAGTTCACGGCGACGACGAGGTCGGCGATCGTGGTGTCCTCGGTCTCGCCCGAGCGGTGCGAGAGCATCGTGGTGTAGCCGGAGCGGTGCGCGAGGCTGATCGCGTCGAGGGTCTCCGAGAGCGTGCCGATCTGGTTGACCTTCACCAGCAGCGAGTTCGCGACACCGAGGTCGATGCCCTGCTGCAGGCGCGACGGGTTGGTCACGAACAGGTCATCGCCGACGAGCTGGATCTGCGAGCCGAGCTTCTCGGTGAGGCCCTTCCAGCCGTCCCAGTCGTCCTCCGCCAGGGCGTCCTCGATCGTGACGATCGGGAAGTCCTTGACCAGCCCGACGTAGTAGTCGGTGAGCGCCGCGGCGTCCCAGTCCTTGTCGTCCAGGCGATACACGCCGTCGTTGTAGAACTCGGTGGCGGCGGCATCCAGGCCGAGGGCGATGTCGGTGCCGGGCGTGAAGCCGGCCTTCTCGATCGCCTTGACCAGGAACTCGAGGCCCTCGCGGTTGCTGGGCAGGTCGGGCGCGAAGCCGCCCTCGTCGCCGAGACCGGTCGCGAAGCCGGCGGCCTTCAGCTCGCCCTTGAGCACGTGGTACACCTCGGTGCCCCAGCGCAGCGCCTCGGAGAAGCTGTCGGCGCCGATCGGGGCGAGGAAGAACTCCTGCATGTCGATGCCGTTGTCTGCGTGCGAGCCGCCGTTGATGACGTTGAACAGCGGAACGGGCAGGAGGTGCGCGTTCGGACCGCCCAGGTAGCGGAACAGCGGCAGGTCTGCGGAGTCGGCGGCTGCCTTGGCGACCGCAAGGCTGACGCCGAGGATCGCGTTCGCGCCCACACGGCTCTTGTTCTCGGTGCCGTCGACGTCGATGAGGATCTCGTCGATGACGCGCTGCTCGCTCGCCTCGACGCCCTCGATCGCGGGGCCCAGCTCGTCGATGACGGCCTCGACGGCCTTCAGCACGCCCTTGCCGCCGTAGCGGCTCTTGTCGCCGTCACGCAGCTCGTACGCCTCGAAGGCGCCGGTGGACGCACCGGACGGGACGGCGGCGCGCTGCACGATGCCGTCGTCGAGGAGCACCTCCACCTCGACGGTCGGGTTTCCGCGCGAGTCGAGAATCTCGCGTGCGCCTACTGCCTCGATCAGTGCCACAGGGTGCTCCTTGTTCAAGAGGGACGTGGGGTGAGTGGAGCGTCGTCGGTCCGCCGACCAGTCTAGCCAGTGCCGGACACGCGGAAAGGGCCGCCGGACGGACGCGCATCGCGCGCCCGGCCGACGGCCCTTCGCTGTGGCTGCTTACTTGGTGTAGGACTTCACGACGTCCAGCAGCGCGGGCACGTTGGCGTACGCCTCGGCCGCGTTGTCCTTGGTCACGATGACCGGCGCGAGCAGGAACGACGGGACGACCTTGACGCCGTTGTTGTACGACTTGGTGTCGTTCACGTCGACGGTCTCGCCCTTCTGCAGCTCCTGCGACATCTTGATCGCCTGGGCCACGAGCAGCGTGGTGTCCTTGTTGATCGTGGAGTACTGCACGCCCTCCATGATCGACTTGACCGACTCGACCTCGGAGTCCTGCCCGGTCACGACCGGAACCGGCTTGCCGGCCTGCTGCACCGAGGTGATGATGGCGCGAGCGAGCGTGTCGTTCGGGCTCAGCACGCCGTCGATCGTGGCGGAGCTGTAGTTGGCGGTCAGCAGGGCGTCCATGCGGCGCTGGGCGTTCTCCGCCTTCCAGCCGTCGGTCGCGGTCTGCGTGATCTCGGTCTGACCGGAGACGACCTTGAGCGTGCCGTCCTTGATCTTCGGCTCGAGCACGTCCATCGCGCCCTTGAAGAAGACCGCGGAGTTCGCGTCATCGGCGGATCCGGAGAACAGCTCGATGTTGTACGGAGCCGGGTGGCCCGCGCGCTTGGCGAGGCCGTCGAGGAGCGCCTGGCCCTGCAGCTGGCCGACCTTGAAGTTGTCGAACGCGACGTAGTAGTCCACCGCGTCGGTATTCTCGATCAGGCGGTCGTAGGCGATGACCGTGGCGCCCGCGTCGTGCGCGGCCTTGACCTGGGTGGACAGCTGCTTGCCGTCCTTCGCGCCGATGATGATGACCTTCGCGCCGCCGGTGACCATGGCCTGGATCTGGTTCTGCTGCTCGGCCACCGTGTTGCTCGCCGGCGCGTACTGCACGTCGGGCTTGAAGCCCGCCTTGGTCAGGCCGTCGGTGAACAGCTTGCCGGCCAGCACCCAGTTCTCACTGGTCTTGTCGGGCAGGGCCACGCCGATCTTGGCATCGGCGGCGAAGCCCTTCGCGGCGGTGTCGCCGCTGGCGGCGGGGGTGCCACCGCGCTCGGACGAGCAGCCGGTGAGGGCGAAGGCGCCTGCGACGACGATCGCTGTCGCCGAAAGGAGGATCTTCTTCATTGCGTGATCTCTTTCTCTCTTGGTGTGTGCATCTCAGGTGAATGCAGTGGATCCGGGGATCCGATCCCTACTTCTGGGCGGGCGTTCCCGAAGTGGAGGTGGGGAAGGCCTCTTCCTGGCGGGAGAACCGCCGGGTGATGAAGCCGGTGAGCGAGGGGCGTCCCTGCTGCTTGTTCCAGACGTCGACCGCCACGGCGAGCAGCAGCACGAGGCCCTTGACCATGGCCACGACGTCGGCGCCGAAGCCGAGCAGGGCCATGCCGTTGTTGAGGAAGGCCATGACCAGACCACCGATGATCGATCCGATCACGGTGCCGATGCCGCCGGAGACGGCCGCACCGCCGATGAACACGGCCGCGATCGCGTCGAGCTCCCAGCCGTTGCCGTCCTGCGGACCGGACGCGGTGGCGCGGGCGACGTAGATCATCGCCGCGACCGAGGCGAGCACCGACATGTTCATCATGACGAAGAAGTCGGTCCAGCGGTCCTTCACGCCGCTCAGGCGTGCAGCCTGCCGGTTGCCGCCGACGGCGTAGATGTGGCGGCCGAAGACGGTGCTGTTCGTGACGAACGTGTACGCGATCACGAGCACTAGCAGGATGAGTCCGGAGATCGGGAAGCTCGTGCCGGGTCGGCCGGTGGCGAACAGCCAGCCCGCGGCCAGGATGATCGCCGCGAGGATCACGACCTTGACCATGCTCACCCAGAGCGGGGCGCTCTCGGTGCCGGCCTTGCGCTGCGAGGCGCGCACGCGGAACTCGAAGAACACCACCCAGGCCGCGGCGATGACCGCGAGCAGCATGGTGAGGAAGTTGAACGGCACCGCGATCGGCAGCTCGGGCAGGTAGCCGGCGCCGATGTACTGGAAGTCGTTGGGCACCGCCACCGACGTGGACTGGCCCACCCACTGGTTCGCACCGCGGAAGAACAGCATTCCGGCCAGGGTGACGATGAACGCCGGCACGCCGACGAACGCGACCCAGAAGCCCTGCCACGCGCCGACGAGCACGCCGAGGCCGAGGCCGAGGAGGATCGCGGCCCACCACGGGAAGTGCCAGTTCGCCATCGACTGGGCCACCACGATGCCGACGAAGGCGGCGACCGAGCCGACCGACAGGTCGATGTGGCCCATGATGATGACCATCACCATGCCGATCGCGAGGATCAGGATGTAGGAGTACTGGTTGACGACGTTGATCACGTTTCCGGGCGACAGGGTCAGCCCGCCGGTCCAGAACTGGAAGATGACGATGATGACGATCAGGGATCCGAGGATCCCGAACTGGCGGCCGGTCGACTGCCCGCCGCCCATCATCTTCGTGATGTCGCGGAAGCGGAAGCCGGGCTTGTCCTGCGGTGCCGGGTCCTGCAGCTTCGGCGCCTCGGTCGTGGTGCTCATGCGGATGCCTTCTGGGTCAGGGAGGTCATGCTGCGCATGAGCGCCTCCGGGGTGGCTTCGGATGCGGGGAGGCAGTCGGTGACGCGTCCCTCGAACACGGTGTAGATGCGGTCGGACATGCCGAGCAGCTCCGGCAGCTCGCTGGAGATGACGATCACGCCCTTGCCCTGGGCGGCGAGCTCGTTGATGATGCCGTAGATCTCGTACTTGGCGCCGACGTCGATCCCGCGGGTGGGCTCGTCGAGGATGAGCAGATCGGGATCCGTGAACATCCACTTCGCCAGCACGACCTTCTGTTGGTTGCCGCCGGAGAGAGTGCCGACGCCCTGCTCGACCGTGGGGGTCTTGATGCGCAGCGACTTGCGGTACCGCTCGGCGACCTGCGCCTCCTCGATGTCGTTCACGACGCCGTGGCGCGCGACCTTGGAGAGCTTCGCCGACACGATCGAGCGCTTGATGGTGTCGAGCAGGTTGAGCCCGAGCACCTTGCGGTCCTCACTGACGTAGGCGAGGCCGTGCCGGATGGCGCTCTTGACGTCGGGGAGGGTGATCTCCTGCCCGTCCTTGACGATCGTCCCGGACAGGAACTGCCCGTAGGAGCGGCCGAAGATGCTCATCGCGAACTCGGTGCGGCCCGCACCCATGAGGCCGGCGATGCCGACGACCTCGCCGCGGCGCACCTCGATGCTGGAGCCCTTGACCACCATGCGCTCGGACACGTTCGGGTGGCGCACCCACCAGTCCTTGACCTCGAAGAACACCTCGCCGATCTCCGGGGTGCGGTCGGGGTAGCGGCTCTCCAGCGACCGGCCGACCATGCCGCGGATGATGCGGTCCTCGTTGATCTCACCGCGGCCGATGTCGAGCGTCTCGACCGTGCGGCCGTCGCGGATGATCGTGATCTCATCGGCGATCTGCTCGATCTCGTTGAGCTTGTGGCTGATGATGATCGACGTCATCCCCTTGGCCTTCAGGCCCAGGATCAGATCGAGCAGATGCTGCGAGTCGTTCTCGTTGAGGGCGGCGGTCGGCTCGTCCAGGATGAGGAGCCTGACCTCCTTGTTGAGCGCCTTGGCGATCTCGATGAGCTGCTGCTTGCCGACGCCGAGGTGCTTGACCGCGACGTCCGGGTCCTCCCTGAGCCCGACCCGGGCGAGCAGCTCGACCGTGCGCTGCTTCTGCGCGGTCCAGTCGATGCGCGCCCCACGGCGGATCTCGTTGCCGAGGAAGATGTTCTCGGTGATCGACAGCTCGGGGATGAGCGCTAGCTCCTGGTGGATGATCGCGATGCCGGCGTGCTCGCTGGCCGCGATGTCCTTGAACCGCTGCTCCTCGCCGTACAGCAGGATCTCGCCGTCGTAGCTGCCGAACGGGTACACACCCGAGAGCACCTTCATCAGGGTCGACTTGCCGGCGCCGTTCTCGCCGCAGATCGCGTGCACCTCGCCCGTGCGCACCGTGATCGACACGTCGGAGAGCGCCTTGACGCCCGGGAACTCCTTCGTGATGCGCCGCATCTCCAGAATCGGTCCGGCCACGCTGGGCATCGCCGTCGTATCGCTCACGGATCTCCCTCGATCATCTGCTCCGCACGATGTGACCGTTCACATCGCGTGTCTCATGGTGCCCCGGACCGCCGGGACTGTCAAGTGCCCGCCCAGATTTCGTTTCCTTACCGTGACGCTGCGGACTCCCGCGCGCGCAGCACGGGGGCGGCCGGCCCGAACACGGGGACCTCCTCGCCGCGCAGCTGAGCGAGCAGGATCCGCACCGCCCTGCGTCCGAGCTCGGCGAAATCCTGGTGCACGGTCGTCAGCGGAGGCGAGACGTGCGCCGCGACCGGGATGTCGTCGAAGCCGACCACGCTCACATCGACCGGTACGTTCAGCCCGGCGTCGCGGAAGCCGTGCATGAGCCCGATCGCCATCAGGTCGTTGGCCGCGAACACCGCGGTGAAGTCACGGCGACGCGCGAGCTCGGTGCCGGCGAAGTATCCGAAGTCCGCGGTCCAGTCGCCGCGGATCGGCGGGATCGTGGGAAGGTCGGCATCGCGCATCGCGTCGAGGTAGCCGCGCATGCGCGACTCCGCCTCGATCCAGTCCTGCGGTCCCGCCAGATGCAGGATGTCGGTGTGCCCGAGCTCGATCAGGTATTCGGTGAGCATCCGGGCGCCGGAGAGCTGATCGGCGGAGTGGGTCACGCCGTCGGATCCTGACGCGGTCTGCAGGCTCACGAACGGCACCGACACCGCCATCCCGCGCAGCACGTTGAACACCCGCACCTGCGGGGCCAGCACCACGATGCCGTCGACCGATTCACGCACCAGCTGTCGCACGGCGGCACCGATCGCCTCGGGCGAGGTGTCGGGCAGATTGAGCGTGCTCACCGAGTACTGCTCGGCCCGTGCCGCGTCTTCGATCGACGCGATCGAGGACGTCGGACCGAACTCCCCCGTCGTCGCGGACAGGATCCCCAGCGTGTTCGAGCGGCTGGTGGCGAGCGCCCTGGCGGCCACATTCGGCCGGTAGTCGAGAACGCGGATCGCGTCGAGCACCCGCTCCTTCGTCTCGGGGCGGATGCTGGGGTGGTCGTTGAGCACCCGGGACACGGTCTGGTGCGACACTCCGGCCAGCCGCGCGACGTCGCGGATGCTCGGCATCCGGGCGCGGTCGGAGGCGGTGGACATCCCTGGCCTCCTCGATGTGCACGGTCACATTCGTTCACCATTATGTCGCGCTGGCCGCGCGACCGCATCCGCACTCCACCGTTCGCCCTTGCGCACGCGACGAACCCATCGGGATACTTCGTGCTCGCGCACCGAGAACGGGCGGTGTCCTTCCGCCACCATCGACGGGTGCGTCGTTCTCATCGTGTCGGAGCGCGCCGGCCGGGGGCCGGCGCGCCTCCCCTCGGCGTGCTCGGCGGAATGGGCCCGTTGGCGACGGCGCGGTTCTACGAGGCCCTGGTGCGGGCGACGCCGGCGCACAGCGACCAGGAGCACATCCGCACCGTCATCTGGAGCGATCCCGCCATCCCTGACCGCACCGCGGCAATCGTCGACGGCGGCCCCTCACCCGTGCCCGCCATGATCGCCGGGGCGCAGCGCCTGCGCAGGATGGGAGCGGAGCTGCTCGTCACGCCCTGCAACACCGCACACCATTTCCTCCCCGTCGTGGCGCGGGCCGCGCGGATGCGCACCATCGACATGATCGACGCGACGATGGCGCAGGCCTCGAAGGCCGGTGCCGCCCGGGTGGGGATCCTGGCGACGAGAGGGACCAGGGCCGCACGCCTGTACGATGCGGCAGGCGTGCGCTACGGCGTCCGGACGATCTACCCCGATGTCGCGACACAGCATCGGTTCGTGGATCGCGCGATCTCGCTGGTCAAGCAGGCCGACGACCGCGCGCTCGCGGGGCGACTGCTCTCCGGAGCCGGGGCGACCCTGTGCGGGGCGGGCGCCGATCTTCTCATCACGGCCTGCACCGAGCTTCCGCTCGTCTCGGGAGACCTCGCTCGCGCCACGACCGTCATCGACTCGGTCGATTGCCTTGCTGCGGCGTGCGTGAGCGCCCTGCGCTGCTGACGGGGGCGGACGCATCCCCCGGTGCAGCCGTTTGTCCGAACGCATGGAAAGGTCATCCGTTTTCGTCCAGCCGGACCGGACGAGGGGCGCTGCGGCCTGGCACCGTGGAGGCGTGGACACCTTGCTGCGCGGCGGGCGCGTCATCGACCCGAAGACCGGTTCCGACAGGATCTCCGACCTCCTGATCTCCGACGGCCGGATCGCCGAGATCGACGCGGTGATCGCCGCACCGGCGACAGCGACCGTGATCGATGCCGCCGGTCTCATCGTCGGACCCGGTTTCATCGATCTGCACAGCCACGTGCACTCGATCGCCGGGCATCGCCTGCAGGCGATGGACGGCGTCACGACGGCCCTCGATCTGGAAGCGGGCCTGATGCCCGTGGCAGAGGCGATCGCCCGCGCCGGCCGGGAGGGACGCCCGCTGAATTACGGGTTCTCGGCCTCCTGGTCCCAGGCTCGCGCCGCCGTGCACCTCGAGCGCGTCCCGGTCGCCGATTTCACCGCGTCGATGGATCTCCTCGGCAACCCCGCGTGGCAGCGCTCCTCGAGCCCTGCCGAGCGCCGCCGCTGGCTCGGCATGCTGGAGAGCGAACTCGCTGCGGGAGCCCTCGGCATCGGCGTGCTGATGGGCTATGCCCCGCGCTCCGATCCCGACGAGTACCTGGAGCTCGCCCGGCTCGCCGCCGCGGCGCACGCCCCGACCTTCACACACGTGCGCGAGCTGATCGAAGCGGACCCCGCGACCCCGATCGACGGCTCGGAGGAACTCGTGCGCGCCGCGGCCGAGACCGGCGCCGCGATGCACCACTGCCATGTCAACAGCACGTCGCTGCGCCACATCGACCGTGTGCTCGCGCTGCTGGACCGCAGCCGCGCGGCGGGATCCCGCGTCACGGTCGAGGCGTACCCCTACGGCGCCGGCAGCACCGCGATCGGCGCCTTCTTCCTCGCGCCGGAGAAGCTCGCTGGCCTGGGCATCGGGCCGACCTCGCTCGTGCTCGTGGACACCGGGGAGCGCATCGCCGACGAGTCCCGGCTGCGCGAGATCCGCGCCGTGGATCCCGGCGCCGCCTGCATCGTCACCTTCCTGGACGAGGCGGATCCCCTCGATCGCACCCATCTGCACCGCGCGCTCGCCTATCCCGACGCGATCGTCGCGAGCGATGCGATGCCGATCGCGTGGCCGGGGTCCGATACCGCGCCGACCGTGTACGAGCAGCGCCGCTGGCCGCTCCCCGAGGGCGGCCAGACACACCCGCGCACGGCCGGCACCTTCGCGAAGTCCCTGCGCCTCATGGTTCGCGAGTCGGGGACCTGGAGCTGGACCGAGGCGTTCCGCCGCTGCTCCTACCTGCCCGCACGCGTGCTGGACGAGGTGTCTCCCGCAATGCGCGCCAAGGGTCACCTCACCGTCGGCGCCGACGCCGACATCGTCGTGCTCGACCCCGCCGCGATCACCGACCGCGCGACGTACGCCGACCCCACGCGCCCGTCGCTGGGCGTGCGGCACCTCTTCGTGCACGGCACCGGGGTCGTCCGCTCCGGAGACATCGTCGTCGATGCGCATCCGGGGCGCGCCGTGCGCGGCGCCGCGTGACGGACACGGTGCTTCGCTGCACCCCACGCCGCTGACGCACGGGGCCTTGTCCGAGGGCACCAAGGTCTCCCGAAGCCTCGTCGGCACACACCAACGGCCCGCCGATCCGCCCGAATAGCCTCGGCCTATCGCCGTCATCCTGACCGACGGCGCACTCGAGGAAGAGGAGCGCACATGTCCGACCTGAACGAAATCGGCACCTGGGTGCGGGAGAACCTCCCCGCACTGATCGCCGACGCGCACGTCCCCGCCGCATCCGTGGGAATCCTCGCCGGCGGCGAGATCGTCACCGCCGCGGCCGGGATCCTGAACAAGAACACCGGCGTGGAAGCCGATGAGGACTCGGTCTTCCAGATCGGCTCCATCACCAAGACCTGGACCGCGACGCTCATCATGCAGCTCGTGGACGAGGGTCTGCTCGATCTCGACGCCCCGGTGCGTGACACGGTCCCCGCCTTCGCGATCGGCGACGACGCGGCCGCCTCCGCCATCACGGCCCGTCAGCTGCTCAGCCACGTGAGCGGTTTCGAGGGCGACTTCTTCAACGACACCGGTGCCGGCGACGACGCGATCGAGAAGTACCTGGCGACGATCGCCGACGCCCCGCAGCTCTTCGCCCCCGGCGAGCGCTTCTCGTACAACAACGCCGCCTTCGTGGTGCTCGGCCGCATCGTCGAGGTGCTGCGCGGCCAGACGTACGACCAGGCTCTGCACGCGCACCTGGCCGGCCCGCTGGGGCTCACGCACGTGGCCACCGACGCGTCGCAGGCGATCATGTTCCGCGCGGCGCTCGGGCACGTCCGCACCGACGACGGCGGCGAGCCCGTTCCCGCCCCGATGTGGAGCCTGGTGCGTTCCAACGCGCCCGCCGGATCGATGCTCGCGATGACCGCGCGAGACCTGCTGGGCTTCGCGGGCATGCACATGGCCGGCGGCGCCGCCGCGGACGGCACGCGCGTCCTGTCCGCCCGGAGCGTCTCGGCCATGCAGGAGCGTCAGGTGGATCTGCCCGACCTCGGCGTCATGGGCGACGCGTGGGGCCTGGGCTGGGAGATCTTCGACTGGGCCGGCGGCCCGGTGTACGGACACGACGGCGGCACGATCGGGCAGAACGCGTTCCTGCGCTTCGTGCCCTCTGCGGGCGTCGCCGTGGTACTTCTCACGAACGGCGGCGACACCATCGAGCTCTACCACCGCCTGTTCTCCAAGGTTCTCGCCGCGCTCGCCGGGGTCGATGTGCCGGCGCTGCCCGCACTGCCCGCGTCGCCGGTCGACGTCGATCTCGACCGCATCCTCGGCACCTACTCGTCCTCGGTCTCGGACTCCACCGTGAGCGTCGATGACGAGGGACGGATCTGGCTCACCCAGACGATGAAGGGGATGTTCGCCGACCTGGGGCCGGCTCCCGTCCCCGTCGAGCTCGTCGGCTGGTCCGGCGACAGCCTCCTCCCCCGCAAGGAGGAGCACGGTATGCGGCTGCCGCACGCGTTCGTCGGTGACGACGGCAGCGGCCGCGCCCTGTACCTGCACACCGGACGCGCCGACCGCCGGGTGGACGCATGAGCGCGCTCGCCGCGACCGCGACCTCGATCGCGGAGATCTTCGCGGACGCGGACACGGAGGGCTTCCTGCACGCCCGCGAGATCGGCGCCGAGGGCGGTCCGGAGGTGGACTCCGGCGCCGACGAGCCCGTCGTGCTCGCCTCGGTCTTCAAGATCCTGGTGCTGACCGCCTACGTCCGGGCCGTCGCGGCGGGCACGCTGGATCCGACCGCGACGACCACCGTCACCGCGCGCTACCGCGTCGGCGGCGTCGGCACCGCCGGGTTCGCGGATGATGTGCAGGCGAGCTGGCGCGATCTCGCCCGGAACATGATGACGATGAGCGACAACGCCGCCACCGACGTCCTGTATCACCGTCTGGGCGGTGACGCCGTCGATCGGGTGATCGCCGACCTGGGCCTGCGGAACACGCGGCTCATCGGATGCTGCGAGGATCTGATCGCTTCCGTGTTCGCCGACCTCGGAGGCTCCGACGATGACGATCTGGAGAAGCTGCTGTCCGGCGCGGAGCCGGAGCGGCTGCTCGGGATCTCCGCCCTCGACCCCGCGCGCACCTCGGCGTCGACCCCTCGCGACGTGACGACACTCCTGAACGCCCTGTGGACCGACACCGCCGCCCCCGCCGAGGCCTGCGCACAGGCCAGGGCGATCATGGCGCAGCAGATCTGGCCGCACCGCCTGACGTCCGGTTTTCCGAACGGGGTGAGCATCGCGGCGAAGACCGGAACCGTCCCGCGCTGGCGCAATGAGGCGGGCGTCGTCACCTACCCCGACGGCCGCCAGTACGCGGTCGCCGTGTTCACTCGCGCGCACACGCTCGACGATCGACTGCCGCGCGTCGACGCCTCGATCGGCCACGCCGGCTTCGCCGCCGTCGAGAAGCTGCGCTCCGAGCGGTCCTGACATCCGGGCCGATCCGTTCAGGATCGGCCCGGCCCCACCGACGACCTCTGTCCCCTTCTTCTCCTGCACCACCCCTCTTCCTCATCCCGCACCACCCGAACACAGCTGGAGGCTTCTGATGCGATCCCGCACCCCGCTCATCGCGCTCCTCGGCGCGACCGCTCTCGTCCTGACATCCTGCGCCGGCGGCGGCGCGGCCGGAGCCGGCAAGGATGTCGTGCTCGCGAACGGAAAGACGTTCACGCAGGCGCTCTCGACCGACCCCGGTACGCTCGATCCGTTCATCACGGCGCTGTCCGTGGCGCGCGGCGTCGACCGCTTCCTCTACGGACGCCTCATCTCGATCAACGACGACGGCAGCGCCACGTCCGGTCTCGCGGAGAAGTGGACCGCAGACACCACGACCGCGACCTTCACGCTGCGTGACAAGCTCACCTGCGATGACGGCACCCCGCTGACGGCGACCGACGTCGCCGCCAACATCAGCCACGTCGCGGATCCCGCCACAGGCTCCCCCCTCGTCGGCCTCGAGGTGCAGCCGGGAACGACCGCCGTCGGCGACGACGCCACCCGTACGGTGACGGTCACCAGCGGCCGCCCCGACGCGTTCCTGCTGCAGAACATCGGCAACATCTCGATCGTGTGCGGCACCGTGCTGAAGGATCCCAAGGCCCTCGCCGCGGGCAAGGGCGCGACGGGCATGTTCACGATGACCGAGATCGCCCCGAACAGCCAGTACACCCTGACCCGTCGCAAGGACTTCACGTGGGGGCCCGGCGACTGGGATCCGAACCAGAAGGGCCTGCCGGACAAGGCCGTGTTCCGGGTGATCCCCAACGAGACCACCGCGGCCAACCTCGTGATGTCGGGCGAGGTCAACGCCGCCGGCGTGGTCGGACCGGATCAGCAGCGCCTCCAGAACGCCAAGCTCTTCAGCACGCAGATCCTCGCCACGGCCGGTCAGCTGATCTACAACCAGGCCGACGGCAGGGCGACGGCGGATCCCGCCGTGCGCAAGGCGCTCACCCAGGCGGTCGACCTGGCCCAGGCGCGTCAGGTCTTCGCGGGCGAGGTCCCGACCGGCTTCGTGACGGTCGCCCCGAACCCGTGCCGTGCCGACACGGTCAAGGGCAACATCCCCGGGTTCGACGCGAAAGCCGCCGGCGTCGCCCTCGACGCGGCCGGCTGGAAGCTCGGATCCGACGGCGTGCGCGCCAAGGACGGCAAGCCGCTCACGCTCAAGATGATCTACTCCTCGGCCCTGGGCGACACCGGCACGGCGGCCGTCGAGCTTCTGCAGTCGATGTGGAACAAGATCGGCGTGGACGTGACCGTCAAGTCCCTGGACGGCCCGTCGATCAGTGAGACGCTGCTCTCGACCGGGGACTGGGACATCTCGGGCGCCGGGGTCACGGTGGGACTGCCCACCTCGCTCGTGCCGTTCGTCTCCGGCCCGACCCCGCCCGACGGCGCCAACTTCGCCTCGATCGACGACCCGGACTACGTCGCCGCGGTCACGGCCGCGTCCGCCAAGGCGGGCACGGAGGGGTGCGACGACTGGGCGGCCGCCGAGAAGTCGCTGCTGACCACGTCCTCCGTGGTCCTCTACGCGAACATCGCCCGGCGCACGTTCGCGAACAAGGCCACCTTCACCGAAGACGACGGCATCGACCCGACCTCGATCCGCATGTACCAGTGAGGGGCGGAACCATGCTCGATGAACTGCAGGAGCTGCTGGACAGCGGCGCGCGCACGACGAAGGTGCCCGGTATCGCGGTCGGCATCCTGGACGGCGGCACGGAGCACGTGCTCACGACGGGCGTCGCCTCCACGGCGACAGGGGCGCCCGTGACCGCGGACACCCTGTTCGCGATCGGGTCCACCTCGAAGACCGTGACCGCCACGGCCGCGCTGCGCCTCATCGAACAGGGCGCCTTCGGGCTGGACACACGGGTCGCTGACCTCGTGCCCGATCTCCGTCTCGCCGACGCGGACGCCCTCGAGCAGCTCAGGGTGCGGCACCTGCTCACGCACTCCGGCGGGTTCCTCGGCGACATCGACGAGGATGCCGAGGACTGGGGAGCTGATGCGCTGAAGAAGAGCATCGCCGGTTTCGGCGCGCTTGCGCAGCTCTTCCCGCCGGGGGCGATCGCGTCGTACAGCAACAGCGGCCTGCGCCTGCTCGGCCACCTCTGCGCTGTCGCGTCCGGCCGCGGGTTCGAGGAGCTCGTCACCGAGTCGGTCCTGAAGCCTCTCGGCATGGCGGATAGCGTGTACTTCCCGTGGGAGGCGATCACCCGGCCCGTCGTGACCGGGCATGTCGTCGTCGACGGCGTCGCGACCCCCGCACCGGTCTGGGGCCTCGCCCGGGACATGGCGCCCGAGGGCGGCCTGCTCTCGTCGGTGCGCGACCAGCTGCGATACGCCCGGTTCCATCTGCGCGGCGAAGCCGAGGGAACCGCCCCGATCGGCGACGAGACGCGGCGGATGATGCAGCGCGAGCACATCGAGGTGGGACCGCCCCTTGAGGGGATCGGCCTCCCCTGGCTGCTCACGCACGTCGGCGACGCACGCGTCGTGAGTCACGGCGGGAACATCAGCAACCTGCAGATCAGCGAGATGGTGTTGCTGCCGGATCACGACCTCGCCGTGACCGTGCTCACCAACGGTGCGAGCGGGCTCGGCCAGCAGGTCGTTTCCTGGTGCCTGGAGAACCTGCGCGGGATCCGTCCCGCGCCGGCGCAGGAGGTCGAGCCGCACTCGTCGCCCGATGACGTCCTCGGGCGCTACGACGTCAATCTCTGGCAGAACGTGGTGACGCGCGAGCGCGACGAGATCGTGATCACGCCCGAGCTGCGCCAGGATCTCATCGACCTGGGTCTGCCGTCGCTGCCGACCGTGCGCGCCACGCTGGGAGCTGATCTGCTGCTGCGCAACCCCGAGGGGCGCGCGGTGGGCCGGTTCCTCACCACCGCGGATGGCACGGAACTCCTGCACATGGGACTGCGCGCGGCCCCGCGCATCTGATCCGACGACCCGGGGGCGGGCGACGTTGTCATCATGCACAACTTCGCCCGCCCATCTCGTGGCGCTCGACAACCCGGTTCCCTGACCCGGTCAATAGCCTCGGTCCCACCGGACCCGCCTCGATCTTTTCGCACCCGTGAGGACCCAGCCGTGACCAGCACCACTGCCACCCAGGCGATACTCATCCGATCCGCACGGTCGGGCAGCCCCTGGCTGTCCTTCCTGGTCCGTCGCGGGGCGCTCTTCGTCCTGTCGGTCTGGGTGCTGGTCACGGCTGCTTTTCTGATGATCCACCTCGTTCCGGGAGATCCGGTGCGCGCGGCACTGGGCCTGAACGCCCCCGCCGCGCTGGTCGAGGCGCGGCGGGCGGCGCTCGGTCTGGACCAGCCGCTGACCGTGCAGTACCTGCACTACCTCGGCAACCTCTTCACCGGCGACATGGGCGTCTCGATGCTCACCAACCAGCCCGTCTCGGAGATCATCGCGACCCGCCTCCCCGCGACGCTGCAGCTCGCGCTGCTCGCCGTGCTGGTCGTGCTGCTGGCCTCGGTGCCGATCGGCGTCACCATGGCGGTCGCGACGCGCGGCGGCCGCCGGCGCGGACTCGAGCTGACCTTCGCGGTCGTGACCGTGGTGCTCGCAGCGATCCCCGAGTTCCTCCTCGCGGTCGGACTCGTGTACGTCTTCGCCGTCTCCCTCGGATGGCTGCCGATCGCCGGCGCCTCAGGCCCGCTCTCGTTCGTGCTGCCGGTGACCGCACTCGCCGTCGGTCCGATCGCGGTGTTCTCCCGCCTGATCCGCGTCGAGGTGCTGAGCGTGCTGGGACAGGACTACATCCGCACCGCCCGTGCCAAGCGGCTGCTCCCCCGCCGCGTCTACACGCGCCACGCGCTGCCCAACGCGATGACCTCGACCCTCACCCTCACCGGACTCCTGCTGGCCGGCATGGTCACCGGCACCGTCCTCGCGGAGAACGTCTTCGCCTGGCCGGGGCTCGGCAGCATGATCGTGCAGTCGATCCTGACCAAGGACTACCCCGTGGTGCAGGCGATCGTCCTGATCTACGGCATGGGCGTGCTGCTCGTGAACCTGGTCGTCGACATCGCCCTCGCCGTCCTCGATCCGCGCTCCACGATCAAGGAGGCCTGATGTCCGCCGCAGTCACGATCAAGAAGGTCGTCCGCACCCCGCTCGGATCTGTCTCGCTGGCCCTGGTGCTCCTGCTCGTGCTGGTGGCCCTGTTCGGACAGCTGGTCTGGGGCGCGCAGGTGGAGCAGATCGACCCCACCGCCGCCTACCGCGCCCCGAGCGCGGCCCACCTGCTCGGCACGGACGCCCTCGGCCGCGATGTGCTCGCTCGCGTCCTGGTCGCCACGCGCCTGTCCCTGGGTCTCGCCATGGCCGCGGTGCTGATCGGGGTCGTCTCAGGGACCGTGCTCGGAACCGCTCCCGCTGTCCTCCCCCGGTGGGCGGGCCGCATCATCTCCACCTTCGTCAACATCGCCGTCGCCTTCCCCGGGCTGCTGCTGGCGCTGTTCCTCGCGGTGATCTTCGGCGTCGGCACCGTCGGATCGGTCCTCGCGATCGGCTTCGCGATGGCTCCGGCATTCGCGCGCCTCACCCAGACACTGTCCGCGGCGATCGCCGGACGCGACTTCATCGCCGCGGCGCGCGTGGCCGGCGTCTCGCGCTTCCGGGTGCTGGTCCGGCACATCCTGCCCAACATCGGCGAGCCGCTCATCGTCAATGCGACGATCAGCGCGGGCAGCGCGCTGCTCGCCTTCGCCGGTCTGTCGTTCCTCGGGCTCGGGGTGCAGATGCCGGCATACGACTGGGGCCGGCTGCTCGGCGAGGGTCTCAACCGCATCTACCTGAATCCCGCCGCCGCCCTCGGCCCCGCCGCCGCCGTGGTGATCGCGGGG
This sequence comes from Actinomycetota bacterium, assembly GCA_018268455.1. GTDB lineage: Bacteria > Actinomycetota > Actinomycetes > Actinomycetales > Microbacteriaceae > Microbacterium. The sequence goes on along the minus strand of JAFDWM010000004.1, from coordinate 10,154 downwards.
CTCGCCTTCAACCTCCTCGGCGAGACCGCCGCCGCCGCCCTCGGCGGCCGCAACGCACGGCGCCCGCGCCGGCTTCCTCGGCCCGCACGCACGGGCGGCCCCGCGCCCGCGCGGAAGGTGAGCGATGACCTCGTCCTCCTCGTCGACGATCTGCGCGTGTCCTTCCCCGCGGCGAGCGGCTGGGTCACCCCGGTCCGCGGCGTGAGCTTCTCGATCTCCCGCGGCGAGGCCATCGGCGTCGTCGGCGAATCCGGCTCCGGCAAGAGTCTGACCGCGCTGGCCGCGGCGCAGCTCATCGAGCGACCGGGTCACGTGGAAGCGGCCCGGCTCGAGTTCTGCGGCACGCCGCTGCTGGACACCCCCGAGCGGACGCTGCGCCCCCTGCTGGGCACCTCGCTCGCGATGGTCTTCCAGGATCCGATGACCTCGTTCAACCCCACCCGCCGGATCGGCTCACAGCTCGCCGAGGCCGCCGCAGAGCATCAGGGTCTCCGCCGCGCGGCGGCGATGGAGCGCGCCATCGAGCGACTCAGAGCCGTGCGCGTGCCGGCCGCCGAGCGGCGTGCACGCCAGTTCCCGCACGAGTTCTCCGGCGGCATGCGCCAGCGCGCCATGATCGCGATGGGGCTCATGAACCACCCGCGGCTCATCATCGCCGACGAGCCCACCACGGCGCTCGATGTCACCGTGCAGCGGCAGGTGCTGCAGCTGCTCGCGAGCGTGCGCAGCGACACCGAGGCCGCGATCCTGCTGATCAGCCACGACATCGCGGTCGTCGCACAGACCTGCGATCGAGTGCTCGTGATGTATGCGGGACGCATCGTCGAGGATCTCCCGGCCGGCCGGCTGAACGACGGCGCCCGGCACCCCTACACGCGTGCGCTGCTCGACGTCGTGCCCGAGCTCGACACCGACCGCGACGCACCGCTGCGGATGATCCCCGGCCGCCCCCCGGCGCCGGGCGCGTTCCCCGCCGGGTGCGCGTTCGCGGACCGCTGCCCGCTCGCGTCCGCCCTGTGCCGGGAACAGGATCCCGAGCTCGTCGACGCCGGCGAGGGGCACAGGGTGGCGTGCTGGCACCCGGTCGACGGCGATCTGCCTGTCGCGGCCGTGCCCGCGATCACCACGGCCGTGCCGGTGTGCGTGCTCGAATCCGAGGAGGTCGTCCGATGAGCGAGCTGCGCTTCGACCAGGTGAGCGTGCGCTACGGCACGCACCGTTCCGGCCTCACCGCCGTCGACGACGTGAGCCTCATCGTGCCGTCGGGCTCGATCGTGGGCCTCGTCGGCGAATCCGGGTCCGGCAAGTCGACGCTCGCCCGTGCTGCGATCGGCCTCGCGCCGATCAGCGGCGGCGCGATCACGCTCGACGGCGCCGACGTGCGCTCGCTCCGCCGGCGCAGGCCCATCCAGATGGTGTTCCAGGATCCGTTCTCCTCGCTCGACCCGCGGATGAGCATCGGCGAATCGATCGCCGAGGCACTGCCGCGCACCCTGCGCGGCGGCGAGGCCCGGCGCGCCAGGGTCGGGGAGCTGCTCGAGATGGTCAGTCTCGATCCGGAGCGCGCCCGATCGCTCCCGGCGGCGCTCTCCGGCGGTCAGCGCCAGCGCATCGCCCTGGCCCGTGCGCTCGCCGCAGATCCCGAGGTCGTGATCGCCGACGAGATCACCTCGGCCCTCGACGTCTCCGTGCAGGGCTCGGTGCTGAACCTCGTCCGCGAGCTGCGGCGGGAGCTGTCGCTCACGATGCTGTTCATCTCGCACAACCTCGCCGTGGTCCGCTACCTCAGCGATCACCTCGCAGTGATGTACCTGGGTCGCATCGTCGAGTTCGGTCCGACCGAGCAGATCCTCGCCGACCCGCAGCATCCGTACACGCGCGAGCTGCTGGCCGCCGCGCCGACCCGGAACGGCGACCTCCTGCGCGCGGGCGGCACCCCGGCGCTCGACGCCGAGCCGCCGGATCCGCACTCCCCGCCGAGCGGGTGCCGCTTCCACCCGCGGTGCCCGATCGGGCCCGTCGCGCTCCCGGATCGTGCGGTCTGCCGCACCGTCATCCCCGTCCTGCCCACGGGCGTCCGCGGCGCCGCGTGCCACTTCGCCGCCCTCGGCAGCGCCGGGTCTGCCGCGCCTGTGCTCGGCGCCCAAGAGGGGGCGGGCCTTTCGGCGGGCACGACAACATCCGCCGTCCCCGCGCGGACACAGTGAGTATCGACCACCGATTGGAGTCCGCATGAACCGCCCCGCGACCGTCGACGACCTCCTCGCCATCGCCTCCCCCGAGCAGCCCGCCCTCTCCCCCGACGGCACACGCGTCGTGTACGCGCTGCGCACGACCGACCGCGACGCCGACCGCGACCTCCGATCGCTCTGGCAGGTCTCCACCGGTGGCGGCGAGCCGGAGCGGCTCACCCGCGGAGACGCCGACACCACGCCGGTGTGGAGCCCGGACGGATCCGCACTCGCGTTCCTGCGTGCGCAGGACGGCCCGGCACAGCTCTGGCTGCTTCCCGCCTCCGGCGGCGAGGCCCGCGCGCTCACCACGCTGCCGCTCGGCGCCGGCTCCCCGCAGTGGAGCCCCGACGGTACGCGCATCGCGTTCGCCGCGCCGGTGGACAACGCTGCCCTGCCCGGAGAGGGCACCGAGACGATCCTCGCCCGCCGCTCCGCCCCGACCGTCGCAGACCGCCTCGGCTACAAGGTCGACGGCGCGGGCCGGCTCGGCACGCTCGTGCAGCAGCTGCACGTCGTCGAGGTCGCCACCGGCGCGGTCACCGTGCTGACCCGCGGCCGCGCGCACGCCTCCGACCCGTTCTGGTCGCCCGACGGATCCCTCCTCGCGTACTCCTGCGCGCCGGACGACGACGCCGATCTCACCCTGCGCCTCCAGGTCTTCGTCACCTCCTCGACCGACCTGAACCGCGCTCCGGTGCGGGTGAGCGCCGCCGGGGTGCAGGCGAGCGCCGTCGGCTGGAGCGCGGACGGACGACACGTGCTCGCCGCCGGCCGCACCGACACCGAGGTCGGCAACGCCGATCTGCTGCTCTTCCCGGTCGCCGGCGGAGCCCCGGCGAACCTCACCTCCGGACTCGACCGCAACGTGATGCCGGGCGGTCCCGGATACCCCGGGGGCATGCCCCAGCACGCCGGGGATGGCGCACTCGTCTTCTGCCTGCGCGAGAACGGATCCTCCCACCTCTGGCGGATCGCGGAGGACGGCTCGGCCGCCCGCGCGCTCGTGGACGGCACGGCCAACGTCTCCGGGCTCTCGGTCGCGGGATCGGTCGCCGCGATCGTGCGATCGACCCCTGACTCCTTCGGCGAGGTCGTCCTGGTCGACCTCGCTGAAGGCACGACCACGGTGCTCACCACGGCGGCCGAGCGCGGGTTCGATCTCGTCCCCGCCGAGGAGCGGAGGTTCACGATCTCCGACGGCACCGTCGTCACCGGGTGGCTGCGTCGGGATCCGGACGCCTCCGGGCCGCTACCGCTGCTGCTCGACGTGCACGGCGGACCGCACAACGCGTGGAACGGCGCGGCCGACCTGTCCCACCCGTACCACCAGGTGCTGGCGAGCCGCGGCTGGGCGGTGCTCACCCTCAACCCGCGCGGCAGCGACGGCTACGGCGACGCGTTCTTCCGGGCCGTGGCGGGAGGCTGGGGCGTGAACGACGCGAACGATCTCCTCGAGCCGATCGACGCGCTCGTCGCCGAGGGCGTCGCGGATCCGGACCGCCTGGCTCTCACCGGATACAGCTACGGCGGGTTCATGACCTGCTACCTCACCTCGCGCGACGACCGCTTCGCCGCCGCCGTCGCCGGTGGTGTCGTGACCGACCTGTTCTCGATGGGCGGCACGTCCGACCTGGGCCACTACCTCTCCGCGAAGGAGAACGGCGGCCTGCCGTGGCGCGACGAGGCCCTCATCTCGGCGCAGTCCCCGTTCACGCACGTCGACCGGGTCACCACGCCGACGCTCATCCTGCACGGCGCGGAGGACGATCGGTGCCCGGTCGGTCAGGCCGAGCAGTGGTTCACCGCGCTGCGCGAGCGCGACGTCCCGTCCCGTCTGGTGCTGTACCCCGGCGGTTCGCACCTGTTCCCGCTGTCGGGGTCGCCGTCACACCGCGCCGACTTCTCGCAGCGCGTGATCGACTGGGTCGAGCAGTACGCGCCCGCCGCCGGCCGGCCAGGGCGCGCCCGGCTGGACGCGCGGCACTGGCAGCAGCGGCTGAGCGCACTCGCGACCGCGCACAAGGTGCCGGGCGCGACGCTCGGCATCCTCCGGCTCGGCGAAGATCCCGTGTTCGCCCGCCACGGCATCCTGAACGTGCGCACCGGGGTCGCCACGACCGATGACTCGCTGTTCCAGATCGGATCGATGACCAAGGTCTGGACGACGACGGCGATCATGCGGCTCGTGGACGACGGCGTGCTGGACCTCGACCGTCCGGTCGTGGAGTACCTCCCCGAGTTCCGCTCCTCCGAGGACGAGATCACCCGGACGGTGACGCTCCGGCACCTGCTCAACCACACGAGCGGCATCGACGGCGACGTCTTCACCGACACCGGCCGCGGGGACGACACCCTCGAGAAGTACGTGGGCATGCTCGACGGCATCGCACAGAACCACCCCATCGGCGCGACCATGTCCTACTGCAACTCCGGGTTCGTCCTGGCCGGAAGGGTGATCGAGAAGGTCACCGGCACCACCTGGGACCAGGCCCTGCGCGACCTCGTGATGACGCCACTCGGCCTCGAGCACTCCGCAACGCTGCCCGAGGAGGTGCTGCTGCACAGCGCGGCCGCGGGCCACACCGAGATCCTCGACGACGGGCCGAAGCTGGCCCCGGCGTGGATGCTGCCCCGCGCGATGGGCCCCGCGGGCCTGGTCTGCTCCACGACCGCGGATGTGCTCGCCTTCGCCCGCATGCACCTCACCGGCGGCCTCGCCGCGGACGGCACGCGGGTGCTCTCCGAGCGCAGCGTCGCGCGCATGCAGCAGCGCGAGGTCGACATGCCAGACCCCTACACGCTCGGGGATGCCTGGGGTGTCGGCTGGATCCTCTTCGACTGGAACGGGCGGCGGCTGTACGGCCACGACGGCAACACGATCGGCCAATCCGCGTTCCTGCGCGTGCTGCCGGACGAGGGCGTCGCGGTGACCCTGCTGACCAACGGCGGGCGGGCGCACGACCTCTATCTCGAGCTGTTCGAGGAGATCTTCTCGGAGGTCGCCGACCTGCACCTCCCCGAGGAGCTCGCTCCGCCCCAGGATCCCTTCGTCTCCGATTTCTCCGGGCTGCTCGGCACCTACGATCGCGCGGGAATGCGAGCCGAGGTGTTCGACTCGGACGCCGGCCTGAGGCTGCGCACCACGCTGACGGGCCCGCTCGCGAAACTGCTTCCGGATCCGGTCGACGAGCACGCGCTGATCCCGGTGCGGGAGAACGAGTTCGTCGTCCGCCCCGAGGGCACGCAGGCGTGGAACGCCGTGGTCTTCTACCGCCTCGCCACCGGCGAGCAGTACCTGCACTACGGCGTGCGTGCGGCGCCGAAGGTCTCGTGATGGTCGCGCAGGCCCGCACCCCGGAGGCGCCGGCGGTCTCCCTGGACGCGATCATCGCGGACATCGGCACGCTCGTGCGCTGCGAATCCCCCTCGCGCGACCGGGACGCCCTCCTCCGCAGCGCCGATGTCACCGCGGCACTCGGCGAGCGCGTGCTCGGCGCGGCTCCCGAGCGCATCGTCATCGACGGCACGCCCCATCTGCGCTGGCGATTCGGCACTCCCCGGGTGCTGCTGCTCGGACACCATGACACGGTGTGGCCGGGCGGATCCCTCGAGCGTCTTCCCTTCGGCGTCACGGGCGGCGTCCTGCGCGGGCCGGGGTGCTTCGACATGAAGACCGGCGTGGTGATGGCGCTGCATGCGGTCGCGGCGCTCGAGGACCGCGACGGCGTGAGCATCCTCATCACGGGCGATGAGGAGCTCGGATCGCCGTCCTCGCGCGCGCTCATCGAAGCCGAGGCGCGCGGTTGCGCGGCGGCTCTCGTGCTGGAGGCCTCGGCCGACGGCGGTGCGGTCAAGGTCGCCCGCAAGGGCGTCTCGGTCTACCGCGTGCACGTCACGGGCCGGGCCGCGCACGCGGGCCTCGAGCCCGAACGCGGCGTGAACGCCTCGGTCGAGGCGGCGCATCTCATCCTCGCGATCGCGGCGCTCGGCGACCCCGACGCCGGCACGTCCGTGACGCCGACCCTGCTGCGGGCCGGATCCGCGAGCAACACCGTGCCGGCGGAGGCCGAGTTCTCGGTCGATGTCCGCGCGGTCACCCGTGCGGAGCAGGAACGCGTCGACACGGCGCTGCATGCGCTCGGCGCGACCCTTCCCGGCGCCGAGGTGCGCATCGAGGACGGCCCGCGGAGCACCCCGATGGAACGGAGCGCCTCCTCCGCCCTGTTCGCCCGCGCTCGCGCGATCGCCGCCGATCTGGGGCTCGCGCCTCTCGAGGGCGTCGCCGTGGGCGGCGGTTCGGACGGCAACCACACGGCCGGCATCGGCGTTCCGACTCTCGACGGCCTCGGCGCAGTGGGCGGCGGCGCGCATGCCGACGACGAGCACGTCATCGTCGGCGCGATCCCCGAGCGGATCGCGCTCGTGCGAGCACTCATCGCGGACATCCTGGCAGGAGGCGGAAGATGACCATCATGGGGACCTCCATGCAGGAGACCGCGGCCGCCGCGGATGCCGCCGACGCCGCCGCCGCGGAGGCGGGGATCGAGATCCGGATCCTCTCCCGGGTCGGGGATTTCGCGCAGGTGACCGCGCTGTTCCGCAGCATCTGGACCGCGGCGGGCGACCGCGCGCCGGTCAACGTGGAGACGCTGCGCGCGCTCTCGAAGGCCGGCAGCTACGTCGGAGGAGCGTTCGACGGCGACGAGCTCGTGGGTGCGTGCTTCGGCTTCTTCGCCGCACCGGAGCGCCGCGCGCTGCACAGTCACATCGCGGGTGTCTCGACGCGCATGCGCGGACGGAATGTGGGCTTCGCGCTCAAAGTGCACCAGCGCTCCTGGGCACTCGAGCACGGGCTCGACGAGATCTCCTGGACCTTCGATCCGCTGATCAGCCGCAATGCCTACTTCAACCTTGTGAAGCTCGCCGCCACACCGACCGGGTACCTCCGCAACTTCTACGGGCAGATGAGTGACGCCCTCAACGGCGCGGACGACACCGACCGGATGCTCGTCACCTGGTACCTGCACGATCCGGCGGTGTCGGCGGCCTGCCGAGGCTCGGCCCCCACCGCGACGACGACCGGTCCCGCCGAAACACTGCTCGACGGTGAGGACGACGCCGCGCCGGTCGTGCGCGCGACCTCCGCCCGACTGGTCCGCGTCTCACTCCCCCGGGACATCGAATCCCTGCGCCGCACGGATCCCGAGCTCGCCACGCGCTGGCGCCTCGCCGTGCGCGAGACCCTCGGCGACCTCATGGACGAGGGGGCGCACGTGCTCTCCTTCGACCGCTCCGGCGCCTACACCATCGACAGAGGAGAAGTGCAATGAAGCTCAGCGGGATCGAACTCCGCGTCATCGAGATGCCCCTGGTGTCTCCGTTCCGCACGTCGTTCGGCGTCGCGACCGCACGCGAGGCCCTGCTCGTGCGCGCCGTGACGGATGAGGCCGAGGGCTGGGGCGAGGGCGTCGCGATGGCCGATCCGCTGTACTCCTCCGAATACGTCGAGGCGAGCGTCGACGTGATCACCCGCTTCCTGCTGCCTGCGCTGGCACCGGTGCGCGACCTCGACGCGTCCAAGGTGGCACCCGCGCTGGCGAAGTTCAAGGGCCACCGGATGTCGAAGGCGGCTGTCGAGCTCGCCATCCTCGATGCCGAGCTGCGTGCCAGGGGCGTACCGCTCTCGCGGGAGCTGGGCGCCGTGCGCGCGCGGGTCGACTGCGGCGTGTCCGTGGGGATCATGGACTCGATCCCCGAGCTCCTCGACGCCGTGGGCGGCTATCTGGACGAGGGTTATGTCCGGATCAAGCTGAAGATCGAGCCGGGCTGGGACATCGAGCCCGTGCGCGCCGTCCGCGAGCGCTTCGGCGACGACGTGCTGCTGCAGGTGGATGCGAACACCGCCTACCACCGCGGCGACGCAGGACACCTCGCGCGCCTGGACCCGTTCGATCTGCTGCTGATCGAGCAGCCCCTGGATGAGGAGGACCTGCTCGGCCACGCTCAGCTGGCGAAGGCCGTGCGGACGCCGATCTGCCTGGACGAGTCGATCGTGTCCGCCCGCGCTGCGGCCGACGCGATCGCCCTCGGCGCGTGTTCGATCGTGAACATCAAGCCGGGCCGAGTGGGTGGCTATCTCGAGGCGCGGCGGATCCACGACGTCTGCGCCGCCAACGACATCCCCGTCTGGTGCGGCGGCATGCTCGAGACCGGGATCGGGCGGGCAGCCAACGTCGCACTCGCCGCTCTTCCCGGCTTCACGCTGCCCGGCGACACGTCCGGCTCGAGCCGCTACTACACGCGCGACATCACGGATCCGTTCGTGATCGAGAACGGCACTCTCACGGTGCCCACCGGTCCCGGAATCGGGGTGACCCCGACCGCCGAGGCGCTCGAGGAGGTCACGGTCCGCACCGAGTGGATCACCTTCTGATCCGCCGATCTCCCGCGCTCGAGAAGGGCGGCCTCGCGTCCGCGGGGCCGCCCTTCTTCGTCCTCAGCGGGCCGTCACTGCCGGGATCCGATCTCCGCGATCGGCCGCGTGCGCATCGCTCCCAGGGTCGCGACCCACAGGGCCACCAGCGCCAGAGCGCCCATCGTGCCCACGAGTGCGAGCACGGCGAGCACCGGGAGCTCCGGCACGACCCGGCCCGAGATCCCGATGCTCATCCCGATGAGCGGCGGGATCGCGACGAGGACGCCGAACACCGTCGAGATGACGGCGACCATGACCGCCTCGGTCCGCATCATGGCCCGCACCTGGCGCCGCGAGGATCCGATCAGCTGCAGCAGCGCGAACTCCCGTGAGCGCTCCCCCGTCGCCATCACGAGCGTGTTGACCACCGCGATCGCGATGTAGCCCAGGATGACGATGAGCGCCACGAGGTTCACCCAGCTCTGCTGCGTCTGCGCGTCCGCGCCCGCGGCCTTCTGCCCGCTGCCCGGGGCGACGTGAAGCCCCTGCGCGGTCGCGGCGGCCTGCACCTGATCGACCTGTCCCGCCTCGACGGCGACCAGCGCGAAGGCGTCGAGAGCGCTCGTGGTGTGCGTGCGCACCGCGTCGACGGCCATCGTGAGGTCGCCGAAGCCGAGGCCGCGCTCGTACACCGCCACGACCATCGCGCGCAACGGCGTGCCATCGCCGAACCAGCCCTCGATCGCATCTCCCACGCCCACACCCCAGCTCTGCGCCGCATCGCTGCTCACGGCGACGGTGCCCGCTCCCCCGAGCCCGGTCAGCGCCCCCGACCGAACCTCGAGGTCCATGGTCCGCTCGACCGCTGCCGGGTCGACGCCCTGCAGCACGGGTTCGGCGTGGTTCGGCGAACCATCGAAGTCCTTGTAGCGGATGATCGCGCCACTCAGGGTGATCGGGGCGACCGCGGTGACTCCGCGGATCTCCCCGAGCCCGGCGACCGCGCCCGACGTCAGGCCCGCCGGTGCACTGACCCGCAGGTCGGCGGTGACGCCCGCGTCCGCCTGCGCGGCCGACTCGTGCGCGACGATCGACGGCGCTCCGATCTGCACGAGCCCGAGGCCCACACCGAGGGCGATCGGGAGGATCGCGCCGGCCAGGCGCCTGCTGCCGGCGATGCCGTTGGCCGATGCCAGGAAGCCGGCCGGCGACAGACGGCGCAGGACCGGCGCCGCCGCGCGCATCACGAGGGCGACGAGCCACGGGCCCAGCAGCGCGAGCGCCACGATGAGCATCAAGGCCGCCGCGGCAGAGGCTCCGGATGCGGCCACGCCGCGCACGAACAGCGGGACGGCCGATACGACCAGCCCCGCGACGGCGAAGACGACGCCGGTCACGGATCGGGCGGGTCCGATGCGCGTCGGGCCCGTCGCGGACTCCCGGAGGGCCTCGATCGGATCCAGTCCGGCAGGGCGGCGGGCGGCGATCCTCGCGGCGGCCCACGC
>JAFDWM010000049.1 GCA_018268455.1 Actinomycetota bacterium | reverse complement strand
CGCGCTCACCCGCCGACCCGCGCTCACCCGCCGACTCGCGCCTCCACGCCACATGAACCTCGGGACCGCGTGAAGCTCAGCGCCGCGTGAAGGTGACGTGCACGACGCCCGATTCCGCCACCTCGCTGGTCACGTCGCAGTCGGCCTCGAGCCCGCGCAGATCCGCCCAGAGGCTCTTGCCTCGTCCGAGCAGGATCGGCGTGATCCCCACGTGCAGGCGGTCGACGAGCCCCGCCGCGAGGAACGACCGCACGGTGTCGACGCCGCCGCCGATGCGGACGTCAGCGCCACCGGCGGCCTCGGTCGCGAGTGCGAGCGCCTCCTCGGGCGAGGCGGTCAGGAAGCGGAAGACGGTGCCGTTGTCGAAGGCGATCGGATCCCGCGGAGCGCCGTTCGTGAGCACGAACACCGGGCAGCGGAACGGCGGCTCCTCCCCCCACCAGCCGCGCCAGCCGGGGTCGTGTGCGTTGTCATGCAGCCCGAACATGCCCGCGCCCATGATCTCGGCACCGATGTTCTCGAAGTACTCGGCACCGTAGCGGTCGGCGACGCCGGTCGTGCCGGCACCGGAGGTGTCGCCCAGCACACGCTCGCGGAACGTGCGCGTTGCGGTGTAGGCCGCAACGAGACGACCCCAGTCCTGCCCGAACGGGTTCTCCGGAGTCTGATCGGTGGTCGTGGCGAAGCCGTCGAGCGAGATGTTGAGGTCGACGCGAACGGTCATGGATCCTGTCCTCGGGGTGCGGTTCTGCGGGGCCCGGCGATCAGGCGCCGTGCGGGTTGGAGTCCTTGCCGTCGAGCCAGAGCACGTCGACGGCATCGCGGTGCACGCCGTCGGTGCCGACGTGCTTACTGCTGATCTGCGGGCCCTTCGTGATCACGTGCACGATCGCCATGCCGTGCCCGCGGCCCAGATCGTACTCGCTCTTGAGCCACTCCAGAATGGGCGCGGCCTTGGTGTCGGATCCGAATCCGCGCTCGGCGGCGAGGTCTACGATCTGGCGCGGGGTGAGTCCGGTCTTGGTCTCGACGGCGTCGAGATATGCCTGGAACGACATATTCCTGTCTCCTTGGTGTCGTGTGTGCGGTCTGTGCGGGGCGTGGATGCGGATCCAATCGCATTGTGTCGGATCCGACGTTCTCGGCGCCTCCGCCTGTCACCGCTCAGTACAGCACCACCAGCTCCTGGGTGGCCCGGGTCATCGCGACGTAGCGGTCCACCGCCCCCTCGATGCCGTCGCCGAACGACTCCGGATCCACCAGCACGACCAGGTCGAACTCGAGCCCCTTCGCCGTGACCGGCGTGAGCAGGCGCACCCGCACATCCGGGAACGGCCGGTCGTCGCCGATCACGCAGGCGATCCCCTCCTCGTGCGCGGCCAGCCAGTCGGCGAGGATCGCATCGCGCTCGGCGACCGCCGCATGCCGCACCGGGATGCCGCTCGCGCGCACCGACACCGGCACGTTCGCGTCGGGCAGGGCGGCGCGGATCACCGGCTCCGCCTCGGCCATGACCTCCTCCGGCGTGCGGTAGTTGATGCGCAGCGACGCCTGGCCGACGCGGCGCAGGCCGACGCGCTCGAGGCGCTCGGTCCAGCTCTCGGCGAACCCGTGCCGGGCCTGGGCGCGGTCGCCGACGATCGTCATGCTCTGCGAAGGGACCCGGCGCAGCAGCATCGCCCATTCCGCATCGCTCAGCTCCTGAGCCTCGTCGACGATCACGTGCGCGAACGGGCCGGTGAGCGCGTCCGGCTCCGGGCGCAGCAGGTCGGCCTCGTTCATCAGCAGCTCGCGCGCGCCGACGCTGTCGTCGCCGAAGAAGAACCCGGTGATCGCGCTCTCCTTGTCGTCATCGGCGGCCAGCAGCTCGTCGATCACGCGCTCGCGATACTCGCGCTCCTCGGCGCTCGCCCCCTCCTGCCTGCGGCGGGTGCGGGAGCCGGCGGGGTCGCCGGTGAGCAGCCGCGCGCCGTCGAGCAGCGGCAGGTCCTGCCGGGTCCAGTCCCGCGGATCCGCGCCGGTCGCGGCGTTGCGGGCGAGGGCGGCACGTTCGGGGTCGCTGAGCCAGGGTGCGCAGATACGCAGGTAGGCCGGCGTCGACCACAGGTCGGCGACGACGCCCGCCGGATCCAGCACCGGCCACGCCGCGACGAACGCGCGCTGCAGCTCGCCGCTCTGCCGCAGGGCCCGGTCGAGCAGGCGCGCCGGCACATCGTCGTCGGCGTTGTCCTCGACGAGCCCTGCCACGAGCGCCTCCCACACCTCGTCGCGGGCGTCGTTGTGCGCGGTTCCCGGCTCCGGGGCGTCGAAGGCGTCGGTCCAGGCGTCCGGTTCGACGAGCACATCGCGCCACGGAGTCGGCACGAGCAGGCGACCGGCCGGAGTGTGCTCGTGATAGCGCACGGCGTTGGTCACCGCGTCGAGCAGCCGGGAGCCCTCCTTGAGCCCGCGCACGAGCGGATCCGGTTCATCCCGCAGCGCCTCACCGCGACCCTCCGCCGCCTTCCGATCGCCGCCGGCCGCTCCCTTCGGGCGGCCTCCCCCTGTCGCCGTGGGTGCGCCGCCCCGGCCCTCCGGCACGAGATCGGCAAGCGTGCACACCCGCACGCCGTCCTCGCCGAGGCTCGGCAGCACGTCCTCGACGTACGAGAGGTACGCCTGGTGCGGGCCCACGAACAGGATCCCGCCGTGGCTCAGGCGCTGCTCGGCGTGCATCAGGTAGGCGGCGCGATGCAGGGCGACCACCGTCTTGCCCGTTCCGGGGCCGCCGTCGACGACGAGCGGCTCCCGCGACGACGCCCGGATGATCGCGTCCTGATCGGCCTGGATGGTGCTCAGCACATCGCGCATCCGCGGCGAGCGCGAGGCGCCGAGGCTCGCGATGAACGCCGACTGGTCGTCGAGCGCGGCCTGGCCCTCGAGTCCGTCGGGCTCGAACACCTCGTCCCAGTAGTCGGTGATCCGCCGAGACGCCCAGCGGTAGCGACGACGGCTGCGCAGGCCGGCCGGATCCGCATGCGTGGCGGCAAAGAACGGTTCGGCGGCCGGCGCGCGCCAGTCCACGAGCAGGCGACGGCCGTGGCGGTCGCTCAGCCCGATCCGTCCGATGTAGACGGGCTCGCCGGATCCCGGCTCCATGGGTCCGGGTGAGCGCTCCGCCGCGGATTCGGCGAGCACCATCCGGCCGAGGCACAGGTCGACGCCGAACCGGCGCAGCAGCTGCAGCCGCGCGGCGCCGCGGTGGATGGCGAGGTCGCGCTCGACCAGCTCCTGCCCGGGTCTGGCGTGCGTTGAGTGGAGCGCGGCGAGGCGCTGCTCGAGGTCGGCGACCTCCTCGGCGAGGCGGTCGCGGATCGCGATGAGATGAGCGTCGTCGGCCGCGATGAGGGCCGGATCCGCCTTGCGGGCGAGGGCGGACGGCAGTGCGAACACCGTCAGCGAGGCAGTGGTGGACGTCGTTTCGGGGATGGTTTCAGGGCGCACGGATCCTCCGGTTCCTGGCGAAACAACACAGTCTGCCCCCGCAGGGGGGCCTTGCCGCAAGCCCCGCCCCCGCCGGTAGACTGGAAGTGCAGGGAGCGGTCCGTCAGGATCCGCTCCCGTCGCATTTTCTGTCGCTTTCCCGCCGCCGGAACGACATCTTCTGCGACCTGAGCGTTCGGAACTGCGACCTGAGCGTTCAGATCTGCGACCTGAGCGTTCGGATCCGCCCCGACCTGAGCGTTCAGAGGGCGCGGCTACGATCGAAGGTGCTCTGCACCGCTGACGCGGTCGCGCTCCCGCCCCGGAAGGACCCGTATGTCGCACGCCGAATCCGCCCGCGCCCACGTCGAAGACCTGGCCGATTTCGTCGCCGCGTCGCCGTCCAGCTACCACGCGGCGGAAGAGGTCGCCCGCCGACTCGAGGCGCAGGGCTTCACCCGCCTCGATGAGACCGAGGCGTGGCCCGCGCAGCGCGGCGGCCGGTACGTGATCGTGCGCGACGGGGCCGCGATCGCCTGGGTGGTGCCGTCGAACGCCACCACGACCACACCGGTGCACGTGCTCGGCGCGCACACCGACTCCCCCGGGTTCAAGCTGAAGCCGCAGCCGACCACGGGGGCACGGGGCTGGCTGCAGGCGGCGGTCGAGGTCTACGGCGGCCCGCTGCTGAACTCCTGGCTCGACCGCGAGCTGCGTCTCGCCGGACGCCTCGCGCTCGCCGACGGCCGGGTCGTGCTCGCCGCAACCGGCCCGCTGCTGCGCATCCCGCAGCTCGCGATCCACCTCGACCGTGGCGTGAACAACAACGGCCTCGTGCTCGACAAGCAGAACGAGACCCAGCCGGTGTGGGGTCTCGGGGATCCGATCGACGCCGACCTGCTCGCCGAGCTCGCCGCGTCCGCGGGGGCGGATCCGGCCGAGGTGCGCGGCTTCGACGCCGTGCTGGCCGACTCCGCCCGCGGCGCGATCTTCGGCAAGGACGACGCGTTCTTCGCGAGCGGCCGCCTGGACGACCTCGCCTCCGTGCACGCGGGAGTGGTGGCGCTCGGCCACGTCGCCGCCGACGGCGATCCGCGGGCGATCGCGGTGCTCGCCGCGTTCGACCACGAGGAGCTCGGATCCGCGTCGCGCTCCGGTGCCGCCGGCCCCGTCCTGGAGGACGTGCTCGAGCGCATCTACGCCGGGCTCGGCGCCGACGCGGTCGAGGTGCACCGCGCGTACGCCGCGTCGTGGTGCCTGTCCAGCGACGTGGGGCACTCGGTGCACCCGAACTACGCCGGCAAGCACGACCCGGTCGTGCAGCCCGTGCTCGGATCCGGCCCCATCCTCAAGCTCAACGCCAATCAGCGCTACGCCACCGACGCGGTCGGATCCGCCGCCTGGCGCGCCTGGTGCGAGTCCGCCGGGGTCAGCACGCAGGAGTTCGTCTCGAACAACGACGTGCCCTGCGGATCCACGATCGGTCCGATCACCGCGACCCGGCTCGGCATCCGCACGGTCGACGTCGGCATCCCGATCCTGTCGATGCACTCGGCGCGGGAACTGGCCGGCGTGAGCGACCTGCACGACCTCGCCGCCGTCGCGAAGGCGTTCTTCACGGCCTGACGCCGGGCCCCCGCCCGCGGCTATGGCCCGAGCCGGAGTCCGCAGGCCGGTGTCGACCCGCGCCTACGGCTCGAGCCGGCCTGCGACGCCTGCACGACCCGGCGACGCCTGCACGACGATTCCGGCGATTCCATCGTGCAGGCGTCGCGCCGTCGTGCAGGCGTCGCAAGATCCGCGGGCCTCGCGCAGGCGTCGCAGGCGTCGCAGCGTCACCCGTCAAACGGACACGGCCATGCGCCCGGCACAGACGTCGACCGGTCCCGCCGGATCCGACAGCGACCTCAGCGCATCGTGTCCAGGATCGCGACCAGGTCCTCGAACGTCGTCAGCGGGTTCAGGATCGCGAACCGGGTGTTGACCCGGCCGGCGTGCGAGCTCGGCACCACCAGCGCGCGCTGCGACTGCAGCAGTTCGTCCGACCAGCGGTCGTAGTCGGCGCGCCCCCAGCCCTCGCGCTCGAACACGACCACGGAGAGCTCGGGGTCGCGCACCAGGCGCAGCTCGGGCCGCGAGGCGATCTCGTCCGCGATGCGCCTGGTGAGCGCCAGCGTCTCCGAGATCGCGGTGCGGTACGCGTCCACGCCGTAGGTCGCCAGGGAGAACCACAGCGGCAGTCCGCGCGGACGCCGGGTGAGCTGGATCGAGTAGTCCGAGGGGCTGAACTCATCCGTGTCGGTGAGCGTGTCGAGGTACTCCGCATGCTGGGTGTGCGTGAGCCGGCCGTCGGTCGGATCCCGGTACAGCAGCGCGCAGCAGTCGAACGGCGCGTACAGCCACTTGTGCGGATCCACGACGAGCGAGTCCGCCCGCTCCACGCCCGCGAACCACGCCCGCGCCTCCGGCGCCAGCATCGCGGTGAGCCCGTAGGCGCCGTCGATGTGCAGCCAGAAGTCGAAGTCGTCCTTGAGCGCGGCGATGCCCGCGATGTCGTCGAGGATGCCGAAGTTGGTGGATCCGGCGGTCGCGACGACGGCGAACACGGCCTCGCCGTGCTCCTCGAGCGCGGCGCGCACCTCGGCGGCGTGCAGCTTGCCGTCGGCGCCCGCCGGCACGGCGATGACATCGACGTCCATGATCTTCGCGGCCGACTTGTTCGACGAGTGCGCCTCCAGGCTGCACACGAGCTTCCACCGCGCAGGCCGCGGCCGGCCGGCGGCGTCGAGGCGGCGTCCGGCTCGGTCGCGGGCTGCGGCGAGCGCGGACAGGTTGCCGATCGTGCCGCCCTGCACGAACACGCCGCCGGCGGTGGACGGCAGGCCGAACTCGGCGGCGAGGAACGACAGCACCTCGTTCTCGGCGTGCACGGCGCCGGCGCCCTCGAGCCAGCTGCCGCCGTACAGCCCCGAGGCAGAGACCACGAGATCGAAGGCCATCGCCGCGACCGTCGGCGCGTTCGGGATGAAAGAGAGGTAGTTGGGGTGGCTCGTGGTCAGGCAGGCGGGCGCGAGGATGTGCTCGAACACGCTCAGTGCGCGCTGGCCGCCGAGGCCCTGGTCGGTGATGGTGGTCCCGACCAGGCGGCGCAACTCCGCCTCCGGCTGCGGCTTGTCCAGCGGCACATCGGTGGCGAGCATCCGTCGGCGGGAGTAGTCGAGCACGGCATCGACGATCGCGGCGGATTCGGGAGAGGCTGCATGCATGCGTGCGGCGTCCATGAAGGATCCTTTCGACCCGGAAGCCCTCCAGGCGCCCGGCCGCTGACAGAACGCCGCGCCGGATCAACGGGTCGGCGAACAGCGTACCGGCAACCCACCTGCGAAATCCATGGGCAGCCGACGCGAGGATCCGCTCTCGCCCGCGCACCTGACATCGAGACTTCATCTGCGCCGCGAGAATGCACCTGCCTGCTGCAGTCTCGCGACTCAGATGAAGTCTCGCGGTCACCGGGGTCTGCTCTGAACTCCCCGATCCACGCCGAGTTGCGGCGATCCGCCCTTAATCCGACTTCCCCTGCCAGGATGAAGCCATGGCCGTCGAAAGCACCGCTGCTGCGCCGGCGCTCATCGAGCGCAACGGCATCGAGATCATCCCCGAATCCGAGCGCACCGCGCGCCCGCGAGACCTGTTCTGGCCGTGGTTCGCCGCGAACGTGTCGGTGTTCGGCATGTCGTACGGGTCGTTCCTGCTGGGGTTCGGGATCTCGCTCTGGCAGGCGACCGTCGTGTCGATCATCGGCATCGTGGTGTCGTTCGCGCTCTGCGGGCTCATCGCGATCGCGGGCAAGCGCGGATCCGCGCCGACGATGGTGCTGTCCCGCGCCGCGTTCGGCGTGCAGGGTCAGAAGCTGCCCGGCATCGTGTCCTGGCTGACCTCGATCGGCTGGGAGACCTCGCTCACGATCACGGCGGTGCTCGCCACCACCACCGTGCTGCACGCGCTCGGCTGGGTCGGCGAGGGCGGCGACGTGGTCGTCAACATCGTGGCGACCGCACTCGTGGCCGCGCTCATCGTGGCCGCCTCGGTGCTCGGCTATCACACGATCATGAAGCTGCAGTCGGTGCTCACCTGGCTCACCGGCGCCTTCACGATCGTGTTCCTGATCCTCACCTTCCAGAGCATCCACTGGGACACGGTGTTCGCCCGCCCCGACGGCACGTTCGCGCAGACGATCGGCGCGCTGGTGATGGTCATGACCGGGTTCGGCCTCGGCTGGATCAACATCGCCGCCGACTGGTCCCGGTACCAGAAGCGCTCGGCCTCCGACGGGCAGATCGTCGCTTGGAACACGATCGGCGGATCCGTCGCCCCCATCATCCTGGTGTTCTTCGGCCTGCTGCTGGCCGGATCCGATCAGAAGCTCATGGACGCGGTCGGCGGGGATCCGATCGGCGCGCTCGCGACGCTGCTGCCCACCTGGATCCTGCTGCCGTTCCTCATCGTCGCGATCCTCACGCTGGTCTCCGGCGCCGTGCTCGGCATCTACTCCTCCGGCCTCACGCTGCTGAGCCTCGGGATCCGCATCCCGCGACCGGCGGCCGCCGCGATCGACGGTGTCATCCTCACCGCCGGCACCATCGTCGTGGTGTTCTTCGCGACCAGCTTCATCGGCCCGTTCCAGTCCTTCCTGATCACGCTCGGCGTGCCGATGGCGTCGTGGGCGGGCCTGCTCATCGCCGACATCCTGCGCCGGAAGAAGGACTACGACGAGGAGGCGCTGTTCGACGCGACCGGACGCTACGGATCCGTCGACTGGATCTCGGTCGGCACGATGATCGTCGCGACCGTGATCGGCTGGGGCTTCGTGATGAACCAGATCCCGGACACCCCGTGGAACAACTGGCAGGGCTACTTCCTCGACCTGTTCGGCTGGCGTGACGACTGGGGCTACGCGAACCTGGGCGTGCTGTTCGCGCTGGTGCTGTCGTTCCTGGTCGGCTGGTTCGGCCGCGCGGGCCGGATCCGCCGGCAGGAGCAGGGATGAGCGCTGCGCCGGCGTGGCTGGTGGTGATCGACCCGCAGAACATCTTCGCCGCGCCGGACTCGCCGTGGGGCTCGCCGATGTTCCCGGCCGCGATCGCGAACATCCGCCGGCTCGCCGACGCCGCCGACGGCCACGTGCTCGTCACCCGCTGGCTGCCCACCGCCGACCGCGACACCGCGTGGGGCGACTACTTCGCCGCCTGGCCGTTCGCCGACAAGCCGGCCGACGACGCGCTGTACGACCTGGTGCCGGCGGCGCGGGAGCTGTCTCCGCACCCGACCCTTGACCTGCCGACGTTCGGCAAGTGGGGAGCCCCGCTCGAGGGGATCGTCGGATCCGCACCGGTCGTGCTCGCCGGAGTCTCCACCGACTGCTGCGTGATCTCGACCGCTCTGGCGGCCGCGGACGCCGGGGCGCGAGTGACGATCGCCGCCGATGCCTGCGCCGGATCCGACCCCGCCAACCACGCCGCGGCACTGCAGGTGATGGGCCTGTATCCGCCGCAGCTGACGGTGGCCGACACGGCTACCGCGCTGCGGATCCTGCGTCCCTGATCGCGCCGGTCCCCTCGCCGAGGATCGCCGCGACGGTGCGACGGGCGAGGCCCGCACGATCCTCCGGCGCCCAGCGCACCAGGGAGTGCGCGTTCATCCCGTCGACGGCGGCGAGCAGCAGCCACGCCGCCCCATCGGCCCGCGTCGCGGCGATCTCACCCGCGGCGACACCCTCGGCGAAGATCCGCTCGAGCTCCTGCTGCCAGTGGTCCATCTCGGAGCGCACCCGCGCGGCGAGCTCCTCGTTGCGCGCGCCGGCTGCCCACGCCTGCACCCAGACGAGGGTCACGTCGTCTCGATCGCCGTCGAGCAGCGTCTCCACGATCCGGGTGATGCGCGCGCGCAGGCCTTCCTCTGCCCGCCCGGCCGCCATCACCTCGTCGCGTTCGGCGGCGACGATCGCCGCGAAGACCTCCGCCACGAGCGCGTCCATGCTCGGCCGGTAGTGGGCGACCAGCGCCGGGGTCACCCCGGCTGCGGCCGCGACGGTGCGCACGGTGAGGCCGGCGATTCCGCCCTGCCGCGCCAGGCCGAGCGCCGCGTCGAGGATCGCACGCTCGCGCTGCTCCGGCGGCATCCGTTTCGTGCGGGGGGTTGACGAGGGGCTCATGGTGCTCTACCGTATCGCTTATTGGTCGGTTGTTCAATAAGACCGAGACCCTGATCCGAGGAGCACCGATGCCCTGGCAGATGCCCAGCGAGACCGCCCGCCACGACCGCGTCTGGATGGCGTTCCCCGCCGAGGGAGAGACCCTCGGCGACACCGACGCCCTGCGCGAGGAGGGCTACGCGACCTGGACGGCCGTCGCGCACGCCGTTTCGGCGTTCACCCCGGTGACGATCCTGGTGGATCCGAGCGAGCTGTCCCGTGCGCGCCGGATGCTCTCCTCCGACATCACGATCCTCGAGGCGCCGGTCGACGAGTTCTGGATGCGCGACTCCGGCCCCACCTTCGTCGTCGACCCCGAGCGCCCCGGTGTGCTCGGCGCCGTGGACTGGGTGTTCAACGGCTGGGGCGCGCCCGAGTGGGCCCGCTGGCACGATGCGGCGCAGCACGCCCGCATTATCGCCGCCGAGGTCGGGGCGGAGCTGGTCAGCTCGACGCTCGTGAACGAGGGCGGCGGCATCCACGTCGACGGCGAGGGCACGGTGCTGCTCACCGAAACCGTGCAGCTCGACCCGCGCCGCAACCCCTTCCTCGACCGCGAGCGCGTCGAGGCCGAGATGCTGCGCACGATCGGCGCGACGAAGGCGGTGTGGCTGCCGCGCGGCCTCACCCGCGACTACGACGACTTCGGCACCAACGGCCACGTCGACATCGTCGCGGCGATCACCTCGCCGGGGCGGATCCTCCTGCACGCGCAGCAGGATCCCGCGCATCCCGACTTCGAGGTGTCCGCCGCGCTGCGCGCGCACCTGGGCGCGCAGACCGACGCCGCCGGCCGCACCTTCGAGGTCGTCGACCTGCCGGCGCCGTCGACCCTGCGCGACGAGGAGGGATTCGTGGACTGGAGCTACGTCAACCACCTCGTCACCAACGACGGCGTCATCGCCTGCGGGTTCGGCGACGACGCCGCCGACGCGCGCGCTCGCGAGATCCTCGCCGACGCCTACCCCGGCCGTCAGGTCGTCACCGTCGACGCGCGCCCGCTGTTCGACCGCGGCGGCGGCATCCACTGCATCACGCAGCAGCAGCCGACCCTCACGCGCTGACCCCCTGCGCCAGGTCTGCGGCGCGCCGACGCCGGCCCGGAGACGGCGCACCCCACCACCTGTCGCCGTTGCCCTCGGGCAGCCGGCTCATCCCGAAGGATCCGCCCCATGTTCGATGTCGTCGAGACCCCCATCGCCCGCCTGCGCGCCGCGCTCGAGGCGGGTGAGACCACCGCGGTCGAGCTCGTCGACGCCTACCTCGCGCGCATCGACGCGTACGACGGCCCCGAGACCGAGACCGCCCTGAACGCCGTCGTGGTGCGCAACCCCGAGGCGCGGGCGGAGGCGGCCGGGTCCGATGCCCGACGCGCACGCGGCGAACTGCGCGGCCCGCTCGACGGCATCCCGTACACGGCGAAGGACAGCTACCTCGTGCGAGGGCTCACGGCGGCCGCGGGCTCCCCCGCCTTCGCCGCCCTGGTCGCACAGCGGGACGCGTTCACGATCGAGCGGCTGCGCGCCGGCGGCGCCATCTGCCTCGGCCTCACGAACATGCCGCCGATGGCGAACGGCGGCATGCAGCGCGGGGTCTACGGCCGGGCGGAGAGCCCGTACAACGCCGAGTGGCTGACGAGCGCGTTCGGATCCGGCTCCTCGAACGGCTCGGGCACCGCGACCGCGGCCTCGTTCGCGGCCTTCGGCCTGGGCGAGGAGACGTGGTCGAGCGGACGGGCTCCGGCTTCGCACAACGCGCTCGTCGCGTACTGCCCCAGCCGCGGGGTGATCTCGGTGCGCGGCAACTGGCCGCTCGTGCCGACCCAGGACATCGTCGTGCCGCATGCCCGCACGGTCGCGGATCTGCTGGAGATCCTCGACGTCGTCGTCGCGGACGACCACACCACGCGCGGGGACTTCTGGCGTGCGCAGCCGTGGGTGGCGCTTCCCGCGTCGTCCGTGGTGCGGCCGGAGTCGTACGTCGCCCTGGAGCCGGCCGACCTGCGCGGCATGCGCTTCGGCGTCCCGCGGATGTTCATCAACGCGGATCCGGAGGCCGGCACCGGCACCGGGATCGGCGGCCCGACAGGGCAGCGCATCGAGACCAGGGAGTCGGTGATGCAGTTGTGGCGCGCCGCCCGTGCCGCTCTCGAGGCGGCGGGTGCCGAGGTGGTGGAGGTCGACTTCCCGGCCGTCTCGAACTACGAGGGCGACCGCGCCGGTGCGCCGACCATCGCGACGCGCGGCATCGTGCCGCCGGAGTTCCTGCGCAGCGAGGTCGTCGAGCTGTGCGCCTGGGGCTGGGACGACTTCCTCGGCGCGAACGGCGACCCGGCGCTGCACACGCTGGCACAGGTCGACGGCGCACAGATCTTCCCCGCTCCCCCGGGCGCCCTGCCCGACCGCTACACCGGCTTCGACGACGACATCAACGAGCTGCCCGACCTGTTCCGGGCGCACCCGGTCACCGACATCACCACCATCGCGCACATGGAGGAGGGCCTGCGCGGGCTCGAGGAGACCCGCCGCGTCGACCTCGAGGAGTGGATGGACGCTCTCGGACTGGATGCGGTGATCCATCCGACGATGGCCGACATCGGGCCGTCGGACATGGACGTCAACCCCGCCTCCGCGGACCAGGGGTGGCGCAACGGCGTGTGGGTCGCCAACGGCAACATCGTTCCGCGGCACCTGGGCATCCCGTCGGTGACCGTGCCGATGGGCACGCTCACCGACATCGGGATGCCGGTCGGCCTGACGATCTCCGGCCGCGCCTACGACGACACCAGGTTGCTGCAGCTCGCCGCGGCATTCGAGGCGACCGGCGACCGTCGCACCACGCCGCCGCGCACGCCACGACTCTGACCGGGCGCGGCTCATCACGCGCGGATCCGCGGGCGAGAGCTCGCGGATCCGCTGTGTTTCGTCAGGTTTCGCACCCGCTTCGGGTTCGACACGCCCGGACGTACGCTGATCGGACCGACCCCGTGAGGAGACCATCGTGACCACGCCCCGCATCCACCTTTCGCCCGTTACGGTGCGTGAGGCTGCGGCGTGCATGTGCGATCACGGCGATGTCTGCTCCTCCTATGCGCCGGGCCATGCGCTGCACCTGATCCAGGCGCGCCTCGCGGCAGCCACGACGGCGGGCTGGGCCGATGCACTCGTCACCGACGTCGACGCCGCGCACGGAGTGGTGCAGCTGGTCACGCTGGACGGCGAGACGCTGACCCTCTGGAACGCCGGCGGCGCCGCGCTCGAGGTGCAGCCGGGTTCGCCCGTCGCGGTCCACGCGCAGTGGAGCGTGCTGGCGATCGGCGCGTTGCGCTACAACGTCGCGCAGCGCTGACGGCCGAGCCCGAAGGCCCGGCCGCCGTGTGCGCGCCTGCTCAGCCGCGCAGCTCGCGGATGAACCCCTGCACGTGCTCCTGCAGACGCAGGATCCGCAGTTCACGCGCGGTCTCGCGGTCGTACCCCTCGTAAGCCAGCGGCGGCAGCACCCGCACGTTCTCGGAGCAGCCGAAGTTCGCGCAGATCAACACCCCGAGAGCGTCGCCGTTGCGCCCGGCGGGGCCCGTCTTGCGTGCCGTGAACAGCTGCACGTCGTTGCGCAGCGTGACGTCGTCGCACCACGAGCACTGCGCGCGCATGGTCGAGCGCCGCTCGGCCTGCTGCAGCAGGAGGCCGACGGACGTGCCGTCGTCCTCCTGCGTGACGACGTACGCCCGCTTCGGCATCTTGGGATCGCGCCAGCCCACGAAGTCGAGGCGATCGAAGTCGAGCTCGTCGAAGGCGGGCGGAAGGGTCATGACGGAGGCCTCCTTGCGGGAGGCGTTGAGGAAGGAAGCGCGGATGGCGCGCTCGTCGATGGGAAGCATGTCTGAGACTCTCTGCGTGATGATGGCGCCCGGGCATCGAGCCGAGCGGGAAGGATCCGGCGGGTTCACCGCGCCGGGGCATGACGAAGAGGCCGACGCGAAGTCGGCCGGAGCGTCAGACTCTGTCACTGGCGCAGAACGCGCCGGCAACCCTCTTCCGCACCACACAGGTGCCCATCACGAAAGACATGCTCTGATTCTAGGCGCCCTCTCCTCGGCGGATCCTGGGTCAGGCCGCCATCATCGACGAGCGCATCGCCATGCAGGCGTCCATGCACGCCTTGCACGCGGCGGCGCACATGCGGCAGACCTCGCTGTTGTCGGCGTGCGTCATGCACATGTCCATGCAGAGCTGGCACATCGCCATGCACCCGTCGAGCATCGACATCATGACGGCCGGGCTCATCCCCTGCATGCGCATCATCGAGCGCATCATCGTGTTGCACATGTCGGCGCAGTTCATGCAGGCCGGCGCGCAGTCCATCATCTGCGTCGAGCAGACCGTACACGCCTGCTCGCACGCCGAGCACGCATCCATGCACGCCTGCATGAGTGACATGTCCATGGACTGCATGTCGCCCATCATCATGCCCTTCATCGAGTCCATCATCATCGCGTCCATCGGGATCTCCTTCAGCCACCGGGGAGGCGGGCTGACGGCCCGTCTGTGCCCCAGGCTAGTCCCGTGTTCCCGCGACGTCGATGGGGGGATGCGGATCCTCGGCCCGGCGCCGCAGGCGCCGCGCGCCGGCGCGCGAAGCCCGTCGCGCAGCGGCGGATGTCGAGCGCCGCGCGCGCGTTAACGAAAGAAAGCCACCCCAGCACTGGGGTGGCTTTCTCACAAAAGAAGTCCGGCGGTGTCCTACTCTCCCACAGGGTCCCCCCTGCAGTACCATCGGCGCTGTGAGGCTTAGCTTCCGGGTTCGGAATGTGACCGGGCGTTTCCCT
>JAFDWM010000048.1 GCA_018268455.1 Actinomycetota bacterium | reverse complement strand
CGGCCCGGATCCGGGCCGCCCGCCGAAAGGATCCCCGATGACCCTCGTCTCCGCCCGCGACCTCGTGCACGACGCCGCCCGCCGCGGCACCGGCGTCGGCGCCTTCAACGTGATCCACCTCGAGACGGCCGAGGCGCTCGTCGCCGCATCGGCGCAGGCCGAGCTGCCGGTCATCCTGCAGATCTCGCAGAACTGCGCCGACTACCACGGCGGGCTCGAGCCGATCGCCCTCGCGACCCTCGCCGTGGCGCGCCGGGCGGCCACGCCGGTCGCCGTGCACCTCGACCACGCCGAGCGCCCCGATCTCGTCGACGAGGCGCTCGCGCTCGGGTTCGGATCCGTGATGTTCGACGGCGGCAAGCTCGACTACGACGAGAACGTCGCCCTCACCGCGCAGGTCGTCGAGCGCGCGCACGCGGTCGACGTGTACGTCGAGGGCGAGCTCGGCGAGGTCGGCGGCAAGGACGGAGCGCACGCGCCGGGGGTCCGCACAGATCCGGGCGAGGCGCGCGCGTTCGTGGCCGCCACCGGCGTCGATGCCCTGGCGGTCGCGGTCGGATCCTCGCACGCGATGCTCGACCGCTCCGCCGCGCTCGATCTCGACCTCATCGCACGCCTGCGCGAGGCGCTGCGCGGCGCCGGCGCCGAGGGGGCCGACGTGCCGCTCGTGCTGCACGGTTCGAGCGGCGTGCCCGACGACACGATCGCCGCCGCCGTGCGCGCCGGCATGACGAAGATCAACGTCTCGACGCATCTCAACGGGTTCTTCACCCGTGCGATCCGGGAGAGGCTCGCCGAAGATCCGCGTCTCGTCGACTCGCGCAAGTACCTGGCGCCCGCCCGCGACGCCGTCGCCGGGGAAGCAGCCCGCCTGCTGCGCCTGTTCGCGTTGCAGGACGCGGCGTGACGGCCGTGGTCCGCAGGGCGCGACGCTTCCCGTCGCAGAAGATGTCGCTGTCGCCCGCGCAGAACGACACTTATCGCGACGGGAGTGGATCCCGCGCGAGTTCTCGAGTGTCCTCTGAGCGAGGGGCGGCCGGATGAACCGGGCGAACCGGCTGACCGCGATCCTCGACCTGCTCGCGGCGGCCGGCGATGTCTCCGTCGAGGAGCTCGCCGAGCGCTTCGACGCCTCGGCCGCGACGATCCGCCGCGACCTCGACAGCCTCGCCGAGCGGCGTCTGCTCACCCGCACGCACGGCGGCGCCGTGGCGCAGTCGGTCGCCTACGAGCTGCCGATCCGGTACAAGAATCACCTCGCCACGGGGGCGAAGGAGCACATCGCGCAGGCCGCGGCCGCCCTCGTCGCGCCGGGATCCGTCGTCGGTCTCTCCGGGGGCACCACGACCACGGCCATCGCCGCCGCGCTCGCCGCGCGGGAGGATCTCGCCGAGCAGGGCCTCACCGTCGTGACGAACGCGGTCAACATCGCCGCGCAGCTCGCGACCCGCCCCGACATCAAGGTCGTGGTGACCGGTGGGGTCATCCACTCCCGCAGCTACGAGCTGGTCGGGCCGTTCGTCGAGCAGCTGCTGAGCGGCGTCACCCTGGACATCGCCTTCATCGGCGTGAACGCGGTGTCTGCCGCGGCCGGGGCGATGACGCACGACGAGCGGGAGGCGGCGGTGAACCGGATGATGGCGAGCCGGGCGCAGCGCGCCGTGATGGTCGCGGACTCGTCGAAGATCGGCGGATCCGCGTTCGCGTCGGTCGGCGGCGCCGAGCTGTTCCCGACGCTGCTGACCGACGCCGGCGTCTCCGAGGCGTCGCGCACCGCGCTGGTCGAGGCCGGCTTCGACGTCGTGCTCGCGGGCTGAGCGGATCCACCGCCGGCGTCCGCTCGGGCTTCCGCGGGAGCGCGCTCAGGCCTCGGCTGTCACCAGCGGGTCGGGAGTGCGGCGCGTGACGACGCCGCCGGCCTCGGTGGCGAACCCGTTGCGCACCCAGTACTCGTAGCCGCCGAGCAGTTCGCGGGTGTCCCATCCCGCGGCCAGCAGGAGTCGCGCGGTGGCCGTGGCGCCGTTGCATCCGGGGCCCCAGCCGTACACGATCAGCGTGCGGTCGCGGGGGAGATCCGCGGTGCCGTCAGGCAGCGCGGTGATCGGCAGGTGCACGGCGCCGGCGATGTGCCCGTGATCCCACGAGTGCCGGCGCCGGGTGTCGACCAGCACGGCGCGCCCTTCGGAGACGGCGCGTGCGGCGGCGGTCACATCGATCTCGTACGCCATGCGCGCATCGACGACGGCGAGCCGTGCGGCGAGGTCGGCGGCGTCAGCCATCGGCCTTGGCCTCCTCGAGGTACGCGTACGCGGTCACCCGCGAGATGTGCAGCCGTTTCGCGATCGTCTCGATCGACTTGCGCATCTGCGTCACCCCGCGCCGTTCGAGCGTGGCGAGGACGGTGATCTTGTCGTCGCGGGACATCTGCTCGACGGGCCGGCCGATCTCGGCGACGGCTTCGGTGATCATCTGGTCCATCACCGAGACGAGATCGGATCCGAAGCGCTCGCGCGGCGGCTCGCCCCTGCCGGCAGGGACGGGCAGCAGCGCTTCGAGCATGTTGCGCGCCTGCTGCAGGGGGCTGAGATCGACGTTGATGCACAGCGAGGCGATGATGTCCCCCGCGGCGTTGTGGAAGTAGACCGAGGAGCTGCGCAGCTCACGGCCGTCGCTGGTGACCGCACGGTAGCCGAACGCGTCGTGGTTCTTCCGCCGGTCCTTCAGCACATCCAGGCCGAGCGAGGTCGACGGCCCGCCGACCGAACGGCCGGTGACATGGCCGTTCTCGATCGCCATGATCGTGTGGTCGAGGTCGAGATCGCTGCCGTCGAGATTGTGCAGCACCACCTCCACCGAGGGGCCGGCCGCCGTCGCGAGAGCGCGCATCACGGGCTGGAACAGCCGGAGCACCTCGCCCGCGCTCTCGTAGGTCTGCGCGGCGGCGTCGCCCGCGAGTGCCGCGGCCGCATTCTCCGCCGCCGTTCGTGTCGTCATCGTGCACCTGAGCTTTACAAAAATTCTTTAAGGTAGACATTATGTTTGTCCGGACGCTATCTTAGCGTCGACACCGCCACACGTCGAGGGCGAATCCCCTCCCCTCGCAGAGCAAGGAGGCTCTCATGTCCCAGGCTTCGGCCACTCGGGGTCTGACCCCTCGCCAGCGCCGCATGGTCGCCGGCGGCTCCATCGGAACCCTGATGGAGTACTACGACTACTACCTCTACGGGCTCGCCTCGGCCGCCGTCTTCCCCGCGGTGTTCTTCTCGTCGGACGACCCGATCATGGCCCAGCTGGCATCGTTCGCCACGTTCGCGGTCGGGTTCCTGCTGCGTCCGCTCGGGGGCATCGTCTGGGGCATCGTCGGAGACCGAGTCGGTCGCAAGGCCGTGCTGATGATCACCGTCGTCGGCATGGGCATCGCCACCACCGGTATCGGGCTCATCCCGCCGGACCACGCGATCGGGATCGCGGCGCCGATCCTGCTGGTGCTGTGCCGCATGCTGCAGGGCTTCTTCGTCGGCGGCGAGATGGGCGGTGCGGCGACCATGGTCGTCGAGAACGCCCCCACCGGGAAGCACGGCCTGTACGGCGCGTTCCTGATCTCGGGCGCCGGCGTCGCCAACCTCGTCTCCGGCGGTCTGATGGCCGCGCTCGGCCTCACCCCCGGCTCGTGGTTCATCGAGTGGGGATGGCGCATCCCGTTCGTCTTCTCGATCGTGCTGGCGGTCATCGCCATCCTGCTGCGGCGCAAGCTCGAGGAGTCCGACGAGTTCGTCGAGACGCAGGCCCTGCAGATCGCCGCGGCCGGCAAGAAGGCCAATCCGCTGGTCGAGGTCTTCCGCCACCCGAAGAACGCGATCATGGGGATCCTGATCGGCCTTCCCCAGTCGATCGCCGGCTACGTCATCCTCACCTACGGCCTGGGCTTCATGGTCACCAACAAGCACCTTCCCGCGTGGATGGGCTTCGCCGGGACGATGATGGTCGGAGTGCTGCAGATCTTTGTCGCCCCGCTCTGGGGGCACATCTCCGACCGCATCGGACGCCGCACGGTCTACATCATCGGATGTGTCGGCTTCGCGGCCATGGTCTACCCGACGTTCGCGCTGTTCAGCACGGGCAACATGTGGCTGATCTGGCTCGGACAGATCCTCGGCTTCGTGGTGTTCGGCGTCGCCATGCAGGCGACCCTGTCGACGATGCTGGTGGAGATGTTCGATGCGGAGGCGCGCACCACGGGCGTCAACATCGGGTACCAGTTCTCCAACACCCTGGGCGGCGGCTTCGCGCCGCTGATCTGCGCGGCCCTGGTGGCCGCCGCCGGTGGCGCGTTCTGGCCGGTCGTGGTGTACGCCGCGGTGATCGCGGCCGTCGGTGTGATCGCCACGCTGGTGGCATCCATCCGGCCTGACGTCGAGGGCGCGGGGCGCCTGCACGAGCTCGCCGCGACCCGCGCGCACTGATCCCTGCCTCGATGGCTTCAGTGCGCAGGGCAACGCCGAGTGCCCGGTCCGTTCACGTGAACGGGCCGGGCACTCGGCGACGTGTCGCGCCGGCGCCTGTGGCCGCCATGGCGCCCGCGAGGCGCCGCGTCGGTCAGGAGAGCAGCTGCGCCAGGGCCGGGAGCTGGGTGTCGTCCTCGAGGGCGGATCCGACGGCGACCACGCGCACGCCCGCATCCAGGTATGCGCGCGCGTTGCCCGAGCCCATGCCGCCCGTGGCGACGAATCTCGCCTGCGGGAACGGCCCGTGCATCGCGCCGAACCAGCCGGTGCCCAGCAGCGACGCGGGGAACGCCTTCATCCAGGTCAGCCCCTCGCGCATCGCGTGCTGCACCTCGCTGGCCGTCGAGACGCCGGGCAGCGCCGGCATGCCGGCCGCGTGCGAGGCGCGCACGATGTCGATGTCGAGTCCGGGGCTCACCGTGAATGCGGCACCGGCATCCGCCGCCTGCCGCACATGCTCGGGGGAGACCACGGTGCCCGCGCCGACCACGAGCCCGCGCTCGCGCGCGGCCGCGGCCAGCACGCGCAGCGCCTCCACGTCGACGGGCGTCTGCACCGGCACCTCGACGGCGGTGATGCCGAGATCCCAGGCGCGGGTGGCGGTGGCGAGCGTGCGCTCCACGCCCATGCCGCGCAGGATCGCCATCAGCGGCACGTCGCCGAAGAGCTCTTCGAAGGCGGAGTTGTCTGTCATGTGCGGGGGCCTCTCATCTCGCTCCGCCGCGCCGGCCGGGCGCCGCGAGGTCTTCATCGGGGGGAAGGTCGTCGGTGGACTGCAGCACGAGGTGCGCGCGGCGGTGGCCGGCGGTCAGCCGCTCGGCGGCATCCGCGCCCTGCAGGTGGGCGGCCAGATAGCCGGCCGCGAACGCATCGCCGGCGCCGACGGCCTCGACCACCTCGGTGCGGATCGCGGGCACGAAGGTGCTCCTGTCGGCTCCGCCGCGGCGGTCGAACTCGGTGGCGCCCCGATCGCCGTCCTTGACGACGAGGATCTCCGGATCGGGCAGCAGGGCGCGCACGGCCTCGGCATCGGCGGTGCCCCACAGCCCCTCGGCCTCGTCCAGCCCGACGAAGACGATGTCCGCGCGGCGGGCGAGGGCCGCCAGAGCGGCGGCGGCGGCGCCGGGCTCCCAGAGCGGCGCGCGGTGGTTCACATCGAAGCTGAGGATGCCGGATCCGGCGGCGACGCGCCGAAACACGCTGTCGGTGAGCGCCGCGCAGCGGGCCGACAGCGCCGGCGTGATGCCGGAGATGTGCACGATCTCGGCCTGCTCGAGCGGCACCGCGGCGATGTCCTCCGGCCCCAGGGCGGACGCCGCGGATCCGGAACGGTAATACAGCACGCCGTGGCCCGGGTCTTTGAAGTACACGCCCGTCGGCGCGTCGGGATCGAGGGCGACCCAGCGCACGTCGACGCCGTGCCGGGCCACCTCGTCGCGCACCCGCACGCCGAGCGCATCGTCGCCGACGGCGCTGACCCAGGCGGTCGGAATGCCCAGCCGCACGGCGTGCACGGCGACGTTCGATTCGGCGCCGCCGATCAGCAGGCGCACGTCGCGCGCGGTGGCCAGCGGCTCGGCGTGCGCCGGAGTGATCAGGGCCATCGTCTCGCCGATCGTGATCAGGCGTGGTGCGGATGCATCGGGCATGGTTACCATGATGAGACGGGCTGTGCGCAAATTGCAACGGATGTTGCAGCATACGCACAACAGGAGAGAAGGGTGTCGGAATGACCATCGCGGACGATGAACTGCTGACGGCGCGTGACAAGGGGATCCCGGCGCGGGCGGTGGGGCTGACGGCATCCGAGTTCCTCGCCTCCGGTCCCCGCCTCGACGAGTTCTGGACGCCGCTGCTCGTGCTCGACGACGCCGCGATGCGCGCCAACGTCGCGACCATGGCCGCCTGGTGCGCCGAGCGGGGGCTGGAGATCATGCCGCACGGCAAGACCACCATGGCGCCAGAACTGTGGCGGCGGCAGACGGACGCCGGCGCCCTGGGCATCACCCTCGCCACGATGGGACAGGTGCGCACCGGCCGCGACCTGGGCCTGGACTCGATCATGCTCGCCAACTCGGCCGTCGATCCGCGCGCGCTGAGCTGGCTCGCCGCAGAACTCGCGGATCCGCACTTCCGCTTCGTGTGCTGGGCGGATTCGCAGGCCACCGTCGACGCCATGGAGAAGGCGCTGCAGGGTGTCGACCTGCCGCGCCCGATCGACGTCTGCGTCGAACTCGGCGCGGCCGGCGGACGCACCGGCGCGCGCACGGTCCACGAGGCGATCGCCGTGGGCCGACGCCTCGCGCAATCCGACGTGCTGCGCCTGGCCGGGGTCGCGGGCTATGAGGGCAGCCTCGCCCACGATCGCTCGGCGCAGGGCCTGGCCGCGGTGCGCGCCTACCTCGAGGCGCAGCTCGAACTGCACCGGGCGCTGACGCCGCTGTACGACGACGGCGAGCTGTATGTCACCGCCGGCGGCAGCGCTTATTTTGAGATCGTCGCCGACGTCTGGGCCGCGGCCGCGCGCGACGGCCGCACCCGCTTCACGCTGCGCTCCGGCGCGTACATCGTGCACGACGACGGCTTCTACCGCAGCATCTCGCCGTTCGACGAGGGCGGCACGGCCGACGGCCCGCACTTCGTGAACGCCATGCACGGCATCGCCCGGGTGGTCTCCAGCCCCGAGCCGGGGCTGGCACTGGTGGACGCCGGAAAGCGCGACCTGCCGTACGACGAGGGACTGCCCATCCCACGGGCGGTCGCGGACGAGCTGTCGGGGCCCTGGCACCCGCTCGAGGCGAGCGTCTCGGCGATGAACGATCAGCACTCCTATGTGCGTCCCGACGCACCGCTCGCGGTCGGATCCGTCGTGCGGTTCGGCCTGTCGCACCCCTGCACCGCCTTCGACAAGTGGCGCGTGGTGCCCGTCGTCGACAGCATCGAGTCCGGCGTGGTCACCGGCCTGATCCGCACCTTCTTCTGAGGATCCCATGTCTGATCGCACGGTCATCCGCGGGGGCGGCATCGTCACGCCCTCCGGCATCGAGCCCGCCGACGTCGCGATCGCCGGCGCCGTCATCACCGAGGTCGGCGAGGTCGCTGCGCACGCCGGCGACACGGTCGTCGACGCCGCGGGGCGCCTCGTCCTACCCGGATTCATCGACGCGCACTCGCATGCCGACGGCCTGCTGCACGACCGCGACGTGACCCGGTCGCTGCTGCGCCAGGGCGTGACCACCGTCATCGGCGGCCAGGACGGCGTCTCGTACGCGCCGGGCGACGGTGCGTACGCGAGCGCCTACTTCGCCGCCATCAACGGCCCGCACCCGACCTACCGCGGAGGCGGAGTGGCGGCGCTGCTGGCGTGCGTCGACGGCGCCTCCCCGCTGAACGCCGGATACCTCGTGCCCGCCGGCACCGTGCGCTTCGAGGTGTGCGGACGGCGCGACGGGCGGGCCACGGCAGACGAGATCCGCCGCATGGCCGACCTCGTCGCTCAGGGGATGGCCGAGGGGGCGCTCGGGCTCTCCACCGGTCTGGACTACGTGCCGGGCATCTTCCAGGACGCCGGCGAGATCGCCGCACTCTGCGCGCCGGTGGCCCGCGCCGGGGGCGTGTATGTGAGCCACATGCGCGGCGGGTATGAGGCGAACACCGCCGCCGGCACGTCGGAGATGGCAGAGATCGCCGGGATCGCGTCACGGGAGGCCGGATCCCCGCTGCCCGTGCACGTGTCGCACCTGCACGCGGACGCCGACATCGTCCTCGCCCAGATCGACGCGCTCGCCGCCGCGGGGGTGGACGCGACCTTCGACGCGTACCCGTACATCCGCGGCTGCACGCTGCTGGGCATGCCGCTGCTGCCGCCGGAGGTCTCGGCGCTGGAGACGGATGCCGTGGTCGCGCTGCTGCGCAGCTCGGCCGAACGCGGCGCACTGCGGGACACCTGCGTGCAGCGGGCGTCGCACAGCCCGAGCCTCGGGCCGGACTGGCCGGAGATGATCACCCTGGCGCACATCGCCGCACCGGAGTTCGCCTGGGCGCACGGTCTCACTCTCCGTGCCGCGGCCGCGCGCGAAGGCGCCGACCCGATGGAGTTCGCGTTCGACCTGCTCGCCGCGTCCCGGATGGAGTGCAGCGCGGTCATGGCCGTGCACAACCCGCGTCCGGACGGCGAGCTGGCGCGCATCTTCGCGCACCCCGCGCACCTGGGCGGATCCGACGGGATCTTCATCGGCGCGCACCCGCATCCGCGCGCGGCCGGCACCTTCCCGCGGTACCTGCGCCGGTTCGTGCGCGAGCTGGGTGCGTGGACCTGGGCGGACGCCGTGCAGCATCTCTCCGCGCACCCGGCGCGACGGTTCGGGCTGGGACGGCGCGGCGTGATCGAGGCGGGTGCGGTCGCCGACCTGCTGCTCGTGGATCCGGAGACCGTCGCGGACGGCTCGACGTATGAGCATCCGACCCGGCCGGCGGTCGGGATCGACGACGTGTTCGTCGGAGGCATCAGGGTGCTCGCCGCGGGCGAGCTCACCGGAGCGCTGCCCGGACGCGGTCTGCGACGGGACGGCGTCTGATGTCCCAGAGCGTCGAACGCGCCGCCGCGATCCTCGCGGCGATCGCCGCCGAACCGGCGACGATCATCGACCTGTCCGAGCGGTTCGGCATCCACCGCTCGACGATGTTCCGCGAGCTGCAGAGCCTGGAGCAGGTCGGTTTCGTGCGCCGTCAGGCCGATGGCACCTACGTCGTCGGCATGCAGCTCGCCGTGCTCGGCGGCGCGGCGCTGGACCAGCTCGACCTGCGCGGCGCGGCCTACACGCAGCTGCGGCGCCTGCACCGGGTGGTCGGCAACACGCTGCACCTGGGCGCGCTGATCGGCAACGAGATCGTCTACGTCGACAAGGTCGAGGATTCGGCGGGGGTGCGGATGTACTCCCGCGTCGGCGCCGCCGTGCGCCCGCAGTGCAGCGGGCTGGGCAAGGCGGTGCTCGCCGAGCTGCCGGCCGCTCGCCGTGACGCGGTGCTCGCGGACTGCGACTGGCATCCGTACACCGCGACCACGATGACCACCCGCGCCGCGCTGGACGCCGACCTCGAGCTCTCCGCACGTCGCGGCTGGGCCTTCGACGACGCCGAGTTCGAGGACTTCGTGGGCTGCGTGGCCGTGCCGATCGTCACGGCCGCCGGGGTCGTCGGGGCGCTGTCGCTCACCGCGCTGCGCGCCGTGCTGAGCCGCAGGCAGCTCCAGCAGCGCGTGCCGATGCTGCGCGAGACCGCCGCCGAGATCTCCCGCCAACTGGGATGAACAAGACCGAAAAGAAGGGATACAACACCATGCCGAAGACCGGTTTTCACGCCGAGGGCGCACCCGCACCCGCCGGACCCTACAGCCACGGGGTCGTCGCGAACGGGTTCCTCTACACGGCCGGATTCGGGCCGCAGGACGCCGCGAACGGCAACGCCATCGCGGACAACGTGGCCGACCAGACCCGCCAGGTGCTGCGCAACATCCAGACCGTGCTCGCGACCCAGGGCCTCACGATGGACGACGTCGTGAAGTCCACCGTGCACCTGCAGGACCTCAGCGACTTCGCCGAGTTCAACGTCGCCTACGCCGAGTTCTTCACGGCGCCGTACCCGGTGCGCACCACCGTGGGCTCGCAGCTGGCCGACATCCTCGTCGAGATCGACGTCGTGGCCGCGCTGCCGCAGGGCTGACCCGCGGCTCTGCTCCGTCGAATGCCGTTCGCGAGACGCTCCCTGGGGCGGATCCGCGAACGGCATTCGTCGTCGCCCCGGGTGCGGACCAGGCCGCGCTCCGGGGGTGGCATCCGATCGCGGCTCAGGCCGTGACGGCGATGGGTGCGGGGGCCTCTGCCGCCTGACGGCGCCGGGCGACGTAGGCGGCCGTCCAGAGTGCGAAGCCGATGATCGGGATCAGGATGTCGGTGTACAGCACCGGCCCCGCGTTGTTGGGTGCGAGGTTGCCCGTGGTGATGATGTCGGCGATGTGCGTGCCGGCCGCACCCCAGAGGAAGCAGGCGGGGCCCACCAGTGCGGCCAGCTTGAGGCTGAACGGCATCCGTCGCGGCGCGGCCATGAACCCGACGATGCCCACGCCGATGCTCGCGAAGCCGACCTCGGCCTGGAAGCCGTTGTTCTCCCAGCCGATCGATGCCGCGGCCATGTCGCCGAACACCGTGTGCATGATGCCGTTGAAGACGTAGGTCACGCCGATCGCGAAGAACAGGAACCAGTTCAGGAACGTCGCCAGCACGTCAGCCCTGGCGGGGCGGCGCACGGCCACCGAGATCGCTGCGACGATCACGCCGATGACGAAGAAGGTCACGGTGAAGTTCATCAGGAGGAAGGCGATGATGCCGCTGATCGGGTCGTC
This sequence comes from Actinomycetota bacterium, assembly GCA_018268455.1. Taxonomy (GTDB): domain Bacteria; phylum Actinomycetota; class Actinomycetes; order Actinomycetales; family Microbacteriaceae; genus Microbacterium. Next base: position 3,676 of record JAFDWM010000048.1, on the reverse strand, counting down.
CATGCGATTCCGTTCCGTTCGGGAGACACAGGGGGGCGGCAGTCGCCCAGGGGGCGGCTGCCGCCGTGCCAGAGTACCGCCGTCGCCGTCAGGGCGTCGCGCGGCGCAGCACCAGGTACGAGATCCCGGCGAGCACCGCGATCGCGACCACGCCCCACAGCGCCAGCCCCAGCACGCCCAGGGCGGCGAAGCCCTCGCCGACCTGGCGCCAGAGGTCGAGCCGGGTCACCACGAAAGCCACGCCGACCAGCACGAGGCCCGCGCCGACGCCGACGAGCGTGACGGCCAGGCCGCCGGCCCGCTTGTAGATCGTCGCGCCGGTGAATCCGAGCAGGAACAGCCCCATCGCGAGCGCGAAGTACGACAGCCACACGGCGAACGGCCCCGCCTGCCACAGCCACGGCACGCGGAACAGGTAGCCGTTCGTGCCCCAGCCGTTCGTGGCTTCCTCGATCCAGCCACCGAGCAGGAACACGGCGGCGAGGGCGGCGGATCCGAGGATCGCCGTGGTGAGGGTGCCGAGGAAGAAGTCGCGGCGCGTGACGCTCAGCGCCTGCGAGAACGGGAATGTCAGGGTCAGCGCCTGCAGCCCCAGCGCGAAGAAGTACCAGAGCGGGGCCTGGCCGGCGCCGCTGTACTTGGGGCCGTCGACGGGGATCATCGCGAAGATCACGATCGACAGCACGCTTGCCCCGGCGAGGATGATCAGCGGGATCCACACCCAGGTCATCCGGTTGATCATCTGCAGGCGGACCATCTTCAGCACGCGGTCCATCAGCGCACCTCCTTCGAGAGGGTTTCTGCGGGAGCGGCGGCGGATCCGCCTTGCTCCCGCTGGGTGAGTCGCACGATGAGCTGCTGCAGCGAGACCGGGGCGAGGTCGAGCCCCGCGTCGATCACCGCGGCGCGATCGGCGTCGGTGAGCTTTCCGAGCACGGTGACCGAGGCGACGCGGCCCAGCGCCTCGCGGTGGAGCACCTCGCGGCCTTCGGCCCAGTCGTCCACGGCCGCCGCGTCGCCGACGACGGTCGATGCGCGATCGCGCACGGCGTCGGTCTCCTCGTCGAGCAGGATCCGCCCGTCGTCGATCACGATCACGCGTTCGATGAGGTTCGCGACCTCGTCGATCAGGTGCGACGACAGGATGATCGTGCGCGGGTGCTCGGCGTAGTCGGCGATCAGGCGGTCGTAGAAGATCTGCCGGGCGACGGCGTCGAGGCCGAGGTACGGCTCGTCGAAGAACGTGATCTCGGCGCGCGAGGCGAGCCCGATGATGACGCCGACCGCCGAGAGCTGACCGCGGGACAGCTTCTTGATGCGGCGCTTCAGCGGCAGCTGGAACTGCGCGGCCAGATCGTCGGCGAGCTCCTGGCTCCAGTTCGGGAAGAACAGCCGGGCCGCCCCGAACGCGTGCACGGCGGCCGCGTCGTCGGGGTACTTCTGGCTCTCCCGCACGAAGCACACCCGGTTGAGCACGTGCGCGTTCTCGTACGGAGTCTCCCCGAACACCCGCACGTCGCCGGAGGTGGCGAAGTTCTGTGCGGTGAGGATCGACATGAGCGTGGTCTTGCCGGCGCCGTTGCGGCCGAGCAGGCCGTAGATGGTGTCGGCCTCGATCGACAGCGAGACGTGGTCGAGTGCGAGTTTGTCGTGGTAGCGCTTGGTGAGGTTCGAGACCTCGATGACGGTGGTCATGCGCGGCTCCCTTCGGTGCGTACGGTCGGTGTGCCGTCGGCCGCGCGGGTGCGCAGCAGGGCGGCGAGGTCGTCTGCGTCGAGGCCGAGCGTGCGGGCCTCGGCGAGCAGCGGGTCGAGATAGCGTTCGGCGAACGTGGCCCGACGTTCGCTGAGGAGGATGTCGCGCGCGCCGGCGGCGACGAACATGCCGATGCCCCGGCGCTTGACGAGCACTCCCTTGTCGGTGAGCATGGCCACTCCCTTCGCGGCGGTCGCCGGGTTGATCCGGTAGAACGCGGCGAGCTCGTTCGTGGACGGCGCCTGCGTCTCCTCGGCCAGGGTGCCGTCGACGATCGAGTCTTCGATCGTCTCGGCGATCTGGAGGAAGAGGGGCCGGCCTTCGTCGATCACGGGGTCCTCGCTGCGGTCAGTTGGTTAGTTACTCGACTAATGAACCACTTAACCACGTGGATGTCAAGAGCGGCCGCGTCGGGAGGCCGGCCGGATCCGGGTGCCGGCGCGTCGGAGCCGGCGCGACTGCCGTGTGCGATGCACAGTGGAAAAGGGCAGAGAAAAAGGCCCGCCCTCACGGGCGGGCCTTTTTCGGCGGTTACTTCTTACGGGAACGCGGAATGGCATCCGCCTTTTCACGCTTCTGTGCGCGCTTTTCCTTGAGAGTGAGCTGAGGCTTCTTCTTCTCGGTCGACATGGATACTCGCTTCCCTTCATAGCTGGCGGGTATCCGACCGACCATAGCAAGGAACAGGAAAAAGGCAACTCCGTCTCCGGACCGCGAGAAAATGCGCGAGGAATTGCTCATCCTCCGGTGCGTCGGGCGGCCGTGGATCCATTACCGGCATTTCCGTGCGCATATTCCGCACGGACTTCGTGCATTACGGGCTCTTCGCAGTTGAGGGTGTAGTCGGGGGTCGGCGGCTGGTTCGCGGTTAGACGTCGAGGTCTTCCAGGATGGAAGTTCTCACACTGACCATCCGCCGGAAGACCTCGACGTGCACCACGCTACCTTCGCCGCGCCCGACTTGACCACGTTCTGCCGCCTCGATGAGCTCGGTCTCGAAGTGATCGGGCAGCTGCTTGAGCCGGACCGTGCTGTGCTGGAGTGTCGTGTCGTCGACGACGACCCGTGGTGTCGGAGCTGCGGTTCTGAGGGGGTGCCGCGTGACACGGTGATCCGCCCTCTCGCGCATGAGCCGTTCGGGCATCGGCCGACGACGCTGCTGGTGCGGGTGCGCCGCTACCGGTGCGCTCATTGTCGACGCGCCTGGCGGCAGGACACGTCGAAGGCGGCGGCGCCGCGGGCGAAGATCTCCCGCGGCGGGATCGGATGGGCGCTCACCGCGATCGTGGTCGACCATCTCACCGTCTCCCGTGCCGCCGCAGGACTCGGGGTGTCGTGGCACACCGCGAACACCGCGATCCTCGCCGAAGGCAAGCGGCGGCTGATCGACGACCCGACCCGGTTCGACGGTGTCACCACGATCGGTGTCGACGAGCACGTCTGGCGTCACACGAGATTCGGCGACAAGTACGTGACCGTGATCATCGACCTCACCCCGGCCCGCAACAAGACGGGCCCGGCCAGGCTGCTGGACATGGTCGAGGGACGTTCGAAGGCCGTGTTCAAGCAATGGCTCGCCGCACGCCCCAAGGACTGGACGAAACGGATCGAGGTCGTCGCGATGGACGGGTTCACCGGGTTCAAGACCGCTGCGGCGGAGGAACTGCCCGACGCGGTCCCGGTGATGGACCCGTTCCATGTGGTCCGTCTCGCCGGCGACGCACTCGATGTCTGCCGTCGCCGCGTCCAGCAGGACATCTTCGGCCGGCGAGGCATGAAGGGCGACCCGCTCTACCAGGCGCGCCGCACTCTCCACACCGGGGCGGGCCTGCTCACCGAGAAGCAGCACGCCCGCTTGGGGACGCTGTTCGCAGCCGAGGAGCACGTGCAGGTCGAAGCGACCTGGGGCATCTACCAGCGC
>JAFDWM010000047.1 GCA_018268455.1 Actinomycetota bacterium | reverse complement strand
TTCGAGCAGACCGTACTCGCCGACCTGCGGGCGCGCGGCGTGGTCGGCAGATACGTCTTCCTGCTGGAGGTGACCGGATCACCGGCTGATCTGGTCGCCCGCGACGGCGCGGCCGCGGCGACGTATGCCCACGCGCTCACGCACTCGGGACTCGATCGGCTCGCGGCGGCGCACATCGACGGGATCAGCGTGGACAAGCGGATCCTGCTGCGCGCCGACGGCCCATCGCTCGTCGCCGCCGCCCACGCGCGCGATCTCACCGTGTTCACCTGGACCTGCCGCCCGGAGAATGCGTTCCTCGACCGGCGGTTCCGGGCCTCCGGCGGCACGGCGGCGTTCGGCGACTTCCACGGCGAGTGGGCCCGCCTCGCGCTGACGGGCCTGGACGGCGTCTTCGTCGATCATGCCGACCTCGGCGTCGAGGCCTTCCGCGGCTGAGGCGGGCAGCGGCGGGCAGCGGCGGGCACGGCGCGGCCGGGGCGTGTGGTGCGGTGCGCGGATCCGCCCGCCGGCGCCGGGGGTGCGGTGTCGGCGGCCCGACCTAGACTTGAGGGGTCATGAGCGAAGCCCCTTCTCCCGTCATCCTGCCGCCCGGTTCCGGTCCCCGTCCGAACGGATCCGCCGCCTCCGTGCGCGGCGACGAGGACCTGTTCGCGGGGCTCAATCCGCAGCAGCTGGAGGCGGTCTCGTACCGCGGACAGGCGCTGCTCATCGTGGCCGGCGCGGGTTCCGGCAAGACCAGCGTGCTCACCCGCCGCATCGCGCTGCTGCTGCGCCGGCGCGAGGCCTGGCCCAGCCAGATCCTCGCGATCACCTTCACCAACAAGGCCGCGGGCGAGATGCGCGAGCGCGTCGAGCAGCTCGTCGGAGATGCCGCCCGGGGCATGTGGATCTCCACCTTCCACTCCGCCTGCGTGCGGATCCTGCGTCGCGAGGCCGAGCAGTTCGGCTTCACGAAGTCGTTCACGATCTACGACTCCGGGGACTCCCGCGCGCTCATCAAGCGGCTTGTGAAGGAGCATGAGGCCGATGCGTTCGGCTTCACCCCCGCGGCGATGCAGTCGCGCATCTCGAAGCTCAAGAACGAGCTGCAGGACGCGGAGTCCTATGCCCGGCAGGCGAATCTCTCGGATCCGTCCGAGCGGGTCTTCGTCGAGGTCTTCGCCGACTACCAGCGTCAGCTGCAGAAGGCCAACGCCTTCGACTTCGACGACCTGATCGGGCAGACGGTCTACCTGTTCCGCGCATTCCCGCAGGTTGCCGACGTCTACCGGCGCCGGTTCCGGCACATCCTCGTCGACGAGTACCAGGACACGAATGCGGCACAGTACGCCCTCATCCACGAGCTCACCCGGCCAGTGCAGGGTGGGGCCGCCGAGCCATATGCCTCGAACGGCATGATGATCTTCGAGCCGGATCCGGCGGATGCGCCCGGCGCCGAATCCGGAGCATCGCTCACCGTCGTCGGCGACTCGGACCAGTCCATCTACGCCTTCCGCGGTGCCGACATCCGCAACATCAGCGAGTTCGAACGCGACTTCCCTGGCGCGAAGGTCGTGCTGCTCGAGCAGAACTACCGCTCCACGCAGAACATCCTCTCGGCCGCGAACGCCGTGATCAGCAACAACTTCGATCGCAAAGAGAAGAAGCTGTGGAGCGACAAGGGCGCGGGGCACCCGATCGTCGGCTTCACCGGCTACTCGCAGCACGATGAGGCGCAGTTCGTCGCCGACGAGGTCGAGGCGCTGCGCCGCTCCGGCATGCCGTACGGCGAGATGGCGGTGTTCTATCGCACCAACTCGCAGTCCCGCGCGCTGGAGGAGATCTTCATCCGCGCCGCCGTGCCGTACAAGATCATGGGCGGCACCAAGTTCTACGAGCGCGCCGAGATCAAGGACGCCCTGGCGTACCTGGTCGCCGTCGCGAACCCGGCCGACGAGATGGCCGTGCGGCGGATCCTGAACAGACCGCGCCGCGGAATCGGCGACGTCACCGAGTCGTCGATCGCGCACTTCGCCGAACAGCACGGGATCAGCTTCCGCGACGCGCTCGCGCACCCGACCCAGCTGGGGGTGGGGCCGAAGATCCAGGCCGCGATCGCACAGCTCGATGCGGTGCTGCGCGAGGCGACCGAGATCATGATTCCCGCCAGCGGTGAGGTCGCCCCGCCGACCGCCGTCGCCGAGGGGCTCACCCTGCTCATGCAGAAGAGCGGCTACATGGACGCCCTGCGCGCCAGCCGCGATCCGCAGGACGAGGCGCGCCTGGAGAACCTCGACGAGCTCATCGCCGTGACGCGCGACTTCGCCCGGAACAGCCCGGAGGGCACGATCGCCGACTTCCTCGCCGAGGTCGCGCTCGTCGCCGACTCCGACGACCTCGAGGACGAGTCCGGCGTGGTGTCGCTGATGACCATGCACACGGCGAAGGGCCTCGAGTACGACGCCGTGTTCGTCACCGGCGTCGAGGAAGACCTCATCCCGCACCGCATCTCGGCCAACGAGCCCGGCGGGCCGCAGGAGGAACGACGCCTCTTCTACGTCGGCATCACGCGCGCCCGCAAGCGGCTGCATCTGTCGCTGGCGATGACCCGCGCGCAGTTCGGCGAGGTGTCCGTCGCGATGCCGAGCCGGTTCCTGCAGGAGATCCCCGGCGAGCTCATCGACTGGCGCCAGTCGCCCGGTGACGTGAACTCGCGTGGCGGCATGCAGTCCCGGGCGCTCAACGCCCGCCGGCCCGGTGGTTCCGGCGGCTACGGATCCGGCTCCGGCGGGTACGGATCCGGCGGCTCCGGCGACCGCTTCGCGACGAAGCCGCTCCCCAGGCGCGAGGGTCTCAAGCCGCTGTCCACGGCGATGGACAAGTTCCCGAACCGGGTCACGGCGAAGGTGCGGGACAACGGCGACCTCGAGCTGGCCGCCGGTGACCGGATCCGCCACGACGACTTCGGCGAGGGGCGGGTCGAGGCGATCACCGGCGAGGGGGCGAAGCGCATCGCACACGTGCGCTTCGACAGCGCCGGGCAGAAGAAGCTGCTCGTGAAGATCGCGCCGATCCAGAAGATCTGATCCGGCCGCGGCTGTGCGGCGGATCCGGTTAGGCTTGGCCAATGGGTCTTTTCTCGCGCCGCAGCAAGCAGGACGACGTCACCCCGCCCGAGGGCACCGAGGCCGAGGCCGCAGCACCCGCTGAGGAAGCGGTCGCGGAGACCGATGTGGAGCAGGTGCCTGTTGTCAACGTGAGCGTGCAGGCGTTCCGCGGCGTGGGTTCACCGTCGGGTCCCGCCGTCGCCGCCCCCGCCGACGCCCCGGAGGCCGGGCACGACCTGATCGATCCGATCGTCGATGAGGCGCCGCAGGTGCCGGCGGCTCCGCACGTGCACGACGGGCGTCCGGCGCTGCCGCTCGCCCCGGCAGACCCGCCGGAGCCGACCGAGTCGATCCCCGGGATGCCCGACAACGTGCTGCTGCGCGAGGCGCTGGCGATGCTCGGGGAGGACCCGAGCCAGGCGGAACTGCTGGGCGTGCTGCGCCAGTCGCTGCAGGGCAATCTCTTCCTGCGCGTGAGCGGCGATGCGGGCGAGCAGCTGAAGGGCGACCAGCCGCTGGCGATCGCCGTGGTCAATGACGGCGAGAACTCGTTCATGCTCGCGTTCAGCTCCGCCATCGCGGTGCGCGACTCCGTGCTCGCCGGTGATGAGGATCCGGCCGAGACGTCCGCCGTCGTGCAGCCCGTGCAGGCCGTGTTCCAGAACGTGATCCAGGGTCCGTTCGCCGGCCTGATCATCGACAACGCCTCGGCGCCGCATCGCGTGGTGCTCCCCAAGGAGATCCTGCAGAAGGCGCTCGAGGAGGCCGATCCCACATTCGCGGTCAAGGCGCTGCTCGCCGCTCCCCGCGAGGCCGATTCCGAGGCGAAGGTCGCCGAGGCGCTGACCACGGCGCGACTGTGGGTCGCGGTGAGCGACACCGACGGCAACGGCGAATTCGGCATCGCGGAGGCGCACACCACCGACGGCGCCCGCTATCTGCAGCTGTTCAGCCACCCGCTCGAGATCATCGCGCTCGGCCGCGGTGACCAGCCGCTGCCGTTCAGCGCGGAGCAGGTCGGCGCCGTCATCGCCCAGCACCCGGAGATGTCGGGCGTGCTCATCGACGCCGCCGGCCCTGCGATCTTGCTCGGACGCGAGGCGCTCGCCCCGCTGGTCGCACTCGCACCGGCGGAGTGACGGCTCTCGCCGGGGCGTGCTCGGCCGTGCCGGAGACGCGTTGACGGGCGGCTCGTGCCTGTGGTGCGACGGCTCGTGCCTGGTGACGGCTTGTGCCTGGTGGCGTAACGGCAGGTGGCTCGTGCCTGTGGTGTGACGGCTTGTGCCGTGTCGGCTTGTGCTCGGTAGCGTGTCGGCGGGCGTCCGGTGCTGCGACGGTGTCGGCGCCGTATCGGCGGGTCGCGCTGGTTTGACGGCTTGTGCCCAGTGGCGTGTCGATGGGCGTCCAGTGGTGCGGCGGTGGCGGGCGCGGTATCGACGGGTTGCGCTGATGTCGCGGCTCGTGCGCAGTGGTGTGTCGCCGGTTCTGGTGTGAGGGCGGTGCCGTGTCGCCGGTGGGGACACGGATTGAAGCCGCGCACTGAGGCCGGATCCCGCCGCGGATGTGGTGGGGCACGTCGACGTGCGCGGGGTGTGCGGGATCAGTCCGCGAGGGCGAGCGCGCGGAACATGTCGCGCTCACGCAATGCCTCCCGGCGGCTCTCCGGTTCCGGGTTGCGCGACGGGGGAGTACGACCGGTCGTGCGGTGGTAGAGCTCGTCGATGAGACGGGTGGCGAGGCCGACCAGCTTCGCGATCTCCCGGTCGTCACGATCGATCCAGAGGCAGTGCGGCTCGTCGTGCACCGGGCGGAAGTCGTCGTGCTCCTCCCACACGAACAGCGTGCGCTCGGCGCCGAGCACATGCTGCTGCCACCACACCTGGCGCAGGTAGGTGCGCGGGATCTGCCGCCACGACTTGTTCGTGGTCTTGATCTCGGCGAGGGTGATCCGGCCGACGGCATCCTGCATGATGCCGTCGGGAGTGGCGAGGTGGCGAGCCTCGGCCTCGGCACGGAACAGTGCCGACGAGGGCATGATCCCGTGCGTCGCCGCGACCCACGCCGCGATCTCGGGCTCGCGACGCCGGCCATGGTCGGTGTAGGCGTTGCCGGCGAATCGCGGCCCGGCGCCGAGCTTGGCGTCGGCGGCTCGGGCGATCGACACGTCGCTCGTGAGTCCGGCCACGTCGGTCGCGGTGATGCCCCGGGCCCGTGCGCGCAACCACGCGACCCGGTCGCGCGAATCGGCCACGATGCGCGCTTCGAGTTCCGGGGTCACCTGTCGAGGCTACCCCCGCCCGCCGACGGAGCTTCCCTGGCACGCCGGGATCCCTCCCCGACCGGATCCCTTCCCGGTCTGGATTCGCTCCCAGCCGGATCCGTTCCTGCTCTGGTGCATCGGCGTGGCGCCGTGCGCGCGGTCGTTCGGCGGTTCGTTGGCTGTACCGGGTTGTCGTCGAGTGCACCGTTTGTTCGCGTGGATTTCCGGTGCGCTGGGCAGGATCCGGTGTGCCCGCGTGGAGGTTTGCGCGCGCGGCGGCGAGGGTTGCGGCCGCTCGTCGACGGGCGCGGTGATGCGCACGGGCCTGGCGCTGCGCACGGTCGTTCGGGGGCTCGTCGGGTGCACCGGGTGTCGTCGAGTGCACCGTTTGTTCGCGTGGATTTCCGGTGCGCTGGGCAGGATCCGGTGTCCCGCGAGGAAGCTCGCGAGGAGCCTGCACAGCAGCCTGGACAGTAGCCCACGGAGACCACAGCGAGGGCGGTATCGCCTCGACCGATCGTCCTCCACATCCGGCGTCGGCTCGGGGTTCTGCACGGATTGCGCCGACCCCGCTCTACGGCGCCGGGCTTGCGCGCAGGCTGTCGTCATGACCGACCTCCTGCTACCCGTCTCGCGGCGGCGCGATGTGCAGTTGGAGCATCTGGTGAGATCCCGCGAGAACCTGATCCTGGACGACTGGACCGACCGCGAGATCGCCGGAGCGGTTGCGAGAGGCACTCTGTTCCGGCTGCGGCGCGGCTGGTACATCGACGGTGCAGAGCGTGAAGCGCTGTGGCCGGAGGAGCGGCACCGTGCGCACGTGATCGCGGTCGCGCGTGACTCGCGCGGGGGCGCCGTCATGTCCCACTCGTCCGCGGCCGTGCTGTGGCGTCTTCCGCTCTACCGGATCCATTGCGTCCGCGTTCACATGACCCTGCTGTCGGCGCGGCGCAACTCCAGCGCACCGGATGTGAAGCGGCACATCGGCACCCTGGAGGAGGACGACATCGTCACGATAGACGGGATCCGGTGCGCGTCGCTGGGCCGCACGGTGTTCGACCTCATCGGGACGCTGCCGTTGGAGTCGGCCGTCGCCCTCGCCGATGCCGCCGAACGGCAGATGGCAGAGCGTATCCGCGAATGGGATCTCGACGCCGTCGAATCGTGGCGCCGCGCGCTGCAGGCGCGGCTCGAAGCTTCGTCAGGGATGCGCGGGTTGCGGCAGATGCGGTGGGTGGCCGCGTTCGCCGACGGACGGGCCCAGTTGCCGGGGGAGAGTGTCAGCCGCCTTCAGCTGGTTCGCCTCGGGTTCGCGGTGCCCAAGCTCCAGGTGCCCGTCGCCGGTCCCGATGGCAACAGCTACTTCGTCGACTTCGGGCTGGACGACGTGAACTGCTTCGGCGAGTTCGACGGCAAGGACAAGTACTTCGACGAGGCGATGCGCTCCGGTCTCACGATCGAAGAGGTGATCTTCGCGGAGAAGCGGCGCGAGGACTGGATCCGAGGTTCGACACATCGACGATTCGCCCGCTGGGAGTCTGAGCACATCCTCACTTCCCGAGCCCTCGGTCTCCGCCTCGAGGCGTTCGGAATCAGAGCGCCGTGAATGCGACGGCCCGGGTGCTCGCGAGCACTTCGTGTCGCACAGGAGGAGCGCTCCGCCGCGCGTGTGGGTGGTGGCCGGGGTGCTCAGCGCGGATCCTCTTCGACTGCGCCGGATGTCGTCGAGTGCACCAGTTGTTGACGCGAGTATCCGGTGCACTCGACGACATCCGGTTTGCTGGCGGCGGTTCGTGCTCGAGGACGACACCGCGTCGTACGTGAGGGCGCACGTCGCTCTCGTACGTGAGGGCGCACGTCGCTCTCGTGCGTGGGGGCGCACGTCGACCGCGAGGAGTGGAGTCGGCGATGCTCCGGCGGGCGGATCCTCGTCGAGTGAACCGGATGTTTTCGAGTGCACCGGTTGTCGGCGTGAAGATCCGGTGTATTCGGCAGGATCCGGTGCGCGGCGGCGTTCGTGCGCGAGGCGGGCTCGCGCACGAGGCGGACCCGCGCGCGAGGCGGGCCCGCGCGCGAGGCGGGTGTGTGCGCGAGGCGGGTGCCCGTGCGCCGGGCGCGCGCCGGCGCCCTCGATTTGGCGGGCGGCGGGCGATCCCGTAGTCTGGAACCAACCGAAGACCGCTGGTCATCGTCGTGTGCGCGAGCATGAGGCGATCGAAGCACTGCAGGATCCCCGGATCCGAGAAGCAGAGGCCCGCGCAGGTGACACGAACGAACTCCAGATTCTGGATCACGCTCCGTGCGCTTGCGCCGGAGCGTTTTTGTTTGCTCGCAGTGCCGCCGCGGTCGAGGCCGGTGCTCCACCGCCGTGGAGCATCCCGTACTCATCAAGGAGTGACCATGGCGCAGAAGGATGCATCGGTCGCCGAGCTCACGAAGAATTTCGAGGACTCGAACGCCGTCCTGCTGACCGAGTACCGCGGTCTGACGGTTGCCCAGCTCAAGCAGCTGCGCAACAGCATCCGTCAGGACGCGAGCTACGCCGTGGTGAAGAACACGCTGACCAAGATCGCCGCGAACAACGCGGGGATCACGGCGCTCGACGACGACCTCAAGGGTCCGTCGGCCGTGGCGTTCGTGCACGGTGACTTCGTCGCCACTGCCAAGGCCCTGCGTGACTTCGCCAAGGCGAACCCGCTTCTCGTGATCAAGGGCGGCATCTTCGAGGGCAACGCCCTGAATGCCGACGAGGTCAACAAGTACGCCTCGCTGGAGAGCCGTGAGGTTCTGCTGGCGAAGGCCGCGGGCATGATGAAGGCGACGATGGGCAAGGCCGCGGCCACCATCGACGCTCTTCGCGAGAAGCTGGAGACCGCCGAGGCCGCCTGAGCCTCGAGGTCTTCTACCCACAAACCCCATCTATCTAGGAGATACATCATGGCGAAGCTCACCACTGAGGAGCTGCTTGACCAGTTCGCTGGTCTGACCCTTGTCGAGCTCAGCGAGTTCGTGAAGGCGTTCGAGGAGAAGTTCGACGTCACCGCTGCTGCTCCCGTCGCCGTCGCCGGCGCTGCGGGTGGCGCGGGTGCCGCCGAGGCCGAGGAGGAGAAGGACTCGTTCGACGTCATCCTCGAGGCTGCCGGCGACAAGAAGATCCAGGTCATCAAGGTCGTCCGCGAGCTCACCTCGCTCGGCCTCGGCGAGGCCAAGGCCGTCGTCGACGGTGCCCCGAAGGCTGTCCTCGAGGGCGCCAACAAGGAGGCCGCCGAGAAGGCCAAGGAGGCCCTGGAGGGCGCCGGCGCCACGGTCACCCTCAAGTAATCGCGTCCAGCGACACTTCGCGAAGGCCCCGGGTTCTCCCGGGGCCTTCGTGCGTCCCCGGGGCGTTCCCGCGGATCCGGATCCGAAACCCGCTCGCGAACCGCCGCCCGCCACCCGCCGCCGCTCGCGAACCGCTGCCCGCCGCCCGCAGCCCGCGCACGATCCCGCTGCCCGCGCACGATCGGCCGCCGCTCACGATCCGCCGCCCGCCACCCGCCGCCCGCGCACAATTCCGCCGCCCGCCACCCGCGCATGATCCCGCCGCCCGCGCACGATCCCGGCGCGAAGCCGCACCGGCGCGAAGCCGCACCGGCGCGAAGCCGCAGCTGACGAGCCGGATCCTGACGAGCGGATCCCTGCCGTCCTCGGCCTCAGCCGTCGGACTGCGTGCGCGGCGCCGCCGTGGACTGCCGGGCGACGAGCTGCGCGGGGGCGATCACGTGCTCGATCGGGGCCTCGGGATCCTGCATCCGTGCGCGCAGCAGCCGTACCGCCTCGACGCCCTGCTCGCGCGGGTTCTGCCGGATCGTGGTGAGGCTGAACATGTCGGCATAGCGGTGGTCGTCGACCCCGATGACGCTCAACTCACTCGGCACCCGGATGCCGAGGCGCTGCGCCGCGATGATGGCCCCGACCGCCGCTTCGTCGCACACCGCCGCGATCGCCGTGGGGCGGTGGCGCCGGTCGGCGAGCAGGGCCGCGGCCGTGGCGAACGCCTCCGGGATCGTGGAGTGCGTCGGCGCCATCCGGATCCGATCCTCCAGGCCGGCGGCGATCATCGCCTGCCGATAGCCGTCCAGGCGCTTGCGCTCGCCGAAGCTGAACTGGTCTGCTCCCGGCACATCGCCGAGGAACACCACGTCCTCGTGCCCGAGGTCGATGAGGTGCTCTGTGGCGACGCGTGCCGCCGCGACGTCGTCGATGGCGACGACGTCGGCGTGTTCGGAGAACGGCCCGACGGACACCAGCGGCAGACCCGTGCCGATGAGGCGTTCGAGCTCATGCGCGCCCGGCTGCAGGCACACGGCGATGAGGCCGTCGAAGCGGCGCCCGGCGAGCGCATGGTCCAGCATCCGCTCGCGCTCGGCACTGCCTTCGGCGGCGCCGTACAGAGCCAGATCCAGGCCATCGGCGATCAGCGCCTGCTGGATCCCGGCGAGCAGCTCGGAGAAGTACCAGCGATCGACCAGGGGCATGATCACGCCGATCGTGGAGGTGCGCCCGGTGGCGAGGCTCGTGGCGCTGGAGTGCGCGGAATAGGCGAGTTCCCGGGCGGCGCGCTGCACGCGCTCCCGCGTCTCCTCGGAGACGTAGCCGTTGCCGCTGAGGGCGCGGCTCGCCGTCGACTTCGCCACGCCGGCCCGCAACGCGACGTCGATGATCCCGGTCACAGCGTCCTCCTCGAAATGGATCACCTCACCATAGCCAAGTCCCAGCAACTATGGAACCGGTTTCTTGAAAGCGCTCCCATTAGTTCAGCGCCTTGCCGATGCTGGTTATCCAGTTGTAATCGAATCCGCATTGCGTAACCGGTGCGAGGGTCACTAAGGTCGCCTGGAAGCGGTTCCTGAAGGAGCCCCCAGCGGTGGGGGAAAACAGCCCCCGCGAATTCGAAGGAGAAACGTATGGGAATGTCTCAGCGACGTCGCCTGGTGGTGCCGCTGGCACTGCTCGCGGTCTCGGGCCTCGCACTCGCGGGTTGCGCCGAGGGTGGCTCGTCCGGTGGTGGCGGCGACTCGTCCGGCAAGGGTGAGACCGTCAAGATCTCGGGTGGTATCACGGGATCCGAGGCCGATCTGCTGAACAAGTCCTTCGACCAGTTCACCAAGGACACCGGCATCAAGGTCGTCTACACCGGCGACAAGGGCTTCGAGGGCAACATCGTCACGAAGGTGTCCGGCGGCAGCGCCCCTGACATCGCGATCGTGCCGCAGCCGGGTCTGCTGAAGAGCCTCGTCGGCACCGGCCAGGTCAAGGAGGCCCCGTCGGAGGTCTCGGCCAACGTCGACAAGAACTGGTCCAAGGACTGGAAGACCTACGGCACCATCGACGGCAAGTTCTACGCAGCCCCGATGCTCGCCAACGTGAAGGGCTACGTCTGGTACTCGCCGGCGAAGTTCAAGGAGCTCGGCGTCGAGGTGCCCAAGACGTGGGACGACCTGCTCGCCCTCACCAAGACGGTGCAGGAGAAGACCGGCGCCGCTCCGTGGTGCGCGGGCTTCGCCTCCGGTGACGCCTCCGGCTGGCCGGGCACCGACTGGATCGAGGACCTCGTGCTGCGCCAGAGCGGCACCGACGTCTACGACAAGTGGGTCTCGGGCGACGTGAAGTTCACCGACCCGCAGATCAAGCAGGCGTTCGACGCCGTGGGCACGATCCTGCTCGACCCGAAGTACGTCAACGCCGGCTTCGGCGACGTGAAGAGCATCAACTCCACCGCGTTCGCCGATGTCGCCGCGAAGGTCGCCGACGGCACCTGCGTGATGACGCACCAGGCCTCGTTCCTGTCATCGAACTTCCTCGACGTGAAGACCAAGGCGGGTGGCGCGCCCAAGGTCGCCCCCGACGGCGACGTGTACGCGTTCGTCCTCCCGGGTCTCAAGGAGGGGGAGAACACCATCGAGGGCGGTGGTGAGTTCGTCGCCGGCTTCAGCGACAACACCGCCACCAAGAAGGTGCTCGAGTTCATGTCCTCGCCGGAGTTCGCCAACGCCCGCGTGAAGCTGGGCGGCGTGATCTCCGCCAACAAGAACGCGGACGCCTCGCTCGCCTCCAGCCAGTTCCTGCAGGACGCGATGAAGACGCTGCAGGATCCGAAGACCACGCTGCGTTTCGACGCGAGCGACCTGATGCCGGCCACGGTCGGATCCGGATCGTTCTGGAAGGGCATGGTCAGCTGGATCGACGGCAAGCCGACCGATCAGGTGCTGAGCGACATCCAGGCCGGGTACAAGAACTAGTCTGAGCACACCTGCCGAGGGCTGCGGGGTCCGTCCGTCACGCGGATGACC
This sequence comes from Actinomycetota bacterium, assembly GCA_018268455.1. Classification (GTDB taxonomy): domain Bacteria; phylum Actinomycetota; class Actinomycetes; order Actinomycetales; family Microbacteriaceae; genus Microbacterium. The sequence continues at coordinate 3,884 of JAFDWM010000047.1, read as the reverse complement.
CCGCAGCCCCTCGGCGGCAGATCCTGACAGAGTTCAACGCCGAACCCGGAAGGGGGTCCCCATGTCGCAGACCACAGCGACCGAAACAAAGCGACCCGATCGAAAGACCGGTGCCGTGAAATCCGGCCGCACGACCGCGTCCCGATCCGTCACCATCGGCGCCTACATCGTGGGCGCCGTCGTCATCGTCGGGGTGTTCATCGCCCTCCTCGCCGGTGGACCGGCCGACGACCCGAGGCCGACATCGCTCGGCTTCTCCCTGAACAGCTTCTTCGTCTGGCTCGGCCAGTTGAACCCGCTGGTGCAGATCCCGCTCGTGCTCCTCGTGTTCGCCGTCATCGCGGCGATCCTGCTGGTGCTGATCGAATACGCACCACGGCACGGCAAGGGCTACTTCTGGCTGCGCCTGGTCGCGTGCTTCGCGATCCCGGTGCTGGCGTTCATGATGCTGCGTCCGTACCAGAACGCGGTCGTGTACGTCATGATCATCGCTCTGGTCGCGGGCGGTCTGCTGTTCTTCGCCGACTACCGGGCGCGGGAGGGATCCGGCTACCTGTTCCAGCTCATGCTGTTCATGACGCCCGCGAGCCTGCTGCTGATCGTCGGCCTGATCTATCCGGCCGTCAGCACGCTCGTCCAGTCGTTCTTCGACAAGACCGGCAAGGAGTTCGTGGCGTTCCAGAACTACCAGTGGGTGTTCACGAACCCTGAGGGCTTCTGGTCGGTGATCAACACGCTGATCTGGGCCCTCATCGCGCCGATCGTGTCGACCATCTTCGGCCTCGCGTATGCGGTCTTCATCGACCGGGCTCGCGGCGAGAAGGTGCTCAAGGTCTTCGTGTTCATGCCCTTCGCCATCTCCTTCGTCGGCGCCGGCATCATCTGGAAGTTCATCTACGACTACCGCCAGGGCGCCCAGATCGGCCTGCTGAACGCGATCGTGACGATGTTCGGCGGGAAGCCGGTGTCCTGGTTGGACACGACACCGCTGGTCAACACGATCTGCCTGCTCATCGTCTTCATCTGGACGCAGACCGGCTTCGCCATGGTGATCCTGTCTGCGGCGATCAAGGCGGTTCCGACCGAGCAGATCGAGGCGGCGTCCCTCGACGGCGCGAACGCCTGGGAGAGGTTCCGCAACGTGACGGTGCCGGGGATCCGCTCGTCGCTCATCGTCGTGCTGACGACCATCACCATCGCCTCGCTGAAGGTCTACGACATCGTCGCCGTGATGACCGGCGGTCGCGCCAACAGCACGGTGCTGGGCTTCGAGATGGTCAACCAGCAGCAGCGGTTCCAGAGCTACGGGCACTCGTCGGCGCTCGCCGTGGTGCTGTTCCTGTTCGTGCTGCCGCTGATCATCTACAACGCCCGGCAGATCCGCAAGCAGAGGGAGATCCGCTGATGAGCGCCACGCAAGCAGTCGTCACCGAGAACCGGACCGCTCGTCAGGTCGCGCGCGACACCCGCCGCAACGAGGCCACCGCGCAGAAGCGGCTCACCTCGAAGGGCGCCACGATCGCCGCGGTGATCATCGCGATCTTCTGGACGATCCCCACGTTCGGGCTGTTCGTGACGTCGTTCCGCCCCGGCGCGGACTCGAACAGCACCGGGTGGTGGACGGTGTTCGTGAACCCGTCGTTCACACTCAGCAACTACGTGGACGCGCTCAACTCGGGCGGCACGGCGCTGACCCTCGGCGCCTCGTTCGTGAACTCCCTCGCGATCGCGATCCCGGCCACCGTGGTGCCGATCTTCATCGCCTCGCTCGCCGCGTACGGGTTCGCGTGGATGAACTTCAAGGGCCGCAACCTCGTGTTCGTGCTCGTGTTCGCGCTGCAGATCGTGCCGATCCAGATGGCGCTGGTGCCGCTGCTGTCGCTGTTCTCGCGTGGTCTCACGCTGTTCGGCACGCAGATCTTCCCCGGCTTCACGCTGCGCGATGTCGATCACAGCTTCGCGACGGTGTGGATCGCGCATGCGATCTTCGCGATGCCGCTGGCGATCTTCATGCTGCACAACTTCATCGCGGAGATCCCGAGCGAGCTCATCGAGGCAGCGCGCGTCGACGGGGCCGGCCACGGGCAGATCTTCTTCCGTATCATCCTGCCCCTGGCGATGCCGGCGATCGCGTCGTTCGCGATCTTCCAGTTCATCTGGGTGTGGAACGATCTGCTGGTGGCGACGATCTTCGCGCCGGAATCGTCACTGCCGCTGACACAGACGCTGAACTCGCTGTCCGGTACCTGGGGCAACCAGTGGTACCTGCAGTCGGCCGGCGCGTTCATCTCCATCCTGGTGCCGCTGATCGTGTTCTTCGCGCTGCAGCGCTTCTTCGTGCGCGGCCTGCTGGCCGGCGCGACGAAGGGATGATCGGGCGGCTGATCGGATCCGCTGGCGCGGCGGGCCGGCCCTCCCCGGGGGCCGGCCCGCCGTCGTGTGCGGGGGAGCAGGGATCCGGGGCGCGGCGCGGGAGAATGGTCGGATGACACGTCGACTCGCGCTGGTCCTCGGCATCGTCGGGGTCGCGATCACCGTCGTCGCGGCGGTGATGCTGGCCGTGCAGCCGGGGATCATCGTCTCGCTCGATCAGGCCTGGGACCTGGAGATGGGGGAGTGGCGCAGCCCCGTGCTGGTGGGATGGGCGCTCGTCATGAACGTGCTCGGCGGCGGCTGGGTGGCCACCATCCTCACGCCGCTGCTGATCGCGGTGCTCGCGCTGATCGTGCGGGGCTGGCGCGGGGCGGCGTTCGCGCTCGCGGCGTTCCTGGTGAGCGCCGGCATCGTGCAGCTGGTGAAGAAGGCGCTCGGGCGGGATCGGCCGCAGGACCTGCTGATCGCGTCGGATTTCGGATCCTTCCCGTCCGGCCATGCCGCGAACGCGGCGACGCTCGCGGTGGTGCTGTGGTTCCTGTTCCCCGCGCTGTGGGTGGCGATCGGCGGCGCGGTGTGGACGGTCGCGATGGCCTTCTCGCGCACCGTGCTCAGCGTGCACTGGTTCAGCGACACGGTCGGCGGGGCGCTGGCCGGCGCCGGCGCGGCCCTCCTCGTGGCCGCGGTGCTGTGGCGCTGGGTGCCCCTGACCCGTGCACGGCGCGAACAGGGGGAGCCGGATCCCGTCGAGGGGACTCGGCCGCCTGACCGGCGTCGATAGTCTGGGTGGGTCCGCCGATTCCACCGAAAGACAAGGGCTCCTCGTGGCACAGATCCGACCGTTCCGCTCCGATGACGTCGACGGACTCTACGACGTCTGCGTGAAGACCGCGGATGTCGGCAAGGACGCGACCGGCGTGCTGGAGGACGACCGGCTCTGGGGCGACCTGTTCGCCGTGCCGTACGCGCTGCGCGACCCCGGGTTGAGCTGGGTGGTGGAGGCCGAGGACGGGCGGGTCATCGGGTACATCGTCGCGACCGATGACACGAACGCGTTCGCGACCTGGTTCCGTGACGAGTGGTGGCCGGGCCGGCGGGGTCTGTACCGCGCCTCGGGCGAGGCCGAGCCGACCGCGCAGGACCGCTTCCTCGCGTACGGGGACCGTCAGGCGCCGGGCGATGACCCGATCGTGCGCGAGCATCCGGCGCATCTGCACATCGACCTGCTGCCGGAGACGCAGGGCCAGGGGCTGGGACGTCGGCTCATCGACATCCTGCTCGCCGAGCTCGGGCGCCGTGGCGTGCCCGCGCTGCACCTCGGAATGAACGCCGACAACCTCTCGGCCGGTGCGTTCTACGAGCGGCTCGGCTTCACGAAGCTCGCCAGCGCCGACGGCAGCACCACCTACGGGATCCGGATCCCCTCCGCCTGACCTGGGGGCGACTTTCGAAGTGCCCACCTAGCTGTAAGCCGCCCGGGAACCAGTGAAGCGCCGCCCCGATCGGGGCGG
>JAFDWM010000046.1 GCA_018268455.1 Actinomycetota bacterium | reverse complement strand
ATCAACTCGGCGCTGAGCTTCTTCGGCCTCGCCGATCGGCCGATCGAGTTCCTCTCCGACCGCTGGCTGCTGATCTTCTGCGCCATCGGCCTGACCGTGTGGAAGGGGATCGGCTACTACATGGTCGTGTACCTCGCCGCCCTCGGCAACGTCGGGCGCGAGCTCCACGAGGCCGCTGCGATGGACGGAGCCGGTGCCTGGCGCCGGTTCTGGTCGGTCACCGTCCCCGGCGTCCGCGCCCCGATGATGCTCGTCTCGGTGCTCATCTGCGTCGCCGCCGTGCGCGTGTTCACGGAGCTCTACGTGCTCTCGCACGGATCCGGCGGCCCCGGGGGGCAGTCGATGAGCATGGTGATGCTCATCCAGTCGATGGGCAAGGGCCTGAACGGGCAGATCGGCTACGCCTCGGCGATCTCGCTCGTGCTGTTCCTGCTCACGCTGGTGCCGTTGCTCGTGGTCGGCATCGCAAACAACGGTGATGTGCTGAAGGAGATGGTGGTGAACCGGCGCATGCGCCGGGCCGCCCGTGCTGCGAAGCGGGCCGAGGAGGTGCCGGCATGAGCCTGACGAGTTCGCGCGAGACGACGTCCGCGGTGGTGCAGACCGAGGCGACTGACGAGAAGCGCCGCAGGCCGCGCGAGCCGCGTGTGAAGGAGAAGGCCTACCGCACCAAGGGGTCGGCCGACATCCTCAAGCCATCGCTGGGCGGTCTGATCGGCAAGTACGTCCTGCTGCTCGCCATCCTCGTCATCATGGTGTACCCCTTCGTGTGGCAGCTGTCCACGTCGTTCAAGGGCAACGCCGAGGACATCTACTCGTTCCCGCCCTCGCTCATCCCGAGCGAGTTCACCTGGAACCATTACGCCGAGGTGTTCCGCACCATCCCGGTGCTCGACTACGCGCGCAACTCGCTGCTGGTCGGCGTCGGCACCGTGATCACCAACGTGATCTTCGCCACGCTCGGCGGCTACGCCCTCGGCTGCCTGAAGTTCCGTGGCAAGGGCATCGTGATGGCGATCTTCTTCTCCACCCTGCTGCTGCCCGGCGAGGTCACGCTGACCAGCCAGTACCTGACCGTGAAGTCGCTGGGACTCGCGAACACCCTGTGGGGCGTGTTCCTGCCCGGTGCCATCGCGGCGATCAACGTGCTGCTGATGGCGGCCGCGTGCCGGATGATCCCGGCCGACACCCTGGATGTCGCGACGATCGACGGCGCCAACACCCTGCAGCGGCTGCGGCACATCGTGTGGCCGAACATCCGCGGCATGGTCTCAGTGGTGGCCCTGTTCGCGTTCATCGGCGCCTGGGACGACTTCCTCTGGCCGCTCGTGGTGCTCTCGGATCCGGCGAACTACACGCTCACCGTCGGCATGGACTACCTGAACTCGAACTTCGGGGCCAACCCGCGCGTCATCGCCGCCGGCACGATGATCGCGCTGGTGCCGATCATCATCCTCTTCGCGGTGCTGCAGAAGCAGTTCTTCAAGGGCGTCGAGGAGGGGAGCGTCAAGGGATGACGGATCCGGCCCGGTGGATGGCGATCCCGCAGCCCACGGCGTTCGCTCCGGCCGCCGGCATGTGGCGGCCGGAGCGGGTACGGGTGATCCCGGTGAGCCGGGCGCTGCGGCGGGAGGCGGAGCGGCTCGAGAGCGAACTGCGGGCCTGCGGCATCGCCGTCGCGGGCGACGCGTCGGACCCGGTGATCCGGCTGCGGCTGAGCCCGCTGGCCGCGCGCGACGTGGCCGACGAATCGTTCACGATCGACGTGGGTGACGATGTGGTGGTCACGGCCGCCTCCGCGGCGGGCGTGTTCCGCGCCACCCGGCAGCTGCTGCACAACCTGCGTTCCCAGCGCGCGGTGCCGCGGGGGAGCGTGCGTTCGGCTCCTGCTGTCGCCGAACGCGGCTGGCACCTCGATGCCGGGCGCAAGCACTATCCGGCCGAGTGGATCCTCGCGCAGCTGCACGCCGCTGCGGACATCGGGGTCAACGTCTTCCAGTGGCACTTCTCGGAGAACCCCGGCTTCCGGCTCGAGTCGACCGCCTTCCCCGGGATCGTCTCGGACGAGCGGATCGACCGCGCAGAGGCGGCGCGCATCGTCGACGTCGCCCGCGACCTGCACATCGAGTTGATCCCGTCGCTCGACATGCCGGGTCATCTGCAGCACGTGCTCACGGTGCATCCCGAGCTGCGACTGCCGGAGACGCCGGGTCTCGCGACCGATCACGCCCTCGACATCACCCGCGAGGATCCGGTCCGCTTCGCGCTCGCCCTGATCGACGACATGATCCCGGTCTTCCCGCACAGCACGCGCTGGAACCTCGGCGGCGACGAGTTCGTCGACTTCGATCGCATTGCCGAATTCCCCGTGCTCGCCGCGGCGGCCATCGAGCGCTATGGCGCCCAGGGCACCGGGTTCGATCTGCTCACCGCGTTCGTGAACCGCGTCGCCGGGCACCTGCGCGAGCGCGGGTTCGAGGCACGCGCCTGGAACGATGGCCTGCTTCGCAGCGCGTGCGAGCGGCTGGACCCCGAGGTCGTGCTGACCTGGTGGACCAACTGGAACGCGGGCATGCGACCCGTCGCGGAGGCCGTCGCCGCCGGGCACCGGCTGGTGAACGTCAACGACGCGATGTTCTACTACGTGCTGGGTGAGAACGCCGGCTATCGCTACCCGACGGCGGAGCGCATCTGGGAGGCCGACTGGCATCCTGGACTCTTCCCGGCGCTGTGGGGGCCGGATGGGCAGGGCACTGTGCGTCAGGAACTGGCGCGCCCCTATCCTGCACTGCTTCTCGGGGTGTCGTTCGCGGTCTGGTCGGACCGGCCGCAGGCACAGACTCCGGCCGAGGTCGCGGTGGGGATCCGCGGACCGCTGCGCGCGATGGCGGAGCGGGCGTGGAACGCCGGATCCGCCCTGTCGCTGCCGGACTTCCTGGCGCTCGACGCCGCAATCGGGGGCGCTGAACCGGTGGGATCCGTTGTCAGGACGGATCCGTTGCCAGGTCGGATGCGCTGACGAGCGAGGACGGGCGCGTCAGGCCTTGGCGGCAGCCTTCATCGCGCGCTTGTGCTCGCGCACCTTGGTGAGCGACTCCGGCGAGACGATGTCGGCGACCGAGCGGAAGGACCCGTCCTCGCCGTACGGCGCCGACGCCTCGCGCCAGCCGGCACCGGCATAGCCGTACTGCTTGCCGAGCAGCGCGAGGAAGATCTTCGCCTTCTGCTCGCCGAAGCCGGGCAGCTTCTTCAGCCGGCGCAGCACCTCGGCGCCATCCGGATCCCCCTGCCGCCAGAGGTTCGCGGCGTCCCCGCCCCAGTCGTCGACGAGCGTCTGGCAGAGCGTCTGCACGCGGGTGGCCATGGATCCGGGGAAGCGGTGCACTGACGGCGTCTGTTTGAACGCGGCGAGGAACTCCTCCGGGTCGTACGCGGCGATCGTCGTGGCGTCGGTCGCACCGGTGCGCTGCTCGATCTTGAGCGGACCGGCGAATGCCGTCTCCATGGCGACCTGCTGGTCGAGCAGCATGCCGATGAGCAGGGCGAGCGGGTTCTCGGTGAGGAGCTCGTCGGCGGCGGTGTCTCCGGTGATGTGAAGGGCCATGGGGACAGTGTGGCACCGAACATGATCCCCATGCTTGCTGAGTGGTACCATGATTCGGTACAAGGTCTGAGAGGTTCCGCTATGTCCATTTCGGCCAGTGAGGCTCGCAAGACGCTTTTCCCGTTGATCGAGCGGGTCAATGCCGATCGAGACGCCGTGGAGATCATGTCCCGGAAGGGCAATGCCGTCCTGATGCCTGCCGACGAGTATGCGGCGTGGCAGGAGACGGCGTACCTGTTCCGGTCGCCCGCGAACGCTCGCCGACTGCTCGACGCATATGAGCGCGCGCGAGCTGGCGAAGTCGAGGAGCATGAACTCGACCGAGGCGAATGATGCGTCTCGTCTGGGACAGGTCTGCCTGGGAGGACTATGTGCACTGGCGGACCGCCGACCGGAGAGTGCTCAAACGCATCAACACGCTTATCGACGCATGCTTGCGTGATCCTTTCGAAGGCATCGGCAAGCCTGAGCAGCTGAAGTACGGCGCTCAGGGTGCCTGGTCGCGACGCATAACCGAGGAGCATCGCCTCGTCTGCCTCGTCGACCGTGATGACCTCATCGTGCTGCAGGCGCGCTACCACTACTGATCTGCGGCTGCGTGAACGCTCAGCCGCAGACCGCAGCGATGGCCTCGATCTCGACCAGCTGATTCTCGTAGCCCAGCACGGCGACGCCCAGCAGGGTGCTGGGCACATCGTGGTCACCGAACGCGTCGTGGACGATGTCCCATGCCGCCCCGAGGTCCGCCCGTTGCGCAGATGCGACCAGCACCCGGGTACTCACGACGTCTTGCAACGATGCACCAGCCGCTCGCAGCGCCTCCGTCAGATTCCCAATGCACTTGGCGGCCTGCCCGGCGTAATCGCCGACGGCCGCTGTCGACCCGTCAGGGTTGAGCGGACAAGCGCCCGCGAGGAAGACCAGGCGCACCCCACTCTCCACAACCGCTCCGTACGCATACGGCGCATCGCTGAGCTCGGCAGATCGAATGAGACGGACGGACGAACTCATTCACCTATCATCTCGCGCCCACTGAGCGACAGCGCCGAGAGTCCGTGCACGTGGTCACCGCACCTGCTGGTCGAGCAGCATCCCGACCAGCAGCGCCAGCGGGTTGTTCGTGAGCACGTCGTCGTCGGCGGTGTCTCCAGTGATGTGAAGGACCATGGGGACAGTCTCTCGCGGATGTCAGCCTCGGGCCATCTGAGGGCTTGAGGATGAACTGACAGAACTGTTCGGGCGCCCGGTGGGCCTCGTGGCCCGCGGCAGCGTGAATGAACACCTCGACACCTCACCGAGGAGCATCGCCTCGTCTCTCTCGGGTGGATGCTGATCTACGGTCACGTGAACGCTCAGAGGTCAGGGGCAGTCCTCGATCGAATCCATGCCTCGCGCGAGACCTCATAGACGACCTCTCCGCGCTCCGCGCCCGGAAGCGAGGCGATCGCATCGCGATGCTCCGTTCTGACGTGACGCATCCCGAGCTTCGCCATCACCGCACGGCTCGCCAGATTGACCGCCATCGTCTCAGCGAAGACGGTGCTCAGACCGGCCCCGAGGAAGCCATGATCGAGAACGGTCGTCGCTCCTTCGGTCGCGAGACCCCGCCCCCAGTGCCGTCGGGCCAGACGCCATCCGGCCTCCGCACGGACGGACGGACGCGACGGCGGATGCTCCGGCGAAAGGAACCACCAGCCCAGGAGCTCCCCGTCGTCGCGACTCCGCCCGACCCACCAGCCGAGGTCGGCGGGGTCGGTGCAGATCGGCGTCCAGAAGTCGTGGACCTCCGCCGTCGTGCGCGCCCGGCCGAGAATGTAGCGGAGCACCTCGGCATCGCTATCCAACTCCACGAGGAACGGCAGGTGATCGATCGTCATCGGGAGCAGATCGATGCGCTCGCTTCGCAGGACAGGACGGCCCATCGCGCTAGTTGATGATCTCGCCGCGCTCATCGGCGGCGAGGGCCGCGAGGCGGTCGCGCCAGTCCTGAAGCGCTTCGGGGGTCAGCCGGATCCAGTCGTCGACCTCGGCGATCACGCGCAGCGGATCCGCGCTGCGGTACGAGCGGGTCGGGTTGCCGGGGAACTTCTTGTCCGTGACGTTCGGGTCGTCCTCGAACGCGCCGGTCGGCTCGACGAGGTAGACGCGCGGGGCGGCGTCACCCGCCGCCAGTTCGGCGGCGAGGCCCGCCCCGTCGCGCAGTGCGGTGAAGTAGATGTGATTCATCACGATCTCGGGCCGGTAGTTCGACCGGAAGCCCGCGGAGAGCAGGTCGCCGGGGTGCAGGTCTGCCTTGGTGCCGTGGAAGAACGGGCCCCGCTCGATCGCGTCGCTCACCCTTCCAGGGTAGCCACGCGAATTTTTGAGCCACCACGCGACTTTTCGAGTGGCCACGCGACGCCGGGCGCCCGAAGCCGTCAGGCCGAGGCGGCGTCGTCGCGCGCGGGTTCGGCGGCGGTCAGGCCGTACAGGGTCTCGATCGCGGCGATGAACTCGGATCCTCGCCCCTCGGCGGCCAGCTCGTGCGCGCGGCTGGTCGGGGTGTGAAGCAGCACGCCGGCGAGATGCCGCATCGCCTGCTCGACCTGCCCGCCCTCATCGCCGCGGCGGCGGGCGCGATCGATCTCGGCCTCCAGCAGGCCGAAGATGTGCTCGCGCAGGGCGACGACCCCGGGCGTCACGCTCTCGCGTGCACCCACCTGGTGGAACGTCGCGGCCGCCTCGCGCACGATCGTGCGGGCGGCGTCGGTGGCCTGCAGCTCCTCCAGCGGGGCGTGCAGGCGGATGGTCTCCAGATCCAGCAGCGCGACGCCCTCCACCTCCGCGACGTCGGGCGCGACGTTGCGCGGCATCCCGAGGTCGACGACGAGCTGAGTCGGTGCGGATCCGGCGGAGATGCCGTGACCGGGAATCGGGCAGTCGACCGGGGCGCCGTCGGGGGCCGGCAGCGCGGACAACGCAGGACCGCGGCCCTCGTGCAGGATCGCGGCGTCGAGCACGGGATGCTCCGAGCTCGTGCAGGTGATGACGATCGTGGCGTGTGCGGCCGCGCGGGCGTACTCGTTCTTCGGCAGTGCGCGGATGCCGTGCTTGGCCGCGAACGCCGCACCCCGTCCGGAGGGCGAATGCACGCTGACGTCGCGCGCACCGCGCTCGCGGAGCGTCGCGAGCGTGACCGCGGCATAGGCCCCCGTGCCCACGAGCAGCACCCGGGCGGCGCCCCAGTCGGCGATCCGGCTGTCGGCCAGCTCGAGTGCGAGCCGCACCAGCGAGCGGCCGGCGCGGCCCAGAGCGGTGTCGTTCTTCACTCTGCGCTGCGCCTCGCTCGCGCGCTGGAACAGTCGCTCCAGTTCGGGCGACGTCGTGCCGTGCCTGCGGGCGGAGGTGAGCGCGCGTCGCACCTGCCCGGCGATCTCACCCTCGCCGGAGACGACCGACTCCAGCCCGGACGCCACGGCGAACAGGTGCTCCACGACCCGCGGGCCGGTGTGCGCGGTCGAGGCGGCGGACAGGGACTCGGCGGGGATCCCGCTGCGCGCGGCGACGGCATCCAGGATCCGCTCGACATCGTCGCGGGAATCGGATCCGTCCACGTCGACGTACGCCTCGAAGCGGTTGCAGGTGGCGAGGACGACCGCTCCGCGGCGCCCATCAGCGAGGGCTGCGGCGAGGTCATCGGGCGTGCGACTCAACCTCTCGAGGAGGTCGAAGGGGGCCGTCTTGTGATTGGTCGTGACGCACAGCAGCACGCGGGGGAGCTTACGCGCGGTGCGCTTTGCGGATCCTGGACGATGACGCACGGCGACATGTGCGGGCGTGCCGGCGACGCGGAGCGAGGCCGGGTCCCGTCGCTGCGCGGTCCGCATCCGGCTCTGAGGCGGGCCGGGTGAGAATGGATCCATGCCTCTTGACGACGCCCCGCTGCTGCGCGCCCTCGCCGGCGATCGCCCCGAGACCACCCCGGTGTGGTTCATGCGCCAGGCGGGCCGGTCGCTGCCGGAGTACCGCGAGCTGCGCGTCGGCACGCGCATGCTCGACGCCTGCCTCACGCCCGAGCTCGCCGCCGAGATCACGCTGCAGCCGGTGCGCCGGCACGGTGTCGACGCCGGCATCTTCTTCAGCGACATCGTCGTGCCGCTGCGGCTGGCGGGTGTCGACGTCGAGATCGAGCCCGGTCGCGGGCCGGTGTTCGCCGAGCCGGTGCGCACCGCCGCCGACGTCGACCGGATCACCGCCATCGACCCGGCGGGTCTCGACACGACCGCCATCGCCGAGGCCGTCCGCCTCGTCGTCGCCGAACTCGGTGACACCACCCCGCTGATCGGGTTCGCGGGCGCCCCGTTCACGCTCGCGGCGTACCTCGTCGAGGGCGGGCCCTCGAAGGAGCACCTGCGGGCGCGGGCCATGATGCACACGGATCCGGGATCCTGGAACCGTCTCGCCGGCTGGCTCGCCCGCATCTCCTGCACGTTCCTCGACGCGCAGCGCGCCGCCGGGGCGAGCGCGGTGCAGCTGTTCGACTCCTGGGCCGGATCCCTCAGCCCCGCCGACTACCGCGCCTTCGTCGCGCCGCACTCGGCCGCGGCCGTCGACGGGATCGACGCGCCGGTGATCCACTTCGGCGTCGGCACCGGGCCGTTCCTCGCCGACATGCGCCTGCACGGCCGCGCCGATGCGGTCGGCGTCGACTGGCGTCTGCCACTGGACGAGGCCGCGGCGGTGCTCGGCCCCGACGTCACGGTGCAGGGCAACATCGATCCCGCACTGCTGTCTGCGCCGTGGCCGGTGCTGGAGGCGCACGTGCGCGACGTGCTCGCACGCGGTCGCGCGGCGCGGGCGCACATCCTGAACCTCGGCCACGGGGTGCCGCCCGAAGCGGATCCGGCGGTGCTCACCCGCATCGTCGAGCTCGTGCACGCCGACGCCGGCCGCACGGTCGCGCCCGTCCCTGCGGGAGCGCACCGATGACCGATCCGCGCCCGAGCGAGCCCGCCGCCCCGCGACCGGATCCGCACACCCCCGAGCTGGCCGAGCGGGCCGCGAAGCTGCGCGTGGCCGTCATCGGCGGAGGCGTCGCCGGGCTCGTCGCGGCCGAGTCGATCGCCGCGATCGGCGCGCACGCGACCGTGTTCGAGGCGCAGGAACGCCCCGGCGGTGCCGTGCGATCCGGCGAGGCCGACGGACTGGTGTTCGACGCGGGTGCGGAGAGCTTCGCCGTGCGCGGCGGGCACGTGCGCGCCCTCATCGACGACCTCGGCCTCGGCGACCGCGTGGTCTCGCCCGAGCCCGGAGGCGCGTGGGTCGCGGGTATCCCCGGCGGCGCGGCGCCGCTGCCCAAGGGCGGACTGCTCGGGATCCCGGCGAACCCGTTCGCCGACGACGTGCGCCGCGTGATCGGCTGGAACGGCACGTGGCGCGCCTGGCTCGACCGGCTGCGTCCGCCGCTCACGATCGGGCGTGAGACGAGCCTGGGCCAGCTGGTGCGCAAGCGCATGGGTTCGGTCGTGCTCGACCGGCTCGTCGCCCCGGTCAGCACCGGCGTGTACTCCGCGCACCCCGACGACATCGACATCGATGTCGCCGCCCCCTCTCTCAATGCGGCGCTCACCCGGGCGGGTTCCCTCTCCGGCGCGGTCGCGGAGATCACGGGCGGATCAGGGAAGGCCCCTGGTGCCGCGGTGCAGGGTCTCGCCGGCGGCATGGCGACCCTCGTCGACGCCCTCGTCGCGCGCATCGAGCTGCTCGGATCCGAGGTGCGCACGGATGCCCCGGTGCAACGGATCGAGCGCGACGGTGACCGGTGGATCGTGCACGCCGCCACCGCGACAGAGCCGGAATCCGCGCCGCAGTCGGCATCCGACGGGGACACGCCCGATCCAGGTGCACCGGCCGATGCGCTCCCGGAGCACTTCGACGCGATCGTCCTCGCCGCCGACGAGGCGACGGCCCGCCGTCTGCTCGCGCCGCACGTGCCCGCGCTCGCCGCGGTCGCGACCGGATCCTCCCCGCAGATCGAGATCGTGACCCTCGTGCTCGACGCCCCCGCGCTCGACGGTGCCCCGCGCGGATCGGGCGTGCTCACGGTCCCCGGATCCCACACGGCGAAGGCCCTCACGCACAGCACCGCGAAGTGGGCCTGGCTGCGCGCCGGGGCCGGGTCGCGTCATGTGGTGCGGGTGTCGTTCGGATCGCAGGACGAGGATCCGGCCACTGCGACCCTCGACGACGAGCACGCCGCGGCGCTCGCGCTCGCCGAGGCCGCGACCCTGCTTGGTGTCGACCTGACGCCGGCCCAGCTGCGCGGCAGCCACCGTGCCCGGTTCGTGCAGGCCCAGCCGTCGGCGGTGCGGGGTTCGGGGGAGCGCCGCGCCGCCGCATCCGCCGCGATCGAGGCCGTGCCCGGCGTCGCCGCGACCGGTGCCTGGCTCAGCGGAACGGGGCTCGCTCAGGTCGTGCCGCACGCCCGCGCCGAGGCCGAACGGCTGCGCCACGCCCTGCTCTGGGGCTGACCCGCCGGATCCGGCCCGTCCACCGTCACCGCAGGCCGCTTTAGATGCCGAAAACGGAATACAGGGTTACGCTGGAGATCCGCATGACCGACCCACATCGTGAGGAGACCCCATGAAGGGGAAGATCGGACTCGTCGTCGGACTCGGCGTCGGATACGTGCTGGGCACCCGCGCAGGGCGCGAGCGTTACGAGCAGATCAAGAAGCAGTGGCTCAAGCTCTGGCACCTCGATCCGGTGCAGGCGCAGGTGCACAAGGCGCAGGAATTCGCCAAGACGCAGGCGGCCGCAGTGCCGAAGGCGCTCTGGACCGGCGCGGTCAAGGTCGTCAAGGCCGCCACCTCGGACGGAACCCCCGGTCAGCGCGTCGACTCGACGATCGCGACCGGCAAGTCCGCCGCGAAGGACGTCAAGGACGCGGTCGAGGAGACCGCAGAGAGCGCAGCGAAGAAGAACTGACATGCCCGCTCCGTTCCGGGATCGCGCCGATGACAGCCTGCTGACGCTGCTCGGCGATCTGCCCGACCTCGTCAGCAGTCTCGTGAAGGCGGAGATCGACGCCGCCAAGACCTGGATCGCGCGCACCGCGAAGGACGCCGGCATCGGCAGCGTCTGGTTCCTGGTCGCGCTGTTCTTCCTGTTCTGGACCGTGCCGGTCGTGCTCGTCTTCGCGATCGCCGGGCTCTCGTCGTGGTTCCCGGTGTGGCTGTCCGCGATCATCACGTTCGGGATCCTGCTGCTCGCCGTGCTCGCATTCGCGCTGCTCGGGATCGTGAAGTTCCGCAAGGTGCTGCGCCGGGAGAACCCCGCACAGGCCGTGGCCACAGACGTCCGCATCGTGAAGGAGGCCGGAAGTGGCCGCTGACGCAGAACTGCCCCGCACCGCCGTGCCCGCGGGCATCGTCGATCCCGTGCAGGCGGCGCGCGCCGAACTGAAGGCGGCGCTGCTCGCGATCGAGGACAAGGCCAACGTGCCCCGCCGCGTGGAGAAGGCGACCCTCGCCGGCACCGCCAAGGCGCGCGCGTTCGCCCGCACGAATCCGATCGGCGCCGCCGCCGCGGCCGTCGGGGTCGCGGTGGTCGTCGGCGGCGTGGTCTGGGCGATCGCCCGCGCCATCGCGCGCTGATCCTCGCGCCTGCGCTCCGAATCCCACCGCGACACGAGCCGCGCCCCATGTGACGATCTGCACACGGTGTCACGATCTGCACACGATCGAGTCGGATCCGTGTGCAGATCGGGACAGCCTGTGCAGATCGTGACACCCATCGGTCCCACCGGCATAGGCGAAGGGGGCAGACTGGGGGCATGGCCGAAGATGCTGAATCGTCCGTGCCCGCCGTCGACTCCGACCCCTCGCCCCACGGCTTCACCCTGTGGGCCGTGTGGCGCCGCGACCGCTCGGCTCCCGCACCGGCCTCCGACGCGACCGAGCTCGAGGACATCGTCCGCCTGATCGAGGAGGGCGGGATCTCGGTTCGCGGGTTCTACGACGTCTCCGGTCTCAAAGCCGACGCCGACCTCATGGTCTGGCTGCACGGCCCGACGGCCGAAGGGCTTCAGCAGGCGCTGAGGCGGCTGCGCCGCACCGACCTGCTGAGCGGGCTGCAGCCCACCTGGAACGTGATGGGCGTGCACCGTGACGCCGAGTTCAACCGCGCGCACGTGCCCGGGTTCCTGCGCGGGGTCGAAGCGAAGGACTGGCTCTGCCTGTATCCGTTCGTGCGCACCCCTGAGTGGTACCTCGTCGAGGAGGACGAGCGCCGCCGGATGCTCGCCGAGCACGGGCGCAAGGGGGCCGCCTTCCGCGGCGTCATCGCGAACACCGTGGCGGCGTTCGCGCTCGGCGACTACGAGTGGCTGCTGCCGCTCGAGGCCGACGAGCTCACCGAGCTGGTCGACCTGATGCGCGACCTGCGCTACACCGATGCGCGCCGCTTTGTGAAGGAGGAGGTGCCCTTCTACACCGGGCGCCGGCTGCGTCTCGAGGAGATCCCGGAGGTGCTGCAGTGAGCGCCGCGATCCGGGTCGGCACCCGTCGCAGCGCCCTCGCGCAGGCCCAGTCCGGCCAGGTCGCCGCGGCGCTGGAGAAGGTCGCCGGCCGGCCGGTCGAACTCGTCCCGATCACGAGCGAGGGCGACACCAACCGCGCATCGCTGAGCGAGATCGGCGGTCAGGGCGTGTTCGCCACCGCCCTGCGCGAGGCGCTGCGCCGCGGCGAGTGCGATCTCCTCGTGCACTCGCTGAAGGATCTGCCGACGCAGGTTCCGGAGGATCTCGTCATCGCGGCGACGCCTGTCCGCGCCGACGCACGCGATGTGGCCGTCACCCGCGAGGGCGTCGCGCTGCACGAGCTCACCGGCGGATCCGCGATCGGCACCGGATCCCCCCGCCGCATCGCCCAGGTGCACGTGCGCAACCCGCGGCTGCGCACCGTCGACCTGCGCGGAAACGTCGACTCGCGGCTGCAGCGGGTGCGCGACGGCGAGCTCGACGCCGTGATCCTCGCCGCCGCGGGCCTCGGCCGTCTCGACGCGGATCTGCTCGGCGACCTGCAGGGCGAGATGCTCGGCCTCGCCGAGTGGCCGACCGCACCCGGTCAGGGGGCGCTCGCCGTCGAGACCACGACCGACGCCCCGGCCGAGCTGCTCGAGGCGCTGCGCGCGCTCGATGACGAGGCGACCCGCATCGCCGTGACCGCCGAACGTGCGGTGCTGGAGGGCCTCGATGCGGGCTGCCAGGCGCCGATGGCTGCGCACGCCCTCGTCGAGGGTGACACGGTGCGCGTGCGCGCCGTGGTCTACGCGCCGAAGGACGGCTGGCGCATCGGGGTCGATGTCACGGAACCGTTGCATGCAGGATCCGTGGAGCGGGGAAATCCGGACCAGGAGTATATTCATGCAGACGGCAGGGGCAACGGCGCGGACTCTGCTGGTGGTGCAGACCCGATCCGCGCAGCGCGCAGCATCGGGCTGGCTGTCGCCCATCGGCTGCTCGAACGCGGGGCGGCCGACCTCCTCCCGCGCTCCTAGACCCGATGATGATGACTGAAACGAAGCAAGAGGCCAAGCCCCTGACCGGCTGGCGTGTGCTCGTCCCGCGCGGCGGACCCTGGGGCGACGGCGTCGCCGCCAGCCTCCGCGCGCAGGGCGCCGTGCCCGTGGTCGCACCGCTGATCAACTTCGCACCGACCAACGACCAGCCCGCACTCGATGACGCGCTCGTGAAGCTCGAGAAGGGTGAGTTCGACTGGCTCACCATCACCAGCGCGACGACCGTCGACGTGCTGTTCGCGCACCGCACCGGGATCCCGAAGTCCACGAAGATCGCCGCGGTGGGCGAGACCACCGCCGCGGCTCTGACGGCTGTCGGCTATCACGTCGACCTCGTGCCGGAGGAGGACAACTCGGCCGAGGGCATGGCGAAGCAGATGATCGCCCTCGAGACCGAGCCGAAGCGGATCCTGACCCTGCGCAGCGAGATTGCCAAGCCGGTGCTGACGCGTTCGCTGATCAAGGCCGGTCACCACGTGTCGAGCGTCGTCGCCTACCGCACGGTCGGCGTGCCGGTGACCGAGCGGATCCTGCGCGACGTGAAGAACGGACGCATCAACGCGATCCTGGTCACCAGCGGATCGGTGGCGGCGCAGGTGCGCGAGCAGTTCGCGGAGATCCCCGACACGACGCTGCTCGCCGCGATCGGCCCGCGCACCGCGAAGGACGCGAAGAAGGCCGGCCTGCCGATCTCGGTGGTGGCCGATCGTCAGACCGTCGACGCGCTCATCGACGCGGTCTCGCACTTCACGCTTCCGCACGCGGCGGACGAGTTCGCGCCGTGACCCGCGGCCTCGGCTCCGGGGCTGCCGGGTTCGGGGCTGCCGGGTTCGGGGCTACCGGGTTTCCCGACGTGCGTCCGCGTCGTCTGCGTCAGTCGCCCGCGGTGCGCGAGCTCGCGCGGGAGACGGATCTGCTGCCGCGGCATCTGGTGCTCCCGGCGTTCGTGCGCGAGGGCCTGACGGATCCGGCCCCGATCGGATCCATGCCCGGCGTGCAGCAGCACTCCCTCGACTCGCTGCGGCGTGCCGCCGCGGAGGCGGCCGAGGCCGGTGTGACCGGCATCATGCTGTTCGGCGTGCCCGCGGTGCGTGACGCGATCGGATCTGGCGCGGACGACGAGAACGGCATTCTCAATGTCGCGACCGCCGCGGTCGCCGCGGAGGTCGGCGACGCGCTCGTCGTGCAGACCGATCTGTGCCTCGATGAGTTCACCGACCACGGCCACTGCGGTGTGCTCCGCTCGGACGGATCCGTCGACAACGACGCCACCCTCGACCGGTACGTGCTGATAGCGCTGGCCCAGGCCCGCGCGGGATCGCAGCTGCTCGGGCTCAGCGGCATGATGGACGGCCAGGTCGCCGCCGTGCGGCATGCGCTCGACGCCGCCGGCTTCCAGGACGTGCTGCTGCTCGGCTACGCCGCGAAGTACGCGAGCGCGTTCTACGGTCCGTTCCGCGAGGCCGTCGACTCGCAGCTGCAGGGCGATCGCCGTACGTACCAGCTCGACCCGGGCAACCGGCGCGAGGGCGTGCGCGAGGCGCTGCTGGACGAGGCCGAGGGTACCGACGTCGTGATGGTGAAGCCGGCGATGGCGTTCCTCGACGTGCTGCGCGAGGTGCGCGAGGCCGTGCGGGTGCCGGTGTGGGCGTACCAGGTGTCGGGCGAGTACGCGATGATCGAGGCCGCCGCGCAGAACGGCTGGCTCGATCGCGAGCGCACGATCCTCGAGTCGCTGCTGTCGATCCGTCGCGCCGGCGCCGACGTCGTGCTCACCTACTGGGCGACCGAGGTCGCCCGTCGCCTCGCCCGAGGCTGAGAGCCGTTCGTTCGAGGTCACCTCGCCGTCTCGTCCGTTCCCGTCGCGAAAACGGTCGCTTGAGTGGTTCGGATCCAGCATCTTCTGCGACGGGAGCGCCATTCATTCTGCTCCCGTCGCGAAAACTGCCGCTCGCGTGGTTCGGGACCGGCATGTTCTGCGACGGGAGCGCCGTTCATCTCGCTCCCGTCGCGAAAACTGCCATGGGGACGCGGTCGGACACGACACTTTTCGCGACGGGAGCGTCGTTCATCTCATTCCCGTCGCGAAAACTGCCGCTCGCGTGGTTCGGGTGCGGCATGTTCTGCGACGGGAGCGGCGTTCGTCTCGTTCCCGTCGCGAAAACGGTCGTGGGGTGCGGTCGGACGCGGCACTTTTCGCGACGGGAGTGCGAGGCCCCAGCCGGACGGGCCGCACAGGATCCTTCGGGAGAATGGATCCATGACCGACCGCAATGACGACCTGTTCGACGCTGCCCGCGCGGTGATCCCCGGTGGGGTGAACTCGCCCGTGCGCGCGTACGGATCTGTCGGCGGCACTCCACGGTTTCTCGCGAGCGCTTCGGGAGCCACCGTCACCGACGCCGCAGGAACGACCTACGTCGACCTTGTGGCGTCGTGGGGGCCGGCGCTTCTCGGACACGCGCATCCCGAGATCGTCGCGGCGGTGCAGGAGGCCGCGACCCGCGGCCTCTCGTTCGGAGCCCCCACCGAGGGCGAGGTCGGACTCGCGTCGGTCATCGCCGAGCGCGTGCGCCACGGCGACGTGCGCCCGGTCGAGCGGGTGCGACTGGTCTCCACCGGCACCGAGGCGACCATGACGGCGATCCGCCTCGCCCGCGGGGTCACCGGCCGCGACCTGCTGGTGAAGTTCGCCGGGCATTACCACGGCCATTCCGACGGGCTGCTGGCGGCGGCCGGATCCGGCGTCGCCACACTCGCTCTGCCGGGATCCGCGGGTGTCCCGGCACCGATCGCCGCGCAGACGCTCGTCATCGATTACAACTCGCCGGAGTCGTTGGCCGCCGTCTTCGCCGAGCACGGCGACCGGATCTCGGCCGTCATCGTCGAGGCCTCCGCGGCGAACATGGGCGTGGTCGCGCCGGAGCCCGGATTCAACCGGCTGATCGCCGAGACCGCGCACGCGCACGGAGCGCTGATGATCCTCGATGAGGTGCTCACCGGCTTCCGGGTGCATCCGGCCGGCTTCTGGGGCCTGCAGCAGGCCGCCGGCGAGGAGTATCTGCCCGACATCCTCACGTTCGGGAAGGTCGTCGGCGGCGGCATGCCGCTGGCCTCGTTGGGCGGACGAGCCGAGGTCATGGATCGGCTCGCGCCGACCGGACCGGTGTACCAGGCCGGGACCCTCAGCGGGAACCCGCTCTCCGTGGCCGCGGGCCTCGCGACGCTGCGACTCGCAACGCCGGAGGTGTACGCGCAGATCGACTCTGCGGCCGCGCGCCTGTCGGCGTCCCTCGACCGGGCACTGACCGACGCGGGCGTGGTGCACGCCGTGCCGCGGGCCGGCAACCTGTTCGGGCTCGC
>JAFDWM010000045.1 GCA_018268455.1 Actinomycetota bacterium | reverse complement strand
GCGGATCCGGATCCGGTCAGGCCGGGACGGGCACCGAGTCCAGCAGCAGGCGGGTGTACTCGTGCTGCGGGTCGGAGAGGATCTCGGCGGTGGCGCCGTGCTCGACGATCTCGCCGCGGCGCATCACCGCGGTCTGCTCGCACACACGGCGCACGACGGCGAGGTCGTGGCTGATGAACAGCAGCGTGAGCCCCTGCCGGCGGCGGATGTCGGCCACCAGGTCCAGCACCTGCGCCTGCACCGACACGTCGAGGGCGCTGGTGGCCTCGTCCATCACGAGCAGGTCGGGCTCGATCGCGAGCGCCCGGGCGATCGCGACGCGCTGGCGCTGACCGCCGGAGAGCGTCTTGGGGCGCGCGACCGCATGTTCCTCGCCGAGGCCGACGGCCGTCAGCACCTCCATCGCGCGCGACGTGGCGGCCGCCTTGTCCAGTCCGGCGTGCAGTTGCAACACGTCGCTGACGGCCTGCCGTGCCGGGATCCGCGGATCCAGGGACAGGTACGGATCCTGGAACACCATCTGCACGCTCTTCGCCCGCGCGAGCCGCTCGGCACGGCCCTTCGGCACGGCGCTGGTGTCGCGCCCGCCGATGCGGATGGTGCCGGTGTCGGTCTGCTCGAGGCCCACGATCATGCGGGCGAGGGTCGACTTGCCGGATCCGGATTCGCCGACGACGGCGAGGGCGCCGCCGACGGGGATCTCGAAGTCCGTGGACGCGACCGCGTGCACCTTCCCGCGGCCGCGCACGGTGTACGTCTTGGAGACGCCGCGCACCTCGACCATGGCCCCTGACCGCGAGACTTCATCTGCGGCGCGAGACTGCGCCTCTGCGCTGCTGTCTCGCGACCCCGGTGCAGTCTCGCGGTCAAAGCCGGAAGCGGAGACGGAGGAGGCAGTGGAGGCCGGGGTGTCGTCGCCGGTCAGGCGGGGGGTCGCGGCGACCAGGCGCCGGGTGTACTCGGCCTGCGGGGCGCGCAGCACCTCGAGCGCGGGGCCCTCCTCGACCACGGCGCCGTCCTTCATCACCACGAGCCGGTCGCAGAGGGATCCAGCGAGGTTGAGGTCGTGCGTGATGAACAGCATGCCCATGCCGCGCTCAGCGCAGAGCTCGCGCAGCACCTGCACGATCTCGGCCTGCGTGGTCACATCGAGCGCCGTGGTGGGCTCGTCGCACACGAGCAGCCGCGGCGAGGTGGTCAGGGCTCCGGCGATCATCACGCGCTGCAGCATGCCGCCGCTCAGCTCGTGCGGATGCTGGTCGAGGTGCTCGGCGGGCGACGGCAGCCGCACGTCTGCGAGCAGCTCGGCGGCGCGCGCGCGAGCACGGCCTCGCGACCAGCCCTCGTTCAGGCGCAGCGCCTCGGTGAGGTGGTCGCCGATCGTGCGCATCGGATTGATGCCGGCGCGCGGATCCTGGAACACCATCGCCGCGTCGGAGCGCCGGATCGCACGCAGCGATTCCGGCGCGAGCGGGGAGCGGCCGTCGACCGAGACGGATCCGCCGAGCTTCGACCGGTCGGGGGTGAGGCCGAGCACGGTGCGCGCGGTGAGCGACTTGCCGGATCCGGATTCGCCCACGAGACCCACGGTCTCGCCGGGCGCGACCGACAGCGTGATGCCGTGCAGCAGGCGGGTGCCGTCGGCGAGGTCGAGAGTGAGATCGCGGATGTCGAGGAGCGCGGTGTCCGATGCGGATCCGGCGATCGCGGACGA
Source organism: Actinomycetota bacterium (assembly GCA_018268455.1). Classification (GTDB taxonomy): domain Bacteria; phylum Actinomycetota; class Actinomycetes; order Actinomycetales; family Microbacteriaceae; genus Microbacterium. The sequence continues at coordinate 16,050 of JAFDWM010000045.1, read as the reverse complement.
TGCGGATCCGGCGATCGCGGACGATGCGGATCCGGCGAGTGCGGACGATGCGGTTGCGGGGGCGGTGCTCATGCGGGGATCTCTCCTCCGATGCGGTCGGAGAGGTCCTCGCCGACGATGTTGACGGCGACGACCACGAGCACCACCACGATGGCGGGTGCGATCGCCGGAAGGAACTGTCCCGCGGCGATGCCGGACTGCGCCTCGTTGATCATGGCGCCCCAGTCGGCGGTCGGCGCCTGCACGCCCAGGCCGAGGAACGACAGGCCGGCGAGCTCGGCGAGCACGTAGCCGAAGTTCAGCGTCGACTGCGCGCCGACGATCGGCGAGACGTTCGGCAGCACCCGGCGCAGCGCGATCCATGCGCCGCCGAAGCCCTGCACGCGGTACGCCGCGACGTAGGGCCGGGTGCGCTCCGCGGCCACCAGCGAGCGGGTCAGCCGGGCGACGAACGGCGCGTACGAGATGCTCATCGCGATGACCGGGGCGACCAGGCCCTTGCCGAACAGCGCGACGGCCATCATCGCGATCAGCAGCGACGGGAAGGCGAACAGCACGTCGAAGATGCGACCGAGCACGGCGTCGATCCAGCCGCCACGCCAGCCGGCGAGGAGGCCCAGCAGGATCCCCAGCACGGTGGAGAACACCACGACGAGCAGCGGGCCGAGCAGCGCCGTGCGGCCGCCCCAGATGATGCGGCTGAGCAGGTCACGGCCGAGGCTGTCGGTGCCGAGCCAGTGCGTCGCTGACGGCGGCGCGTAGAAGGCGGTGAAGTCGACGGCGTCGGGGTCGAACGGGGCGACCCAGGGGGCGAGGATCGCGGCCAGGGTGACCACGGCGAGGATCACCATGCTGCCGATCACGATGCCGCGTCCGCGCAGCCGCTTCGGCATGCGCAGCACGCGCACGGCCATGGTGGGGGTGGGGACGGTCATCGCGCACCAGCTCCTGCAGCGGATCGCGGGTCGATCCAGGGTTCGAGGACGTCGATGATCGCGTTCACGACCACGAAGGCGGTGACCACGAGCAGGACGATCGCCTGCACGACGGGGAAGTCGAGGCGGTCGACGGAGCCGACCAGGAGTGAGCCGATGCCGGCCAGGCCGAAGGCCTGCTCGACGATGGAACTCGCGACGAGGAGCCCGGCCACGAGCACGCCGGACACGGTGAGGATCGGGCCCAGGGAGTTGCGCAGCACATGCCGGCGCACCACCGCGAGACGGGAGATGCCGCGCGAGGTGGCGACCTCGACGTGCTCGCGGTTCAGCTGCTCGACCATGGACGATCGGGTGACCTTGCCCACGAGCACGATGAACACGAGCGCGAGGGCGATCGACGGCAGCACCAGGTGGTACGCCATGTCCCAGAACCCGGATCCGGAACCGAACGACGGGAACCAGCCCAGCTGCACCGAGAACACCGCGATGAGCACGATCGACCCGACGAACGAGGGGATGGCGCCCAGCACGGTGAGGGAGATGAGGATCCCGCGGTCGGCCGCGCGGCCCTTGTTCAGCGCGGCGATCGCGCCTCCCACGAGGCCCACGACGGCGATGATCGCGCCGGCCATCACGACCAGCATGAGCGTGACCGGGAGGCGGTCGCCGAGCACGACCGTGACGTCCTGGCGGAACTGCAGGGAGCGGCCGAAGTCGCCGTGCAGCACGCCGGCGATCCAGCGCACGTACTGCTCCCACGGCGGCAGGTCCAGCCCGTACTGCGCGGTGACGTCGGCGATGGCCTCGGGCGACGGCTTGCGGCCGCGCAGCAGGAACCGGATGGGATCTCCCGGCACCAGGAACCGGGAGAAGAAGACGAGGAGCGAGGCGAGGAAGAGGGTGAGCAGCAGCCCGCCCAGCTTCCCCGCGACGCGGCGGAGAGTGCTCATGGCGTCCCTGTGGTCTCGGCCCGTTCCGGGGCGGCGCGCACGCCGCCCCGGAACCGGCTCAATCGGGTGGGGTCGGGATCAGCGCTTGCCGATCTGCGCCGCCCACGGGTAGTAGAGGAACGCCATCGACGGGTCGAGCCCGGTGATGCGCTTGCCGAGGAACAGCGGCAGCGGACCCGCGGCCAGCGGGATCCAGGGCAGCTCCTCGTTCGCGATCTGCTGCGCCTTGGCGGTCAGCTCGCTGCGCGCGGCCACATCCATCGTGCCGACGGCCTCGTTCACGATGTCGTCGAACTCCTTGTCGCTCCAGCCGCCGTAGTTGCTGAAGTCGCCGGTGCGCAGCACGCCGTACATCTCGAGCGCGTCCGGGCTGGACAGGTACCAGACCGTGTAGAAGAGGTCGACGCCCTCACGAGCGCTCGGGTCGCTGAACAGTGCCGTGTACTGCGCGGGGGTCACCGTCTTGATGGTCAGCTTGAGGCCGATCGACTGTGCGGCGGCCATGGTCGCCTGCGACACCACGGAGAAGTCGTTGCCGATGGGTGCCGTCACGTAGACGAGCTCCTTGCCCGTGGCGCCGGCCTCCTCGACGAGCTTCTTCGCGGCCGCCACGTCCTGCTTGTACTTCGTGATGTCCTCGAACGCGGCCTTCTTCGTGGCGTCCGAGGCGGATCCCCAGACCAGTGGCGTGGTCAGCACGTCGGTGACCTCGCCGACGCCCTGCAGGGCACCCTTGAGGATGCCGGGGCGATCGAGCGCCATCGTGAGCGCCTTGCGCACGCGCTTGTCGCCGAGTGGACCGTTCAGGTTGCTCACGACGAGGTCGCTCGTGGCGGTGGACGGCGCGTACAGCACGTCGCCCTTGCCGGAGGCCTGCAGCTGCTTCGCGGACTCCATCGGGATCATCCAGGATCCGTCGACGCTGCCCGACTTCATGGCGTTCACGCGTGCGGTGGCGTCGGGGATGATCGCGAACGTCATCTCCTTCGACTTCGCGCGCAGGTCCTTGTCCCAGTAGCCGTCGTAGCGCTCGAGTGTGATCGACTCGCCCGACTTCCACTGCTTCAGCGAGAACGGACCGGTGCAGTTCACACCGCCGGTCGAGTTGCCGTAGTCCTTGCCGGCCGCGGCGAGGGTCGCGGCCGACTCGACGACACCGGCGGATCCGCCCATGCCCTGGTTGAACTGGGAGTCGGGGATCTTCGTCTTGACCGTGACCTCCATCGGGCCGGTCTGCGCGATCGAGTCGACGTTCTGGTAGACGGAGAACCAGCTGGATCCGACCTCGGGATCCATGATCCGCTGCATCGAGGCGACGACGTCGGCGGCGGTCATCGGGGTGCCGTCGTGGAACGTGACGCCGTCGCGGATCTCGTAGACCCAGGTGAGCGGATCCGGGTTGGAGAAGCTCTTCGCGAGGCCGGGGCTCAGCGTGTAGTCGGGGTTCAGGCGCAGCAGCGACTCGCAGACGTTCGCGAGCACCTGGTTGTCGGGGTAGTCGAACGCGTAGGCGTAGTCGAGCGTCGCGGGCTCGGCGTACAACGCGAACGTGAACGAGTCGATGTCGCCGGTGGGCTTCGCCGTCGTCGTGGTCAGCTTCCAATCGGCGTTCGCGGCGGTGCCGGTGGAGCCGGTTGTGCCGGAACAGGCGGCCAGCGAGGTCGCGGCCACGAGGGTGACGGCACCCAGCGCGACGACGCGGATCAGGCGCCGCGAGGCGCTGCGGGAGGGGCGGGTTCGGGTCATGACAGCTCTCCTTCTGCGTTGACGGAGGTGGTGCGGGTGGGTGTGGTGGTGGCTGTGGCGGTCTCGGCGGAGTGCACGAGCACGCCGTCGATCCAGGTCTGGGCGACCCGGCAGGTGTGGATCCGATCGGCCGGGACGTCGAAGGGCGACGGATCCAGCACGACGAGATCGGCACGGTAGCCGGGCTTGATGCTGCCGGTGTCGTGCTCGCGGTGGTTCACGTAGGCGCTGCCCGAGGTGTAGGCGGCCATCGCCGTGGCGAGATCCATCCGCTGGTGCGCGCCGCCGAGCGGCTCGGCGTCGATCCCGGGGGCGACCCGGGTGACCGCGATGTGCACGGCGTCGAGCGGGGCGGCGCTGGAGACCGGCCAGTCGCTGCCGGCGGCGAGCCGGGCGCCCGCGCGCACGAGGTCGCCGAACGGGTACTGGCGCGCCTCCAGGCCGTCCTGCAGGAACGGCAGGGTGAGCTGGTCGAGCTGGTCCTCGTGGGTGGCCCAGAGCGCCTGCAGGTTCGCCACGGCGTCGAGCGTGGCGAAGCGCGGCACGTCCTCCTCCGCCACGACCTGCAGGTGCGCGAGGTGATGCCGGTTGTCGGTGGGGCCGTTGGCGGTGCGCGCCGCCTCGACCGCGTCCAGCGCCTCGCGCACGGCGCGGTCGCCGAGCGCGTGCATGTGCACCTGCTGACCGGCGGCGTCGAGGGCGGTGACGTACTCGCGCAGGTGCGCCGGGTCGATGAAGCTGAGCCCGTGGTTGTGGGTGTCGTGGCCGTGCGCGTCACGGTACGGGGTCAGCATCGCGGCGGTGTGGTTCTCCGCGACGCCGTCGACCATGATCTTGGTGGTGCCGAGCTCGAGCCGCTCGGGCGCTCCGAGCGCGGCGATCCGCTCGCGCTCGGCCACCATGCGCTCGACCTGCTCGATGCCGCCGTCGCGGGTCCACCACTGCGCACCGGTGACGTGCACCGTGAGGGTGCCTTCGGCGAGGGCGCGCTCGTAGGCGGGCAGCGGGTCGGCGATGCCGCCGTCGCCGCCGTCGCCGACCATCGCGTCCTGCCAGCCGGTGATGCCGAGCGCGATGAGCTCCTCCTGGGCGCGCAGCAGACCCCGGTAGCGCAGGTCTTCGGAGAGGCCGGGGCGCACGGCGCTGAACAGGTCGGCAGCGCCCTCGTGGAAGGTGCCGGCCGGGTAGCCGTCGTCCTCGCGGATGACGACGCCGTCGGACGGATCCGGGGTCCCGGCGTCGAGACCGGCGCGCTCGATCGCGGCGGTCGAGGCCCAGGTGCTGTGGTGATCGCGGCTGGCGAGCAGAACGAGGCGGCCGGGGGCGGCCTCGTCCAGCAGGGCGCGCGGCGGGTTGCCGCCGGGGAAGCAGTCCATCGACCATCCGCCGCCGAGGATCCACTCCTCATCGGGGTTCGCCTCCGCGTACGCGCGCACGGCCTCGGCCGCCTCGGCGGCCGAGGCCGTGCCGCTGAGGTCGCACTGCAGCAGCTCCACCCCGCCGCCGACGGCGTGGATGTGCGCGTCCTGGAAGCCGGGGCTGAGCAAGGCGCCGCGCAGGTCGATGAACTCGATGGAGCCCTCGGGCTCGGCGCCGAGCACTGCGGCCAGTTCGGTCTCCGGCACGATCCGGTCGATGCGCTCGCCGCGCACGATGACCGCCCGGTCGTGGAGGGGGGAGCCGGTACCGGTGAATACCGATCCGCCGTGGAAGACGTGCGTCGTCGCCATCGTCCGCCTTTCGCCGTTGAAGCAGGGGAGCGCCCGCAGAGCTGCGGGTCGCGACTACGCTAACCAGAGTCCGCGGTGATGTCAACAGTGTTGACTGCACTCGCTCCGGACTGATTGGGTACGTGGGACGATAGGTATCAGGAGGGGGCATGCCCGTGAAGAGGAGCAGCAGGTCCGCGCTCGACGAGACGGCGGCCGTGGCGGAGAAGACGGCGTCGTCTCGTGCCCGGCTGGATCCGGAGCACATCGTCGCGACAGGGCTCGAGCTCGCCGCCACCGGCGCATCCGCCATCTCCGTGCGCGAGCTGGGCGCCAGGCTCGGTGCGGATCCGACCGCGATCTACCGGCACTTCCGCAGCAAGGACGACCTCATGCGAGCGCTCCTCGACGAGGTCACGCTGCGTGCGCTGGGCAGCGTCGACGTACCGCTGGAGGACTGGCGCGGCCGGCTGCGCGCCATGGCGCGCGCGACCCTCGACCTGTACTCCGAGTATCCGGCGGTGGGGGCGGAGGGCACGACCCTCACCACGCATGGCCCCGGTGAGCTCGGGGCGATCGAACTCATGCTGCAGGCGTTCACGACCGCGGGGCTCGGCGAGGCGGACGTGGTCCGGCACTACGCACTGCTGGCGTCGCACATCCTGTCCACCGCGGCCGGCATCGCCCGCGCCCGCGCCGAGCGCACCGATGACGAGCCGGACGGTCCGTGGTTCGACGAACCGCCGCTGGCGGATCCGCGTCGCTACCCGCGCATCGCCGAGCACACCATGGCGCTGGCCTCACTGCGCGATCGCGAGCTGTTCTTCCTGGGCGTGGAGCAGATCCTGGACTCCGCTGAGCGCATCGCCGCCCGGTAGCCGGACTGCCCCGTGCCGGGGTCTGTCGCGCGCGGAGACGGATCCGCTCTTGCGTCGAATCTAGTTTTGTGACAAAACTAATTCGGACGGCGAGGGCGCCGCGGAACAGGAGCGGATCGATGCGGATCGGGATCATCGGAGCGGGAATCGGCGGACTCGCCACGGCGCTCAGCCTGGAGGCCGCGGGCTTCCGAGACATCACCGTGCACGAGCGGGCGGACGAGATCCGCGGGCTCGGCGTCGGCCTCAACCTGCTGCCGCACGCGATCCGCGAGCTCACCGAACTGGGCCTGCGCGACCGGGTGGAGGCGCTCGGCGTGGCCCCGGAGACCCTCGTCTACCTGAACCGGTTCGGCCAGCACATCTGGGGCGAACCCCGCGGGATCGCCGCGGGCTACCGCTGGCCGCAGCTGTCCGTCCACCGCGGGCAGCTGCAGCTCGCTCTGCGCGACGCCGTCATCGAGCGCCTGGGCGACGTCATCCGGCTCGGGCACCGCCTGGTGCGGGTCGAGGACGCGGCGGGCGGATCCGAGACGGTCGTCTTCGCGACGGCCGACGGCGAGACGTCGGAGACCTACGACCTGGTGATCGGCGCGGACGGGATCCATTCGGCGTTGCGTGCACTGCGCTACCCCGCCGAGGGCGCCCCGCCGTGGAGCGGGCTGACCCTGTGGCGCGGCGTCGCCGACGCCCCCGTCCTCCTCGACGGATGCACCATGATCATGGCTGGCGACGGCGAGCAGAAGTTCGTCGCGTACCCGCTCGGCGCCGCCGAGGGCGGCCGGCAGCGGCTGAACTTCATCGCCGAGCGGCGCGGTGCAGGCCGTCCCGATGCAGACTGGAACCGTGCGGTGGATCCGGGCCCCATCGCCGACCTGTTCGCGGACTGGGTGTTCGAGGGGCTCGACGTGCCCGCGATCATCGCGAACGCGGAGGAGATCCTGGAGTATCCCATGGTCGACCGCGACGCGCTGCCGCAGTGGACCTTCGGGCGCACCACCCTCGTCGGCGATGCCGCGCACGCGATGTACCCGAACGGCTCGAACGGCGGATCCCAGGCGATCCTCGACGCCCGCACCCTGGCGTTCCACCTCGGCATCGCCGTGCGAGAGGCGGCCGCCGATGACGGTGCCGTGATCGACGCCGCGCTCGCCGCATACGAGCAGGTCCGGCGGCCGGCGATGACCGCGCTGCTGGCCGGCACCCGCGCGACCGGACCGGAGCGGGTGATGCTGCTGGCCGCAGAGCGTGCGCCGCAGGGCTTCGATCGCATCGACGACGTCATCCCGCGGGCCGAGCGCGAGGAGATCGCGAACGGCTACAAGCGGGCGGCCGGATTCGATCCGTCGATCCTCAACGAGAGGGCGTCGCTGGACGTCGAGGCGCGGGCGTGAGCACCGCGTCCGGCGCGGCGGGGCGTCTCGCCGCGGTCATCTCGCCGCTGCGGCGCACCCTCCTCTCCGCGGCGAGGGAACGCGGCGGCCTGCCGGACGTCCCCGACGCCCAGATCGAGATGGTGCGCGCGCTGCTGCCCCCCTCCGGCGCCGCGGAGCGCGGCCCCGCGGAGCTCGCGGAGGCGCTGCACCTGAACCGCTCCACGATCAGCAATCTGCTCGGAGTGATGGAGGCGGACGGCCTCGTCGAGCGGGGCCGGGCCGCCGGCGACGGCCGCCGCGTCGTCGTCGCCCCGTCGCCGCGGGCCGTCGAGCTGTTCCGGCGCTTCGACGATGCGGCGGGCGAGATCCTGCGCGAGGCGCTGGACACCCTGGACCCTGCCGATCGGGCGGCCGTGGCCGCCGCGATCCCCGCGCTGGAGCGCCTGGCCGAAGCACTGAAGGAGACGGCCCGATGACCGCTGACCTCTTCGCGGAGCTGCCGCAGCCGCAGCTCGAGCCGGCGTTCGACGTCACGGTGCACGTCGGGCCCCCGATCGACCCGGGCGTGACCTCCGCCGGGCACCGCCGCCTGGTGCCGATCCTCGGCGGGCGGATCACCGGTTCGCTCGAGGCCGAGATCCTCCCCGGCGGCTTCGACCGGCAGATCATCCGGGAGGACGGCACGTTCGGCATCGACGCCGACTACGCGGGCAACACCGAGCACGGCCCGCTGCTGCTGCACGCACGGGGCGTGCGCACCGGCCCGCCGGAGATCCTGGCGCGGCTGGGCCGTGGCGAGCCCGTGGCACCGTCGGAGTACTACTTCCGCACGGTGGTGGAGTTCGAGTCGTCGGCGCCGGAGCATGCGCACCTGCAGCGCACGCTGCATGTCGCCGTCTGCCGTCGCGAGGGCGCCGCCGTGCACTATCGGGCGTACCGGCTGCACTGACTTTCGCGGGCGACCCGGATCCGCTGTCACGATCCGCACACTCGGTGACGATCAGCGCACGTGTTGACGTGGATCCGTGTGCAGATCGTGACAGCGTGTGCAGATCGTGACAGGCCCGTCCAGTCCTGCACGGCCCCCGACGGGCGACCCGGGTCAGATCCTATGGTCCTGACGGGGGATCCAGACCTGCTTGATGATGATCAGGATCGACGCCGTCACCGGCACCGCGACGAGGGCGCCGAGCAGGCCGAGCAGGGTGCCGCCCACGAGCGCGCCGATCACCACGAGGGATCCGGGGATCGAGATCGCCTTGCTCATCACACGCGGCGTGATGACGTATGCCTCCACCTGCATGTACACGACGTACACGAGCGCGAAGATCAGCGCCATGATCGGCGAGGTGAAGAGTGCAATGCCGGTGCCGATGATCCAGAACAGCACGGATCCGACGAGCGGGATCAGCGTGATGAGGAACGCGACCGTCGCCATGAGCGGCGGGAACGGCAGTCCCAGCACGAGGTAGAGGATGAACACGATCACGGCGTTGATGAACGCGAGGCCGACCATCCCGATCACATAGCCGCCGACCGACTCGGTGATCTGCTCGGAGATGCGGTCGATGTTCTTGCGGTCGCGTGCCGGGGCGAGGCGCAGCAGGCCGCTCTTCATCGTCGGCAGGGTGGCGAGGAAGTAGAGCGTCAGCACGATCACGATCAGCCCGCCCGAGATGCCGGTGGCGATCCCGGTCGCGATGCCGGTGCCGATCTGCAGCGCGCCGCCGCCGATCTGCGCGATCCGGCTCGGGTCGCTGAGGAACTTCTGCACCTCGCCGATGAGGTCGGTCAGACCCACGCCGAACCGGCCCTCGAGCCAGGCGTAGAACTCGGTGTGTGTGAAGTTGCGGATCGTGTCGGGGATCCCGGAGATGAAGGTCGCGATCTGCTCGATGACCGTCGGCATGATCGCGAGCACGATCACGACGATGACGAGTGCGAACGCGACGATGACCGCCACCACCGACCAGGCGCGGGAGAGCCCGTGCCGTTCCAGCCACCGCACGGCGGGGTCGAGCCCCAGCGCGGCGAAGAGCGCGAAGGCGATGTAGATGAGCACGGTCGACAGGCTCGACAGCGCGAGCCCGAGCAGGATCGCGGTGAGGCCACCGAGCGTGACCAGGAAGCCGAACGTATACGGCTTGTCGATGCGGGTCCAGAACGAGGCGCGCGGAATGGCGGCCTCGACGTAGCGAGAGGTGTCGGCGCCGTCGGTCCCGACCCCCTCGTCGTCGGCCACCGCGACCGCGGCCCCGTCGGTGTCGTCGGCGTCGGGGTCGGCGGGCGCGGCACTCTCAGCAGAGGTCATGCGTTCACTGTAGGGGCAGGAACCTGCCCGCGCACGGGTCTGGACGGTGAACCACGGCTCCGCCGCGTGCGTCCGTTATCGTCGGAGTGACCGCCTGTCCGCCACTCGGTGAGGAGCACCCATGTCAGCACCCGACCCCCGCGCCGAGCTGCTGCGACTGCGCGCGAGCATCGACAACATCGACGCCGCCCTCATCTTCATGCTCGCGGAGCGGTTCCGCTGCACGCAGCAGGTTGGGGTGCTCAAGGCCGAGCACGAGATGCCGGCCTCGGATCCGGGGCGTGAGGAGCAGCAGGTCGCCCGCCTGCGTGCGCTCGCCGAGGAGGCGCACCTGGATCCGGAGTTCGCCGAGAAGTGGTTCAACTTCGTGGTCGCCGAGGTGATCCGCCACCACACCGAGGCCGCGGAAGGCCGCTGAACGCAGCCGGCCCTCCGGCGACCGCGGGTGTCAGGCGATGCCGAGCTCGGTCGCGAAGACCCGGGCCGCCGCACCGCGCAGCACCGCGTTCTCCACGCTCGACGGGCGCACGACGGTGGGTGAGGAGAGATGCGCGGTCCGCGTGGCGTCGGCCATGGCCTCGCCCACCGCGGCGCAGAAGCCGGCATCGACCGGTCCGCTCAGCACGACCCGCGGCAGATCGAGCGCGGTGACGATGACGGAGAGCGCGATGCCCAGGTGCCGTGCGGCGACGGCGCGCACCGGGTCGGCGGGGCCGGATCCGATCGCCGCCGCAACCCAGCCGTGCACGCAGCCCGACAGTCCGCACACGCAGTCCGGGCCGGGATCCGCGCTGATCCGCACGTGGGCGAGCTCGCGCGCGGCGGAGGAGCGTGCGGCGTCCTCGGCCACGACGGTGGTCGCCGTGCACTGCCCGACGCGCACGAGCAGGAAGTCGGCGGCATCCGCGTCGAGGGCGAACCGGCGCTCGGCCTGTGCGGCCAGGTCGGCGTCGGGGTGCACCTGGGCGGGCATGCGCGCGGCGAGCCCGACGGCGTCGGCGATGCGGGCAGTGAGCCCGCGGTCCTCCTCGGTCCAGGCGTCCATCGGCGCCCCGATGCCCACGCCGAGCGGCGCACGCGGGGTGAGCGCGAGGAGTTCGTCGGCGAGGTGTGCGGCCGCCGTGACCGGCTCGGCGGATCCCGATCCGATCACCCGGTGCGCGATCGTGCCGTCGGTGCGCACGAGCGCACCGGTGATGCGCTGCGGATCGCTCACGTCGACGGCGAGGATCTGCGCGGCGTCGGGGTCGAACGCGAGCATCGTGGCGGGCTTGCCGGGACGGGCCTCGTGACGCTTGTCGCTCTCGATGATCACACCCTCGTCGAGCAGCCCGCGCACGACCTCGGAGATCGTGGGGCGCGCGAGCCCCGTGAAGCGGGCGAGATCGGCGCGGCTCGCGGTCACCTCGCGCAGCAGCGAGCGCAGCACGAGGGCGCGGTTCTGCCGGCGCAGCGCGGAACCGGACGCCGGGGCGGCCGTGCGGACCGGGGTGCGCAGTTCAGTGCGCATGCGCGTGGACCGTGCTCGGAGCCCCCGCGAATCCGCGGAAGCTCATAGTCTGAAGACGGTGCACCGGTGCTCCTCGTGCTTTCGACCCGCTTCGGACGCGGGGGCTGTGCGCAACTTAGTTCAATGGCTAAACTTATATCGAGGGTAGGGCGGTCCTCGGCCGCTGTCAATTGACGGATCCCTCCTCGGAGCAGATGGATAAGGGGGTCAGGGTGCTGCTGACCACTCAGGATGCGACGGACGGGCAGGCGACGCTGCGCCGCGCCAACCTTCGCCGGGCGCTCCAGCTGATCTTCGCCAACCCGGGTGAACAAACGCGTGCGGGCATCGCCAGGGCCACCGGACTGACCGCGGCCACGGCGTCGTCGCTCGTGGCAGAGCTGATCGAGGAGCGCATCGTCGCCGAGGGCTCGCGCGCCGCGAGCACGGGCGGAAAGCGCGCGACCACGCTCACGGTCGACGCCTCCCACCACCTGCTGCTCGCCGTCGTGATCCGCCCGACCGACGCGCTCGCCGCGCTCGTCGCGCTCGACGGCGGCACCGTCTACGAGGAGCGGATCGCGTTCGCCGCCGCCGATCGCGAGCGCGTGCTGCAGGACATGCTCACGCGCATCTCGGGCCGGTTCGGATCCCGCCTGCTGGCGGCGTGCGTGCAGGTGCCCGGCGCGACCGACGGGCGCGTGGTGCTGGAGAGCGTGCAGCTCGACCTCACCGACCGGCCGCTCGCCAGCGAGTATGAGGGGATCCTCGGGGTGCCCGTGCGGCTCATGAACGACGTCGACGCCGAGGCCGTGGCCGAGGCGGCGGTGAGCGGCGACGGCCAGATCCTGTTCATCCACCTCGGCACCGGGATCGGCGCCTCGCTCACCCAGGACGGCGACATCGCGCCGGGTCCGCGGCTGCGCGGCGGTGAGATCGGTCACGTGCAGGTGGTGTTCGGCGAGGCCGGCCGCGCCTGCCGATGCGGGCGATTCGGCTGCCTCGAGGCGGAGTCGTCGATGTCCGCGATGGTCGGCGCGGAGTTCAGTGAGGCGATGACGGCGGCCGAGTCCGTCGCGCTCATCGAGCGCACCGATCAGGAGGCGATCGACCGCGGCGCGACGGCGCTGGCCCGGGCGATCAAGCTGCTCGCCGCGATGCTGGATCCGACCGAGATCGTGCTCGGCGGATCCGCGCGGCTGCTCGGCGAGAGATTCCTCGACAAGGTGCGCGCCGCCGCCGACTACCCCTCGCGCGGCACCGTCGATGTGCCCATCCGGTACGACGGCCCGCACGTGCTCCCCTATGCCGGCGCCGCGCAGGCCGCGCTCTCGGCCGCGCTCGGCGTGCACTGGACCCCCGGCACTCTGAGTTCGGGCGGCGCACGCTGACCCGGACCCTCCCGTTCGATCGCGTCGCGGGGCAGGACCCGTCATCAACTTGACGGAAAGTGCATGTTTGAAGGTAGAATCAATCACGAACATGCATTCTCGGCTGTTCACTGACATCGCTGGAGGACGCATGACCGATTCGCCCGAGATCCTTGCCCCCGGCGCCCACATGCGCGCCGAACTCGACTCGCAGCCCGACAGCTGGGAGCGCGCCGCCGGCCTGCGCGCCGAGCAGGCGCTGCTGCCCGCCAAGGGGCAGCGCGTCGCCGTCGTCGGCTGCGGCACGAGCTGGTTCATGGCCCAGTCCTACGCCGCGCTGCGCGAGCGCGCCGGCTTCGGCATCACCGACGCCTACGCCGCAAGCGAGGCGTTCATGGACCGCGACTACGACGCCGTGGTCGCGCTCACCCGTTCCGGCACGACGACCGAGGTGCTAGAGCTCGTCTCCGACCTGAAGGCCGCCGGCAGCTCCGCGCGCGTGATCGGCGTGATCGGCGACGAGACCTCGCCGCTGGTCGGCATGGTCGACGACGCGATCCTGCTGCCCTTCGCCGACGAGCAGTCCGTCGTGCAGACCCGCTTCGCCACCACCGCGCTGGCGCTGTTCCGCGCCTCGCTGGGGGAGGATCTCACCGGGGCGATCGCCGATGCCCGCACGGCCCTCGCCGACGTGGATCCGACCCTCGCCGGCGCCGAGCAGTACACCTTCCTCGGCCGCGGCTGGACGATCGGCCTCGCCCACGAGGCCGCCCTCAAGCTGCGCGAGTCGTCGCAGTCGTGGACCGAGTCCTACCCGTCGATGGACTACCGGCACGGTCCGATCGCGATCGCGGCCCCCGGCCGCATCACCTGGCAGTTCGGCGCCGCGCCCGAGGGCCTCGACGCTCAGGTCGCCGCCACCGGAGGCCGCTGGGTGCAGCACCCGATCGACCCGATGGCCGATCTCGCGCGCCTGCACCGCGTCGCGCTCGATCGTGCCCTCGCCAAGGGCCTCAACCCCGACGAGCCGCGCAACCTCAGCCGTTCCGTCATCCTCGACGCCTGATCGGATCCGCCATGACCGAGACGCCCGACGACGAGGCCGTCGCGCACCGCGCCCGCGCGCGTGAGGCGGCGGCCGCCCGCGCGGTGCCCGACGTGGTCATCGACGTCTCGGGGGATCCGCTCGCGCTTCCGGATCCGCAGGAGCCGGCCGAACTGGGCGCAGGATCCGCGGTGCTCGCGTTCGACGTCGGCGGGACCGACATCAAGTCGGCGCTGTTCGATGTCGACGGGACCATGCTCGGTCTGCGCCGCACGCCCACGCCCGAGCCGGGTGCCGATCTGCCGGAGCGGCTGATCGCGCGGCTGCTCGAACTCGCGGCGCAGCTGCGCGAGGAGCATCCCGGTGTCGAGCCGACCGCGGTCGGGCTCATCGTGCCCGGCATCGTCGACGAGGTCGCCGGCATCGGCGTGTTCGGCAGCAACATGGGCTGGCGGGACGCGCCGATCCGCGCGCTCGCCGAGCAGGCGTTCGGGCTCCCGGTCGCGTTCGACCACGACGTGCGCGCAGGTGGCTGGGCCGAGCACGTGCTGGGCGGCGCGCGGCCGTACCCGGATTCGGTGGTGCTGATCATCGGCACGGGCATCGCCGGTGCGCTGCTGCTGGGCGGTGCGCCGTTCACCGCCGGCGGGTACGCGGGCGAGATCGGGCACTCGCCGGTGGCGGATGAGCCGCTGTGCGCGTGCGGTGCGCGCGGATGCCTCGAGGCGATCGCCTCTGCGGGCGCCATCGCGCGGCGCTACACCGCGCGCACCGGCATCGTCGTCGACGGGGCGAAGGAGGTCATCGAGGCGGCCGCGGCCGGCGATGCCGTCGCCGCCGCCGTCTGGGAAGAGGCGCTCGACGCGCTCGCCCTCTCCCTCGCGCAGATCACCGCCGTGCTGGCCCCGCAGGCGATCGTGATCGGCGGGGGGCTCTCCCGCGCCGGCGGAGCACTGTTCGACGAACTGCGCACACGGCTGCGCGCGCGCCTGAGCTTCCACCGCGTGCCCGAGCTGGTGCCGGCGCAGCTGCGCGGCAACGCGGGGATCCTCGGAGCGGCACTGCACGCCAGGGAGCTCGGATGATCGTCACCGTCACGCCCAACCCGGCGCTCGATCTCACCTGGCATGTGGAGCGCATCGTGCCCGGCGGCACGCACCGCGCCGACACCGGCGTCGCCCGCGCCGGCGGCAAGGGCCTGAACGTCGCCCGTGTCGCGCACGCGCAGGGGGCGGCCGTGCGGGCGCTCGCGACCACCGGCGGCGAGACCGGCGCCGAGTTCGGGGCAGAGCTCGCCTCCTCCGGGGTGCCGCACGAGCTCGTGCCGGTGCGCTCTGCCACCCGGCGCAGTGTCGCGCTCGTCGACGAGCACCTGGGCGACACCACGATCGTGAACGAGCGGGGCGTGAACCCCGACTCCGCCGAGTGGGCCGCGCTGAAGGAGGCGGTCCGCCGCGCCTTGGATCCCGGATCCCTGGATCCGTCTGACCCGGATCCGTCGGCCCCGGATCCGTCGGCCTCGGCTCGTCCGTCCGCCCCGGAACCCAACTTCGGAGTTGATGCCCGACACGCCGACGTGACGGCGGATCCGCACGGCGTGTCGGACGCCGGCTCCGAAGTTGGGTCGGATGCAGCGGTCGGGGAGGGTGCGGAGGGCTCCGCGGTCCCGACCCGTCCGGTGCTGGTGATCTCCGGATCCCTGCCTCCCGGATCCCCGCCCGCACTGCTGCCGGAGCTGATCCGGATCGGCCGCGATGCCGGTGCGACCGTGGTCGCCGACACGTCCGGGCCGGCGTTGCTGGTTGCCGCCGACGCCGGGGCGCACGTGCTCAAGCCGAACGCGGCCGAGCTCGCCGAGGCCACCGGCATCGCCGACCCCGTGGCCGGGGCGTGCGAACTGCTGCACCGCGGCGCACGGCTGGTGCTGCTCTCGCGCGGGGCCGACGGGATGCTCGCCGTCACGGCCGACGAAGTCGTGCGCGCGCGGCTCGCCGAGCCGCTCGCCGGCAATCCCACCGGCGCGGGCGATGCCGGTGTCGCGGCGGTCGCCGTGCTGCTGGCGCAGGGCGTGACGGATCCGGCTGTGCTGCTGCGTCGCGCCACAGCCTGGTCGGCCGCGGCCGTGCTCATGCCGCTCGCGGGCGAGATCCACCCGTCCTGGCCCGATCTCGAGGCGGCGCTCCTCGTCGACAGCCCCGCGCTCTCCGCTCTCTGACCCGGCGGCCCGGATCCGGGCCG
>JAFDWM010000044.1 GCA_018268455.1 Actinomycetota bacterium | reverse complement strand
GGCCCGCTCGGCCTCCTCGGCCCCCATCATGCGGCCCGAGAGCACGAGCTCCGCCGCCTTGTAGTATCCGACCGCGCGGATCAGGCGCTGCGTGCCGCCCATGCCGGGGATCACACCGAGGTTCACCTCGGGCTGGCCGAACTTGGCGTTGTCGGCGGCGAGGATGATGTCGCACATCATCGCGAGCTCGCAGCCGCCGCCGAGAGCGAAGCCGCTGACCGCGGCGATCACGGGAGTGCGCACGGCGGCGAAGTCGCGCCACACGCCGAAGTGGTCGGTCGCCGTGATCTGCTCGGCCGACATCCCCTCCATCTCCTTGATGTCGGCTCCGGCGGCGAACGCCTTCTCGGATCCGGTCACGACGATCGCGCCCACATCCGGGTCTGCGTCGAACGCGACGGCGGCGGCAGTGACCTCCTCGGCGACCTGCGAGTTGAGGGCGTTCAGCGCCCCGGGTCGGTTCAGGGTGATCCAGCCGACTCGTCCGCGTTGCTCCGTGAGGATCGTCTCGTACTCGGGCATGTCCATCCTTTCGCCGCATCATCGTGGCAAGACCAGTATCCCCCGGATCCCGGACACGGCTCCGCCCCCATCCCCGATCCTGACCGCGAAACTGCATCTGCATCGCGAGAATGCGCGAAATTCATGCAGTCTCGCAACCCAGGTGAAGTCTCGCGGTCAAGGATGCGCAAGCCCGTGCGAATGCGAGGGCGCGGATCCGGGCGCACGGCGGGGAGGGCGCCCGGCGGGCGGGCGCACGGCCTGCGCGGGCGCGGGATCGGGAGGGCGCGGATCCGGGATCGGGCGGACGCGTCCGGGACCGGGCGGGATCGGGCGGGTCAGCCCGCGTCGCGGATGTCGGTGATGATGCCGGAGAAGTCGCGGGCGGCTCCGGCGCCGGCCGCGAACTGCGCGTAGATCTGCTGCGCGAGCCGGCCCATCTGCGCGTCTGTGCCGGTGCCCTCGATCGCCTGCAGCGCGAGACCCAGGTCCTTCGCCATCAGCGCCCCGGCGAACCCGGGCTGATAGTCGCGGTTCGCGGGGCTCGTCGGCACCGGCCCCGGCACCGGGCAGTTCGTGGTGAGCGCCCAGCACTGGCCGGACGCCTGCGAGACCACGTCGTACATCGCCTGATGCTCGAGCCCCAGCCGCTCGGCCAGCACGAACGCCTCGGCGACGGCGATCTGCGATATGCCCAGGATCATGTTGTTGCACACCTTGGCGGCCTGCCCGAGCCCCGGCCCGCCGCAGTGCACGATGCGCTTGCCCATGACCTCCAGCAGCGGGAGCGCGGCGGCATAGTCCTCATCGGATCCGCCCACCATGAACGCGAGCGTGCCGTTCTCCGCGCCGACCACCCCACCCGACACGGGCGCGTCGATGTTGCGGTGCCCTGCCTCGATCGCAAGGGCGTGCGCCGTGCGCGCCTCGTCGACGGCGATCGTGGAACTCTCGATGAACAGGGTGCCGGGATCCGCGGCTCCCAGCAGCTCGTCCTGATACGCCGCGATCACGTGCTTGCCGGCCGGGAACATCGTGATGACGACCTCGGCGCCGGCGACGGCATCCACGCCGAACTGCGCGACCGGGAGCCCCGCCGCAGACGCGGCGTCGACGGCCGCCGGCATCACGTCGAAGCCGACGACCTCGTGCCCGGCGGCCATCAGGTTCTTCGCCATGGGCAGGCCCATGTGCCCGAGGCCCAGGAACGCGATGCGCGTCATGATGCCACCGCCTCCTGCCGCATGGAGGCGGATCCGGAGGGGCGCAGCATCTCGCGTCCGACGATGAGTCTCATGATCTCGTTCGTCCCTTCCAGGATCTGATGCACGCGCAGGTCCCGCACGACCTTCTCGATCCCGTAGTCCTGAAGGTACCCGTACCCGCCGTGCAGCTGAAGGGCGCGGTTGGCCACATCGAAGCCCGCGTCGGTCGCGAAGCGCTTGGCCATCGCACAGCGCATCGTGGCGTCTGGCGCCTTCTCGTCCACGGCCTGCGCGCCGTCGCGCACCATGAGGCGGGCCGCGTGCAGGTCGGTGCGCATGTCAGCGATCGCGAACAGGATCGACTGCTTCTCGGCGAGCGGCTCGCCGAACGCCTCGCGCTCGTGCACGTACGCGACGGCCTTGCGCAGCGCCCACTCCGCACCGCCGAGCGAGCACGCCGCGATGTTGAGACGGCCGCCGTTGAGCGCACTCATCGCGATCGCGAAGCCCTGCCCCTCGGATCCGAGCATGCTCGACGCCGGCACCCGCACGCCGTCCAGGATGACCTGGCGCGTGGGCTGGGCGTGCCAGCCCATCTTCTTCTCCGGGGCGCCGAAGCTCAGCCCCGCGGCGTCGCCCGGCACGAGGAACGCCGAGATGCCCTTCGCCCCGGGAGCACCGGTACGCGCCATCACGATGTAGACGGCGGCCTCGCCGGCCCCCGAGATGAACTGCTTCACACCGGTGAGCACGTACTCGTCGCCGTCGCGGGTCGCGCTCGTCGCGAGGGCGGCGGCGTCGGATCCGGCCCCCGGCTCGGTGAGGCAGTAGCTGCCGAGCCCTCGCATCGCGGTGAGTTCGGGCATCCAGCGCTCGTGCTGCTCGTCGGTGCCGTACCTGTCGATCATCCAGGCGACCATGTTGTGGATGGAGATGTAGGCGGCGATCGTCGGATCCCCCTCGGCAAGCTCCTCGAAGATCGCGACGGTGTCGACGCGCGGCAGGCCGGTGCCGCCGAGCTCCTCGCGCACGTAGATGCCGCCGAGGCCCAGCTCACCGGCGGTGCGCAGGGTGTCGCGCGGGAAGAGGTGCTTCTCGTCGCGCTCCGCGGCGTGCGGCGCGAGCTCGCTCTCGGCGAACTCGCGCACGGCGCCGAGGATCGCGGCGCGCTCCTCGGCCGACATCGCGACGGGGGTGGTGACGGTGGTCATGATGCTCCTTGTGGGATGGCTCCGGGCCGGTGAGGTTCGGGACGGGTCAGTGCATGGTCGGCATGGCGAAGCTCGCGCCTTCGCGCACGCCCTGGGCGGGCCAGCGACTCGTGACGGTCTTGGTCTTGGTGTAGAAGCGGAAGGCGTCGGCGCCATGCTGGTTGAGGTCGCCGAAGCCGCTGCGCTTCCAGCCGCCGAACGTGAAGTACGCGATCGGCACCGGGATCGGCACGTTCACGCCCACCATGCCGACGTTCACGCGGGCGACGAAGTCACGGGCCGCGTCGCCGTCGCGGGTGAAGATGCCCACGCCGTTGCCGTACTCGTGGTCGGAGGCCATGCGCAGCGCCTCCTCGTAGTCGGCCGCGCGGGCGATCACGAGCACAGGCCCGAAGATCTCCTCGAGGTAGATCGACATGTCCGTGGTCACCCGGTCGAAGAGCGTCGGACCGAGGTAGAAGCCGGACTCGTAGCCGGGCACGGTGAGCCCTCGGCCGTCGGCGAGCAGCTCGGCGCCGGCATCGACGCCCTGCTGGATGTACCCGGACACGCGCTCCACCGCGGCGCGGTTCACGAGCGGCCCGTAGTCCATCCCGTCGGCGGTCCACGGCCCTACCTTGAGCGCCTGCAGCCGCTCGAGCAGCTTCGCGGCGAGCGCATCCGCGGTCTCCTCGCCCACCGGGACGGCGACCGAGATCGCCATGCAGCGCTCGCCCGCGGCACCGTAGCCGGATCCGATGAGCGCGTCGGCGGCCTGGTCGAGATCGGCGTCGGGCATCACGATGAGGTGGTTCTTCGCGCCGCCGAAGCACTGCGCGCGCTTGCCGTGCGCGTTCGCGGTCGTGTAGATGTACTCGGCGATCGGGGTGGATCCGACGAAGCCGATCGCGCGCACCCGCTCGTCGGTGAGCAGCACGTCCACCGACTCCTTGTCGCCGTGCACGACGTTCAGGATCCCGGCGGGCAGCCCCGCGCGAAGGAAGAGCTCCGCGATCCGCACCGGCACGGAGGGGTCGCGCTCGCTGGGCTTGAGGATGAACGCGTTGCCGGCGGCGATCGCCGGCCCCATCTGCCACAGCGGGATCATCGCGGGGAAGTTGAAGGGTGTGATGCCGGCGACCACGCCGAGCGGCTGACGCAGCGAGTAGACGTCGATGCCGGTGCCCACGGCGGTCGAGTACTCGCCCTTGAGCAGGTGCGGAGCGCCGATGCAGAACTCGATCACCTCGACGCCGCGCTGGATGTCGCCGCGCGCGTCGTCAAGCGTCTTGCCATGCTCGCTGGAGAGCAGTGCCGCGATCTCGTCGGTCTCGTCGCGGAGCAGTTCGAGGAAGCGCATGAACACCCGTGCGCGCTTCTGCGGGTTGGTCGCGGCCCACCCGGGCTGCGCGGCCTCCGCGTTCGCGATCGCCGCGCGCACCTCGTCGGCGCTCGCCAGCGGCACGCGCGCCTGCACAGCTCCGGTGCTGGGGTCGAAGACGTCGCCCCAGCGGCCTCCATTCGCCTCGGGCGTTCCGGGGATCTCGGATCCTCCGATGAAATGACTGATGTCGCGGACCATCGTGTGCTCCTGGTTCTGCGTCGTCGTCGACGCTGCAACCAGAGTACTTGGTCTTCCACGTACTTAGTAGGGCTTCCATGTAATTCATCGACACCTGTCAGCGTGTTCACCTGCCCGTCACTTTGGGCACGTACAACGGACGGAGCGCGGGCCGCAGACGCTGACCGGATCGGGTGCTCGTCTCCCCGCGCCACGGGATGCGCCCGGCTTTCCTGCTCGGGCGCCCACGCGGTCACGAACCGCAGGACCCCCGCCGAATCGGGTCGGCGGGGTCCTCTCGTGTGTAGGCGGGGGCGCCTACTCCCAGGTGACGGTCGGGCTCGCGGCGCCGAAGTCGACGGTCGGCGTGCCCAGGTAGCCGCCGAGTGTGACCGTGTAGGTCTGGCCGTCGCTGCCCTGCAGCGTCATGTCGACGCTGATCGAGTCATAGGCCGAGACGACGGTCGGCGTCGATCCGCTGCTCTCGGGCGCCAGTGCGTCGAGGTCGGCGCTGCCGTCCGCCGTGAGGGTGCGGGTGACCGACCCCTCCACCGCGGTCGCGCCCGAGAGGTCGATGCCGGTGATGTCCATGCCGCACGGCGTCGCCAGCGTCTTCATCGCCACGCACGCCTCGACCGCGGTGCGCACGAGCGAGCGGAACTCGGTCACGCCGGCGTCGTTGAGCTTCGTGCGCACGTCGTACAGCGCCGAGGCGTCGTCCGTGGAGGCGATCGCGAAGGTCGCGTCGCCGTCGATCGAGAAGTACTTCGAGTCCAGGACGATCTGATACGCGCCGGGGAACACGTACGCGGCCGTGATGCCGGCAGTGGAGACGCCGTTGAACGTCGCGTCGAAGCCGCGCAGGCCGTCCAGCGAGATCGGGATCACGCCGTTCGCGACCTTCCAGGCGTCCTTGCTCTTGTACACCTCGTAGGTGGTGGACACCGTTCGTCCGCCCACCTCGAACGTGGCCGCGACGGTGGCCGTGTACTTGCTCTCGCCGCCCTTCTTGACCGAGATGTGGCTCACGCCGCCGAGCTGGTCGGAGGCCTTCAGCACCGAGTCGGTGAGCAGCTTCTTGTCGGGCACGCTCTCGAGGTAGCCGAGCGCAGTCTTCGCGTCGCCCCGGGACACGGCCGTCAGGTAGGCCTTCACCGTGTCCGCGGCGGTCACCGAGGATCGTGTGAGCGCGGGCACCACGAGCAGGGCCACGACCAGGATCGCCACGATCAGCAGGGCGGCCCCGCCGCCGATCAGCGCCCAGAGCAGCCCCTTCGACGACTTCGCCGGCGGGGCGCCGACGCCCTGGCCTTGGTACGGCGCACCGGGCTGGGTGCCGTAGGGCTGGCCGGGCTGGGTGCCGTAGGGCTGGCCGGGGTAAGACTGACCCGGCTGGCCGGGATACGGCTGCGACGGCTGACCAGGGTACGGCTGACCGGGCTGAGCCCCATACGGCTGGCCGGGGTACGGCTGGCCCGGCTGTGCGGTGTGAGGCTGGCCCGGCTGTGCGGTGTGAGGCTGGCCTGGCTGTGCGGTGTGAGGCTGGCCTGGCTGTGCGGTGTGAGGCTGGCCTGGCTGCGCGGGCTGGCCCGAATACGGCTGGCCGGGGTACGGCTGGCCCGGCTGAGCCCCGTACGGCGGTGCCGCAGGCTGACCCGGCGGCGGGAAGGCCTGTTCCGGTGCGGGATGCGCCTGTTCCGGAACGACCGGGGACGTGGGTGCGGGGTTCGCCGCCTCGCCTTGCGGCGCACTCGGCGCCACCGGCGGCGGGGTCGGATCCTTCGATCCGGATCCGAAATCGAGTTCATGCCCGCCCCGAGGCGGTTCCCCCTCCGTGGCCATGGCTTCAGACTACCGAGCGGACCGACGCAGTTTGATGGACAGAACTGCCCGCGTTCTCGGCCGGGCTGCGGCGCGCACACGTCGCGGCGACGAGCCTGCTACAGCGCGTGGATGCGCCAGCTCGCGGAATGCCGAGGTTGCGCCCGGTCACGGTCTGCGTGAGCCCGTCGGCGTCCAGGCGGTACTCCACCTCCACCTCGATCCGGAACGGGTAGCCGGCCTGGGGTTCGATGGTCGTCGCCAGCACGACTCGGTCCGGACCCACGACCCGATCGGCGAATTCGCTCCAGGCGACGAGCCCGTGCAGCGCCTGACCGCGCTCCGGCTCGGAGACCGGCAGCCGGTGCTCGACCCCGCCGAAGACGTAGCGCCCGTCGACGATGCGGTTCGGCCACGGCGCCAGCGTCGCGCCGCGGTAGCCCGGCCGCACCTCGTCCGCGTCGAACGGCACGACGAGATCGCGATCCTCGAACCGCAGCGTTGGTCACGATGCTCATCGCCACAACCTGAGAACCCCGCCGGGAGGCAGGCAGGGCGGGGATCCGCGACGCGGCGATCCCGTACGCCGCGCGCCATAGGGTGGACGGCAACGGATCGGCCCGCCGAGAAGCGAGGCCCGCCGCTGCTCGACACCCGAACGGATCGGATCGAAATGGCCCAGGCCCGCATCACCATCGACCGCGACTTCTCGATCGCCGACGTCCCCCGCCGCCTGTTCGGCCAGTTCGTCGAGCACATGGGCCGCTGCGTCTACACCGGCATCTACGAGCCCGGCCACCCGGCTGCGGACGCCCACGGCTTCCGCACCGACGTGCTCGAGCTCGTGCGCGAGCTCGGACCGACCGTCGTGCGCTACCCCGGCGGGAACTTCGTCTCCGGCTACCGCTGGGAGGACGGCGTCGGCCCCGTCGCCGATCGTCCCGTGCGCATGGACGGCGCCTGGCACACGATCGAGACGAACGCGTTCGGCCTGCACGAGTTCATGGAATGGTCGCGCGAGGCCGAGGTCGAGGTCATGGAGGCCATCAACCTCGGCACCCGAGGCGTCGAGGAGGCCAGGGCGCTCGTCGAGTACGCCAACCACCCCGGCGGCACCTACTGGTCCGACCTGCGCCGTCGCAACGGCGCCGAGGATCCGTTCGGCATCAAGCTGTGGTGCCTCGGCAACGAGCTGGACGGCCCGTGGCAGATCGGGCACAAGACGGCGCACGAGTACGGGCGTCTGGCCCAGGAGACCGCCAAGGCGATGAGGCTCGTGGACCCGACGATCGAACTCGTTGCCGTCGGATCCTCGAATCGGCAGATGCCGACGTTCGGCGCGTGGGAGCACACGGTGCTCACGCACGCGTACGGCGAGGTCGACTACATCTCCATGCACGCGTACTACCGCGAGCAGAACGGCGACGCGGCGTCGTTCCTCGCCGAGGGCGTGGAGATGGACGCGTTCATCGACGGCGTGATCTCGACGATCGACGCGGTCAAGGCCGCCGGCAAGCACAGCAAGCAGGTGGACATCTCGTTCGACGAGTGGAACGTCTGGGACTTCGACCGCTTCAACGACGTCGAGGAGGGCGAGGTGGCCGCGGCCGGCTGGCGCGAGCACCCCCGCCTCATCGAGGACACCTACAACGTCACCGACGCGGTCGTGGTCGGCACTTTCCTGCACAGCCTCCTGCGGCACGGCGACCGCGTGAAGATCGCCAACCAGGCGCAGCTCGTCAACGTGATCGCGCCGATCCGCTCCGAGGAGGGCGGCCCCGCCTGGCGGCAGACGATCTTCTGGCCGTTCGCCCGCATGGCGCGGATGGCGAAGGGCCGGATCATGCGGCTGGCGATCTCGTCGACGAAGGGCGAGACCGCGCAGTACGGAGACGTGGACGAGGTCGACGCGGTGGCGACGTGGGACGAGGCGTCGGGGCGGCTGGCCCTGTTCGTCGCGAACCGCTCGCTGGACTCCGAGGCGACCGTCGACCTCGACCTGCACGGGCTGCGCGCGACCGCGGTGCGCTCGGCCGAGGTGCTCACGGTGCCCGAGGGCGGCGACCGGCTCACCGCGAACCTGGAGCAGGCGCCGGATGCGGTCGGCCTGCGTCCGCTCGAGGGCGTCGCGCTCGACGACGGCGCCGTGCGCCTCACCCTGCCGGCGCTGAGCTGGTCGGCGGTGGAGTTCGAGGTGGCCCGGGGCTAGCCGCGCGCACGAGGCGCGAGGGCTGTCGTTCCCTGGGTGCGGCCGTTCGCGTGTAGAGGCGTCGCCCGCACCAGCGGCAACCATCCGCTCAGGTCGCAGACCCGGATCCCTTCGCGTGAAGCGCACGAATCCGCGTCTGCGCGCGCCCGCTCCGCCGCGGGCACCGAGAAGCCGGTCAGCGCACGGCCGGCGCGGGCTCCGTCGCGCCCAGGACGCGCGTCACATCGTCCAGCTCTTCCGGAACGAGGCGGTAGTAGGCCCAGGTGCCCCGCTGCGATCGCGTCAGGAACCCCGCGGTGGTGAGGACCTTGAGGTGGTGCGACACGGTCGGCTGCGACAGCCCGACCGGCTCGATCAGGTTGCACACGCACGCCTCCTGATCCTCGCTGGAGGCGACGATCGACAGCAGCCGAAGCCGGGCCGGATCCGCGAGGGCTTTCAGCCGCGCGGCGAGCCGTTCGGCGTCTTCCTGACCCAGCGGCTCCTTCACGAGCGGCACGCAGCACGCCGTCTTCGCGGAGACGTCGGCGACCTCGAGCATTGCGACCATATATCGATGATAGTCGATATTGACACTTGTCGATAGATGCGTTCATACTCGCATCGACGTTCATCGATGTCCGGGAGGCTCTGATGGTCACGATGCTGGATCTCACCCCGAGGGTCGCCGTCTCAGACCGGTTGGCGACGTTGCCGGTCGTGATCATCGGCGCGGGCCCGATCGGTCTGGCTGCCGCGGCGAACCTGGTCGAGCGTGGCATCGACTTCACGATCTTCGAGGCCGGGAGCCGGGTCGCAGACGCGGTCCAGGTCTGGGGTCACACCCGCCTGTTCTCGCCGTGGAAGCATCTCGTCGATCCGGCGTCCCGCCGGCTGCTGGAGGCGACGGGTTGGGTGATTCCGGCGCGGGAGGGGCACGCCCCGACCGGCCGGGAACTCGTCAACGACTACCTCGTCCCCCTCGCGGATCTCCCGGAGATCGGGTCCCGGATCCGGTTCGGTCAGCGAGTGGTCGCGGTGTCCCGCGAGGGCATGGACCGCACCCGCACTGCGGGGCGCGCACAGGCTCCGTTCCTACTGCGCGTCCAGCACACCGACGGGCAGATCACC
This sequence comes from Actinomycetota bacterium, assembly GCA_018268455.1. Lineage (GTDB taxonomy): Bacteria > Actinomycetota > Actinomycetes > Actinomycetales > Microbacteriaceae > Microbacterium. The sequence goes on along the minus strand of JAFDWM010000044.1, from coordinate 8,186 downwards.
GAGGTCACGGCGCGGGCGGTGATCGATGCCTCCGGCACCTACACCTCCCCGAACCCGCTCGCCTCCTCCGGACTCACCCCGCTCGGCTTCGACCAGGTCACCGACCGGGTCCTGCATGCTCTCCCCGATGTTCTCGGCGCCGACCGGGCACGCTTCGCCGGCCGGCGCACAATCGTCGTCGGGGCGGGGCATTCGGCGGCGAACACGCTCATCGCGCTCGGGAAGTTGGCCCGGGAAGAGCCCGGCACTCGAGTGACCTGGGCGATCCGCAACCCGTCCGCGAGGCGGGTGACCTCGTCGCCGGATGACGAGCTGCCCGACCGGGCGAAGCTCGGGACCCGCACGGAACGCCTCGTCGCCTCCGGCGTCGTGACGGTGGTCGACTCGTTCGAGATCTCCCGCGTCGAACCCACCGGCGACGGGATCCGCCTGATCGGCACCCGCCGCAGAGAGCCCGCGCTGCTGGACGCGGACCTGGTGGTGAACGCGACCGGGTTCCGCCCCGACCTGGACATGCTGCGGGAAGTCCGGCTCGAGCTGGACGACATCGTCGAAGCCCCGCGTCGGCTGGCCCCGCTGATCGACCCGAATGTGCACTCCTGCGGCACCGTCGAGCCGCACGGGTTCCGTGAGCTCACGCACCCGGAGCCGGGGTTCTTCCTCGTCGGGATGAAGTCCTACGGCCGCGCCCCCACATTCCTCCTCGCCACCGGCTACGAGCAGGTCCGCTCGGTCGCCGCCTGGATCGACGGCGACATGCCCGCCGCCTCCCAGGTCGCGCTCACACTGCCCGCGACCGGGGTCTGCTCCGCCGACGGCGGCGCGGGCGGATCCTGCTGCTCATGAACGCTCACCCCTCCCCCGCCCGAACGAGAGAGCCCCCATGAGCGCCCCCACCGTCCTGTTCGTCTGCGTCCACAACGCCGGCCGCTCGCAGATGGCCGCCGGCTACCTGCGGCATCTCGCGGGGAGCCGCGTCGAGGTCCGCTCCGCAGGATCCGAGCCGAAAGACCAGATCAACCCGGTCGCCGTCGCAGCCATGGCGGAAGAAGGCATCGACATCACCGCGAACGCCCCGAAGCTGCTGACGGTCGACGCGGTCAGGCAGGCCGATGTCGTGATCACGATGGGGTGCGGCGACGCCTGCCCGATCTTCCCCGGCAAGCGCTACGAGGACTGGGAACTCGATGACCCCGCCGGGCAGAGCCTCGACGCCGTCCGCCCCATCCGCGACGCGATCCGCACCCGGGTGGGCGAGCTGCTCGACGAACTCCTGGCTTCGCGCCCGGACTGACGGAACCGGGCCGGCACGCCTCCACAGGGGCGGACGGTCCGGCCCTGCCGCCGGCTGCCGCCGGCACAGCCCCGGCGCATCTGTGCCGCGCCCCGCCCCGTTCCTGGAGCGGGAACTGCTCCCGTCGCAAAAGGTGCCGCTCTCCTGCGTGGAGAACGGCACCTTTTGCGACGGGAGCGGCCCGTGGAGGGAGGAAGCGACGCCTGACCGCAGTGCCAGGCCCAGCCTCGACCCCGGAACGGATCCGGACGGTCAGGCCTCGGCTTCGTCGGCCCGGTCCTGCGCCGCCAGCACAGCCGGATCCGCCACATAGCCCTCGATGTGACGCTCGTCGACGCCGCTGTAGGCGGACAGCGGGCGGATCAGCGCGTTCGACGCGGCCTGCTCCATGATGTGTGCGGTCCAGCCGGTGATCCGGGCAGCGATGAACAGCGGCGTGAAGATCTCCGTCTCGAAGCCGAGCAGGTGATACGCCGGACCCGACGGATAGTCGAGGTTCGGGTAGATGCCCTTGCGTGCGACGAACTCCGCTTCGAGCGTGTCGTACAGCGCGGCCAGATCCGTGCGTCCGGTGTCGGCGATGAGGCGGTCGAGCGCGGCCTTCATGGTCGGCACGCGGGAGTCGCCGCTCTTGTAGACACGGTGCCCGAAGCCCATGATCTTGCGCTTGTTCGCCAGAGCATCGTCGAGCCACGGCCCGACGCGGTCGGCGGATCCGATCTCCTCGAAGATGTGCATCACGGCCTCGTTCGCGCCGCCGTGCAGCGGGCCCTTGAGCGCGCCGATCGCACCGACGACCGCGGAGTACAGATCGGCCGTGGTCGAGGCGATCACGCGCGCGGTGAAGGTCGAGGCGTTGAAGGAGTGCTCGGCGTAGAGCACCATCGAGATCCGGAACACGTCCACGGCCGCCTCGGACGGGAGTGCCCCGAACGTCATCCAGAGGAAGTTCGTCGAGTAGTCGAGGTCGGCCCGCGGCTCGATCGGCGCGAGGCCCCAGCGGCGGCGCTGCACCGCGGCGACGATGGTGGGGATCTGCGCGAGCAGGTACACCGAGCGCCCGAGGTCGAGCTCGCGGTCGGTCCACCCGCCGGGGCGGTGCAGGCTCGGGTCGAACGTGCCGAGCTGGCTGACCGCCGTGCGCACCACGTCCATCGGATGCGCGTCGACCGGGATCAGATCCAGCAGTGCGAGAGTACGGGGATCCAGCGGGCGGAACGCGCGCTCCTGCGCCTCGAACGCGGCCAGCTGCTCGGGGGTCGGAAGCTCGCCGTGCCAGAGCAGATACGCGACCGCCTCGAAGGGCTGCGTGGCCGCCAGCTCCTGCACGGGGTAGCCCCGGTAGAGCAGGCTGTTGGTCTCGGGGTTGACCTTGGAGATCGCCGTCGTGTCGACGACGACGCCCGCGAGGCCCTTCTTGATGTCGGGGTCGGTCATGTCAGTCCTTCGCAATCGTGAAGTTGAAGACGCTGGTGTCGAAGTGGTTGTAGGCCTCGTAGTCGATGAGGTCGTAGAGATCCGCCCGGTGCTGCATCTCGCCGAGCTTCGAGGTCAGGTGCCCCTCCTCGTTCAGCGTATCCAGCGCGCGGCCGGTCGCACCCATCGCGATCCGCAGCATCGAGACCGGCCAGATCACGATCTGCACGCCGGCGTCGCGCAGCTGATCCGTGCTGAACAGCTCGCTCTTGCCGAACTCGGTCATGTTCGCCAGGATCGGCACGTCGAGCGCGGAGGCCATCCGCTCGAACTCGTCGAGCGTGCGCATCGCCTCGGGGAAGATCGCGTCCGCCCCCGCGTCGACGAGCGCCTTGGCCCGGTCGACCGCGGCGTCCATGCCCTCCACGGCGCGGATGTCGGTGCGCGCCATGATCAGGAAGTTCGGGTCGCGCCGGGCATCGACCGCGGCGCGGATCCGCTTGGCCGCCGTGAACTCGTCGACGACCTCCTTCCCGTCCAGATGCCCGCAGCGCTTCGGGTTGACCTGGTCCTCGATGTGCGTGCCGACGAGCCCGGCATCCTCGAGCGTCTGGATGGTGCGCGCGACGTTCATCGGCTCGCCGAAGCCCGTGTCGGCGTCGATGATCGCCGGCAGCTCGGTCATCCGCGCGATCTGCTGCCCGCGTCCGGCCACCTCGGTGAGGGTGGTGAGGCCGATGTCGGGCAGGCCAAGGTCGGCGGCGAGCACGGCGCCGGAGATGTAGACCCCGTCGAAGCCCTTCCGCTCGATCAGTCGCGCAGACAGCGGGTTGAACGCGCCGGGGAAGCGCAGCAGCTCCCCGGCGGCGAGCCGCTCCCGCAGGATGCGCCGCTTCTCGGCGGCCGGCGTGGTGGCGTACAGCATCAGAACAGGCCCTTCGGGGCCGGGGCGGACGCGAGCACACCGGGCGCCGCGACGATGGTCAGCTCGGCGACCTCCTCGGCGGTGAGCTCGGGCAGACGCTGCGCCAGGTCGAGGAAGCGCTCGATCTCGGCCTCCTCGAGCACCGGCTCGGCGAGGATCCGGAACTTGCGGATGTAGTCCTCGCGGGCGAACGGCCGGGCGCCGAGCGGGTGCGCGTCGGCGACCGCGATCTCGTCGACGACGGTGTCGCCGTTCGCGAGCGTGATCTCCACGCGACCGCCGAACGCCTTCTCGCTGATGTCGTTGGAGTGGTAGCGGCGGGTCCACTCCGGGTCCTCGAGCGTGGTGGTCTTGTGCCAGAGTGCCACGGTGTCCTCCCGCTGCGCGCGGGCCGGGGCGTACGAGTCGACGTGGTGCCAGGCACCGTCCTGCAGCGCGACCGCGAAGATGTACGGGATCGAGTGATCGAGTGTCTCGCGGGAGGCGGTCGGGTCGTACTTCTGCGGGTCGTTGGCGCCGGATCCGATCACGTAGTGCGTGTGGTGGCTGGTGTGGATGACGATCGAGGCGATGTTCGCCGGATCCGTCAGCTCGGGCCGCTCATTGTGCAGCTTGCGGGCCAGGTCGATCCACGCCTGCGCCTGATATTCGGCGGAGTGCTCCTTCGTGTAGGTGTCGAGGATCGCGCGCTTGGCCTCGCCGGTGGCGGGAAGCGGCACCTCGTAGGAGGCGTCGGGGCCGTCCAGCATCCAGGCGATCACGCCGTCCTCACCCTCGTAGATCGGGCTCGGTGAGGTCTCGCCGCGCATGGCACGGTCGACGGCTTCGACGGCCATCTTGCCGGCGAACGCGGGGGCGTGCGCCTTCCAGCTGGAGATCTCGCCCTTGCGACTCTGCCGGGTCGCGGTGGTGGTGTGCAGAGCCTGGCCGACCGCCTGGTAGATGGTCTCGACGTCGAGGCCGAGCAGGGTGCCGATACCGGCCGCCGCGGAGGGTCCGAGGTGCGCGACGTGGTCGATCTTGTGGGCGTGCAGGCTGATCGCCTTCACCAGGTCGACCTGGATCTCGTAGCCGGTCGCGATGCCTCGCACGAGGGCGCGGCCATCGGCGCCGGTGTGCTGTGCGACGGCGAGGATCGGCGGGATGTTGTCACCGGGATGCGAGTACTCGGCGGCGAGGAAGGTGTCGTGGTAGTCGAGCTCGCGCACGGCCACGCCGTTCGCCCAGGCCGCCCACTCCGGGCTGGTGCGGCGCTCGAGCGCGCAGCCGAAGACGGTGGATCCGGATCCGTTCACGGACACCGGGTGATCGAGCGCCTGCTGGCGCGCGGCGCTCACGGGCGCGCGGGTGAGCGAGGCGGCGGCGACCGAGGCGTTGTCGATGACGCGGTTGATGATCATGTCGACGACGTCGGCGTCGACCTCGACCGGATCGGCGGCGATCTCGGCGATGCGCCAGGCGAGCTGACCCTCGCGCGGGAGCTGCTCGTCGCTGCGGTGCACGCGGAGGTGGTGGTTGACGGTCATGCTCTGGCCTTCTTTCCTTGGGTCTGTGCGGCGGGCGCCGAGCGCCCGTTCGGGGTCGTCGAGCGCACCCCGGCGGAGCCGGAGCGCGCCGAAACCCGGTGATCTTCTGCGTTCAGCGAGTCGAGGATGCTCTCGAGTGCGTTGTGCAGGTGCACGTGGGTGGCGTGGGCGGCGAGGTCGCCGTCGCCGGCCGCGATCGCCTCGGCGATCAGCCGGTGCTCGTTCACGCTGGCCGTGAGCCGCGCGGGCTTGTCCCGTGCCATGCGACGCACCCGCACCAGGTGCGTGCGCACGGTGCGCAGCGCCGCGGTGAGGTAGTCGTTGCCGACAGCCGCATCGAGGGCCTCGTCGAACCGGGAGATGAGCGCGTAGTACGCGGCGCGGCCATTCTCATCGTCGAGGGCGGTGGCAGCATCGGCGAAGCCCGCGGCGAACACGGCGAACGCGGCGCGATCGGAGACTCCTGCCGCCGATCGCGCCGTGGTCTCCTCGAGCGCCCGGCGCAGCGCGAACAGGTCCCGGATGTCGGCGGCGTCGATCGCGGCGACGACGGTGATGCGCGGCGAGACTTGCTCGACGAGTCCGTCGGCGGCGAGACGACGCAGCGCTTCGCGCAACGGCGTGCGGCTGACACCGAGGCGCTCGGCCTGCTCCACCTCGGCGAGCACCGTGCCGGCGGCGAGGGATCCGGACTGGATCTCCTCGAGCAGCGAGCGATAGGCGAACTCTCCCGCCCGCAGTCCCTCCGTGACGATCGTCATGCGGTCAGTGTATACACAAATCCGCCACGATGGCTACTATCTTCAGACGGTCGCTTATTTCGTATACATTGTCATTCGCTGCGTGCGGTCGCCGGTGCGGGTACGGCATCCGGATCCACCTCATCCACGACCGGCTCGCCGAGCTTCACCAGCACGACGCCGACGAGCACGAGCACACCGCCGAGCCCCTGCAGCAGGTCGGGCAGCTGGCCGAGCAGCACCCAGCCGAACAGCAGTGCGGCGATGACCTCGGCGAGCGCGACGAATGACGCGAGGCGCGATCCGAGCATGCGGGTCGACACGATCCCGAGCATGTAGGCGAGTGCGGTCGCGATCGCGCCGATCGCAAGCACCGGCACGTACCACGGCACCGCGACGCTCACGGCGCCGGCGAAGCGGTAGGTGACGTCGTGCGTGTTCCAGGCGATGGGCAGGATCCCCACGAGTCCGGCGATGCTGAAGCCGACCGCGCCCAGGAGCAGGCCTCCCCCAGCGAGCGCGATCGGCGGCAGGCCGGTGTCGGCGCGGGCGGAGAGCAGGAAGTAGGCGGCCGCCCCGACCATCGCGGCGAGCGCCCAGGCGATGCCGGCGAGATTCACGCGGCCGCCGCCGAGCACGTCGAGCATGAGGATCAGGCCGATGAACGCGACCGCAGCCCCGAGCACGCTGCGTCGGGTGGGGCGCTCACCGCGACGGATCCAGAGGAAGAGGATCACCGCGATGGGCGCGGTGTACTCGATGAGCAGGGCCAGGCCGACATCCATCACGGCGACGGCCTGGAAGTAGCAGAACTGGGTGGCGGCGACGGCGAGCAGGCCGTAGGCGGCGATCATGCCGGCGTTGCGGCGCAGCAGGTGCCACCGCCCGCGCAGCGCGAGGATGGTGGGCACGAGCAGGATGAGCGCGCCGACCCACACCCGCGCGGTGACGGCAGCGCCCGGACTCCAGCCGGCGTCCATGAGACCACGTGCCCACGCGCCCGACATGCCGAAGGCGAAGGCGGCGCCGACCGCGAGCGGCAGGCCGAGGCGCATCCCGCGGCGCCGTGCGGCGGCCGTGATCCCCGCACCCACCGCGTCGTCTGCGACCCTGCTCATGTCTGAGACGCTACTCGCCGCCGCCGACACCGGCGACCACCCGACGCGGTCAGTACGGCACCGCGAAGATCTCCTCGCGCGTCGCAACCGGCGTGCCGGCGGGAAGCGGGACGAACTTCAGGAACCCGGTGTCGCCGCTCTGGCGGCACCAGTCCAGCAGCGCGAGCCGCATCTCGTCGCGGACGACGTCGAACGCCGACTCCACCGCGAGGTTGCGCTGCTCCCCCGGATCCTCGTCCAGGTCATGCAGCTGCTCGCGATACCGCCCCCAGCTGTAGACGGCGTACTTGTACCGGCCGCGGTACACCGCGCGCCCCCGGGTCAGCGGCGGGTCCGATCGCTCGAAGCGGGTCTCCACCGCGATCGTGCGATCGGGGTCCTCCGCCTCGTCTCGGAGCGGGAGCACGCGCCCGTGCAGCCCTTCGGGCATCGGGGCGCCGGCTGCCTCGAGCAGCGTCGGGAGCAGATCCAGTCCCGCCGAGACCAGCCCGGTGCGCACGCCGGAGTGCACGCCCGGTCCGCGCGCGACGAGCGGCACCCGCACGCATTCCTCGAACAGCGCCGTCTTCTGGTTCCATCGATGCGCGCCGTCCCCGTCGCCGTGGTCACTCGTCACGACCACCAGCGTCGACGCGGCGAGCCCCGCCTCATCCAGCGCGGCGAGCAGCTCGCCCAGATACGCGTCGAAGCGCTCCACGAGCCGGCGGTAGGCGGAACGGTACGACCGCCAGTCGTCGTGCGTGTAGTCGCCGGTGCCGTAGGTCTGCTGCGCGGCGTGCTTCTCGAAGCGCACCGCCTCCGGCTCGTAGGGCGCGGGCGCGTGGTTGGGCGGCAGCGGCGGCGCGTCCCGCACGGGGCCGGGGTCGACGTCGCCGTACGGCATCGGCTGACGCCGGGCGAACTCGCAGATGGTGTGCGGATCGTCGAAGGACGCGACCAGGAGGAACGGCGACGGCTCCCCCGCACGAGCTCGGATCCAGTCCGCGCACGCCGACGCGAGCCCCCGGTCGCCGAACGGGCGGATCACCGCGAAGCCCGCATCGGCCGGGGCGCTCGGCGCGGTGGCGTGCCACTTGCCGGCGTAGGCGCAGTCGTACCCCGCGGCCGCGAGGCTGTGGCCGAGGCTGTCCGGGCGGGATCCGGGCTCCGCGACGTCCCCCGACGCGA
>JAFDWM010000043.1 GCA_018268455.1 Actinomycetota bacterium | reverse complement strand
GAAAGCCCCCTCGCCGTCGCCGTCCGCCGGCGCGAGCGGCTCGTCGGCACCCTCCACGGCAGCCGCAGCACCTTCCGCCGAGGCCTCAGCGGCCTCGTCTCGCGGTTCGGCGTCAGCCGCACCTCCGGCCTGGGCCGTGGCCTGCGCGGCGGCGAACTCGGCGGCCTCGCGACGCGTGGTCGGGATCGCGACGGTTGCCGGCACCGGTGCGCTCGAGCCGGCGCTCGCGAAGAGCCCGGCGACGCCCGCAGCGACGGCGCCCGCAGCGACCGCTCCCGCGGCCCCCGCCGTGGCCCCGCCGCCCAGCTCGGCACCCGTGTCCTGGGCTGCGGACTCGGCGGCATCTGCGGATGCGGATCCGCCGGGCGCATCCGAGGCAGAGGCGCCGGAAACGATCGGGATCGCCCCCGTCATCGGGGCGCGGCGGCCGTGCACGAGGTCGAGGAAGACCTCCTCCAGGCTCGGCCCGCGCTGCTGCAGCGTCGTGAGTGCGACGCCGGCGGCGGCCGCGACAGCCCCGACGGCGGCGGCGTCGGTGTTCAGCACGGTGAGTCCGGAGCGCAGCACGTCGAAGCGCAGGCCGGCACCTGCCAGTGCGGTGGAGAGCGCCGCACGGTCGTCGGCGTCGACGACGACGGATCCGGTGGTGGGATCGGCCAGCTTGTCGATGCGGTCGGCGTACATCAGCCGGCCCTTGTTGAGCACGAGCACGTTGTCGGCGATCTGCTCGATCTCGCTCAGCACGTGCGAGGAGACGAGCACGGTGCGGCCCTCGTCGGCCAGGCGCCGCATGAGCAGGCGCATCCAGCGGATCCCCTCGGGGTCGAGGCCGTTCGCCGGCTCATCGAGCACGAGAACACCGGGATCGCCGAGCAGAGCGCCCGCAACGCTGAGGCGCTGGCGCATGCCCAGGGAGTAGGCGCCGATGCGGGTCTCGGCCTCGTTCTGCAGCCCGACCAGGCCGAGCACCTCATCGACCCGGGTCAGCGGGATCCCGTTGGCCCGCGCCGCGATCGACAGCTGACGCGGAGCCGTGCGGCGAGGGCGGTAGACCGCCTCCTCCAGGACGGATCCGATCGTGCGCAGCGGGTGGCGCAGCTCGGCGTGCGGCACGCCGCCGACCGTCGTGGTGCCGGAGGTGGGGCGGATCTGGCCGAGCAGCATCCGCAGCGAGGTGGTCTTGCCGGCGCCGTTCGGGCCGAGGAACGCGGTCACCGCGCCCGGCTCGATGCGCGCAGAGAGGTCGTCCACCGCGGTGAGCACACCGAAGCGCTTGGTCGCGTGCGAGAACTCGAGCACTTGTCCGTCGGTCATCCGCGGCCTCTCGTAGATACAGCAGTACCCCTCCATCCTGCCGGAATCCGCCGGAAAACGTGCGCAGACCCGGCCTATTCGCCCGCATCGGAGCGGCGCGCGACCGGGGAGCCTGGCCCCGGGGAGCGCGGTAGCCTGGCAGCCATGAGCACTGCCGCCGAGGTCCAGGGATCCGTCGCCGAGCCCGAGGTGCTCGTCCGCGCCGAGGGGCCGCTGGGACGCATCACGCTGAACCGGCCGCGTGCGCTCAACGCGCTCGACGTGGAGATGGTCCGCGCGGTGCACGCCGCGCTCGACGCGTGGCGCGATGACAGCGACATCGAGATCGTGTTCATCGACGGCGCGGGGGAGCGCGGCCTGTGCGCGGGCGGCGATGTGCGCGCCCTGCACGCCCAGATCACCACCGGCCGCGCCGACGAGACCGTCGAGTTCTTCCGCGCGGAGTACGCGATGAACGCCGCGATCGCGGAGTACCCGAAGACGATCGTCGCGATCGCCGACGGCATCACGATGGGCGGCGGCATCGGCGTCGCCGGGCACGCCGCGATCCGCGTGGTCACCGAACGCTCGCAACTGGCGATGCCCGAGGTGCGGATCGGCTTCACGCCCGACGTCGGCGGCACGTGGCTGCTCGGCCGCGCCCCCGGACACCTGGGCGAGTTCCTCGCTCTCACGGCGGGAACCATGAACGGATCCGACGCCCTCGCCTGCGGGTTCGCCGACTTCTTCGTCCCCTCCGACCGGATCGAGCATCTGCGCGACGCGCTCGAGACCCGGGCGGATCCGACCGGCACGAGCGAGATCGTGATGCTGTTCGACGAGACCCCGGATCCGTCTCCGCTCCTCGCCGCGCGGGCGTGGATCGACGAGGCGTTCTCAGCCGACACCGTGCCCGAGATCATCGCTCGGCTCCGCGCGATGCCGGACCTTGACGCCGGCGGCGGTGACGCCGGGGGCACTGACGTCAGCGGTGACGCCGGGAGTCGGAAGGCGGATGCGCCGACGCCCGCGGCGACCGCCGACCTGCTCGAGTCGCTCGCACCGACCGCGCTCGCGGTGACCCTCGAGGCCGTGCGCGAGGCGCGTGCCATGGCCGATGTGCGCGAGGCGCTCGCCGGCGAGTACCGCCGCGTGATGTGGTTCGTGCACCATCACCCCGACCTCGTGGAGGGGATCCGCGCGCAGCTCATCGACAAGGACCGCAACCCGCACTGGGATCCGCAGACCCTCGCCGACCTGGCCCCCGACGCGACGGACGCGGTGCGCGACTACGTGCCGCCGGTGCCCCTCTGGGCCTGAGGATCCGCCCCGCTGTGCTCCGGCGAGTGCGGCACCGGTTGTGAGATCGGCGGTTCCCGTGCTCCGCACGCGCAGGTTCAGGAGGAGTTCTCGCCTTCGGGAGGGCGGATCCGGCCGAACTCTCCTCCCGAGCGCGGGTTCTCCTCCCGAACGGGTGACCGCCGCCGCGCACGCCGCCGTGCGATCCTCCGTGCTCAGGCGAGTGCGGCGCCGGTTGGGAGATCGGTGGTTCCCGTGCTGCGCACGCGCAGGTTCGGGAGGAGTTCTCGCCTTGGGGAGGGCGGATCCGGCCGAACTCTCCTCCCGAGCGCGGGTTCTCCTCCCGAACGGGCGACTGCCGCCGTGTGATCCGCCGCGCGATCCGCCGCGATCCCACCCCGGAGGCCCGGATCCGGGATCCCCTGATCTCCGAATCTCCGCGCGAGCAGGGCATCGTTTCGCCCTGAGCGAAGACGGGACCGGATCCGCCCCCAGGGGGATGTGAATGTCCGACCCTCGTGGCAGGGTGTTTCGTGGCCGTTTCTCGGCCCACCCCCGCTGCCGGGGGAAATCCGCTCCCACAAGGAAGTCCTTCTGTGCTCGGAAAGATCCTGTTCCGCTATCTCGCCAGATACTGGTGGCTGCTGCTCCTCGTCGTGGTGCTGCAGTTCGCCGGCGTGATGGCATCCCTCAATCTGCCGCAGATCAACGCCGACATCATCAACAAGGGCGTCGCTAAAGCCGACATCAGCTACATCTGGAGCCGCGGCGGCTTCATGCTGCTGGTGTCGCTCGGGCAGATCGTCGCCTCGATCCTGGCGACCCTGTTCGCGGCGCGCATGGCCATGTCGGCCGGCCGCGACATCCGTGCTGACGTGTTCGCGCGCGTCAGCGGCTTCTCCGAGCGCGAGGTCTCGCAGTTCGGGGCCGGCTCGCTGATCACCCGCAACACCAACGACGTGCAGCAGGTGCAGATGCTGGCCATGATGGGCGCGACGATGTTCGTCACCGCGCCGCTGCTGGCCATCGGCGGCATCATCTACGCCATCCAGACCGACGTGGGGCTCAGCTGGCTGATCGCCGTCTCGGTGCCGCTGCTGCTGATCATCGCCGTGCTGATCATCGGACGGATGGTGCCGCTGTTCCGAGCCAACCAGCGCAAGATCGACAACATCAACAGCATCATGCGCGAGCAGCTGACCGGCGTCCGCGTCGTCCGTGCGTTCGTGCGCGAGCGCATCGAGGAGCGACGGTTCCGCGAGGTCAACACCGATCTGATGCTGCTCGGCCGCAACATCGGCTCGCTGTTCGTGCTGATGTTCCCGCTGTTCATGCTGGTGCTCAACGTGACGATCGTCGCGGTGATCTGGTTCGGCGGAGTCGAGATCAACGCCGGAAACGCCGAGGTCGGCACGATCTTCGCCTTCATGCAGTACATCGGCCAGATCATGATGGGCATCATCATGTCCAGCTTCATGGCGATGATGATCCCGCGTGCGGCGGTCTCGGCCGAGCGCGTCGGCCAGGTGCTCGACGCCGAGTCGTCGATGACCCGTCCGACCGACGGCGTCAAGGAGTTCCCCGCACCCGGCGCAGTCGCCTTCGAGGACGTCGAGTTCACGTATCCGGGTGCCGAGGTTCCCGTGCTCACCGGGATCAGCTTCCGAGCCGAGCCGGGCGAGACCGTCGCGATCATCGGGTCCACCGGATCCGGCAAGACCACGCTCGTCTCGCTCATCCCGCGCCTGTTCGACGTCACCGGCGGTGCGGTCGCCGTCGGCGGCACCGATGTGCGCGAGGCCGACGTCGACGCGCTGTGGCAGAGCATCGGGCTGGTGCCGCAGCGTCCGTTCCTGTTCAGCGGCACCGTCGCCTCCAACCTGCGCTACGGCCGGGAGGACGCGACGGACGAGGAGCTGTGGGCGGCGCTCGAGATCGCCCAGGGCAAGGACTTCGTCGCCGAGATGCCGAAGGGTCTCGACGCTCCTATCTCGCAGGGCGGCACCAACGTGTCCGGCGGTCAGCGGCAGCGTCTCGCGATCGCCCGCGCGATCGTGCACCAGCCGCAGATCCTCGTGTTCGATGACTCGTTCTCGGCGCTCGACCTCACCACCGACGCCCGGCTCCGCCAGGCACTGTGGCGCGAACTGCCGCGGGTGACCAAGATCGTCGTCGCGCAGCGCGTCTCGACCATCACGGATGCCGACCGCATCGTGGTGCTCGACGGCGGCACGATGGTCGGCGTCGGCACGCACGAGCAGCTGCTCGAGACCAGTGACACCTACCGGGAGATCGTCGAGTCGCAGCTGGGGGTGGACGCATGAGCGAGAACACGCCGACCGATCCGGTCGTGGACAAGAAGGCCGCGCGTGCTGCGCGCATCGAGGCCCGGAAAGCGAAGTACTCCGGCGGATCCACGACGACCGTGGAGATGACCGATGCCGAGCGCGAGGAGGCAGAGCAGGCCGAGAAGGCGCGTCAGCAGGGCGGCGGCATGTTCGACGGCCCCGCGCCGGGCAAGGCGAGCCAGTTCGGCCCGAGCTTCAAGCGGATGCTCGGGCTGCTCAAGCCCAGCGCCGTGTGGTTCGTGCTGGTGTCGATCCTCGGCGCGTTCGGCGTCGTGCTCGCCGTCGCCGCACCCAAGGTGCTCGGCAACGCGACCAACATCATCTACGAGGGTGTGATCTCGAAGACGCTCGCGCAGGGGCAGAACGGCGCTCCCGGATTCCCCGTCGGCATGCCGAAGAGCCAGGTGGTCGAGACGCTCCGGCAGGCCGGCCAGAACCAGTTCGCCGACATGGTGGCCGCGTTCGGCAACTTCGCCGTCGGCGACGGGATCGACTTCGAGGCGCTGCGCTGGGTGATCACGGGCGTGCTGGCGATCTACGTCGGATCCGCTCTGCTGAGCTGGATCCAGGGCTACGTCATCAACGTGATCATGGTGCGCACGATGTGGCGCCTGCGCGAAGACGTCGAGGCGAAGATCAACCGTCTGCCGCTGTCGTACTTCGACAAGGTGCAGCGCGGGGAGCTGATCTCGCGGGTCACGAACGACATCGACAACATCACGCAGACCATGCAGCAGTCGCTGTCGGGCGCCCTCACCTCGGTGCTCACCGTGATCGGCGTGCTGATCATGATGTTCTCGATCTCGTGGCAGCTCGCGCTGGTCGCTCTCGTCGCACTGCCGCTCATGGGCGTGATCTTCGGCGTCATCGGACCGCGTTCGCAGAAGGCGTTCGGGATCCAGTGGAAGAAGGTCGGCCGGCTGAACTCGCGCGTCGAGGAGGCCTTCTCCGGTCACGCGCTGGTGAAGGTGTTCGGCCGCGAGCAGGATGCGCTGGACAAGTTCCAGACCGAGAACGAGGAGCTCTACCAAGCCGCGTTCAAGGCGCAGTTCCTGTCCGGCATCATCATGCCGGCGATGACGTTCATCGGCAGCCTGACCTACGTCGGACTCGCCGTACTCGGCGGTCTCATGGTCGCGAGCGGCCAGATCCGCCTCGGCGACGTGCAGGCGTTCATCCAGTACTCGCAGCAGTTCACCCAGCCGCTCAGCGAATTGGGCGGCATGGCTGCGGTCGTGCAGTCGGGCACGGCATCGGCTGAGCGCGTCTTCGAGTTGCTGGACGCGGAGGAGCAGGATCCGGATGCCGACGACGCACCCACCGTCACCGACGGCAAGGGCGTCATCGAGTTCGAGCACGTCGCGTTCTCGTACACCGAGGACCGCCCCCTCATCACCGACCTGTCGTTCCGCGTGGAGCCGGGCCAGACGGTCGCGATCGTCGGCCCCACCGGCGCGGGCAAGACCACCCTGGTGAACCTCATCATGCGGTTCTACGAGCTCAGCGGCGGACGGATCCTTCTCGACGGGCAGGACATCGCCGAGATGGAGCGGGCCGACCTGCGCTCCCGCACAGGCATGGTGCTGCAGGATCCGTGGCTGTTCGCAGGCACGATCCGGGAGAACATCCGCTACGGACGCTCGACCGCGACCGACGACGAGGTCATCGAGGCGGCCAAGGCGACGTACGTCGACCGCTTCGTGCACGCGCTCCCAGAAGGCTACGAGACGAAGCTCGACGAGGACGCCTCGAACGTCTCGGCCGGTGAGCGCCAGCTGATCACGATCGCGCGGGCGTTCGTCGCGCAGCCGTCGATCCTCATCCTGGACGAGGCGACGTCCGCCGTCGACACCCGCACCGAGCTGCTGCTGCAGCACGCGATGGCGGCGCTGCGGCACGGCCGCACGTCGTTCGTGATCGCGCACCGCCTGTCCACCATCCGCGACGCCGACCTCATCCTCGTGATGGAGCACGGCGACATCGTGGAGAAGGGCAACCACGAGGAGCTCATCGCGGCGCAGGGCGCCTACTGGCGTCTGTACCAGTCGCAGTTCGAGCAGGCCGCAAGCGACACCGACGCTGAGGAGGCCCTCGTCACCGGTGCCGTCGTGGTGCCGGGCGACGCGGTCACCTCCGAGGTCGATGCGGGCGCCGCAGCGGTCATCGGCTCCGGCACCGCCCCGGTCGCCGTGGCCGAGCGCGTCGTCGAGGTCGCGGAGCGTCCCTTCGGTGAGGATCCCGACGACCGGGTCTGAACCGGATCACCGGGCCTGAACCTGATCCGGACCGGGCCTGAACCGGGTCCTCACGACCGGGCCTGAACCGGATCCGGATCCGTCCGCGAAGCGCCGTCGTCCCCCGGGGCGGCGGCGCTTCCGCGTCGCCGGCGAGGTCTGGCCTCGCCTCGTTCAGGCCCTCGCGTCCGGGCCGGCGCGTCCGGGTGCCCGGCCCTCGCGTCTTGGCCGGGCCTCGCGTCAGAGTCGGCCCGCGGGTCGGACCCAACTTCGGAGTTCGTCGGCGACACGCCGGGGGAGGCCGATGTGGCTGCGGCGTGTCGTGTCTCAGCTCCGAAGTTGGGTTGATCGGCGCGTGGCCGGCGGGCGGATCCGGGTGCGCCCGGGCGGATCCGCGGGCTACTTCGTCAGCCCGAACAGCACCAGCGGGTGGGTGAGCCGCCACCACAGGCTGGGGCCCTCGATGGTCGTGCGCAGCTCGAGGGGCACCTCGGTCGCATCCAGCGGGCCCTTGAGCTTGAGCGTGCCCGCCTTCTCGCCGGCGGTCCATTTCGTGCCGATCGAGAATTTGGTCACCGCCACCGCGGAGGCGTCGTTCCACAGCGTCACCCGGCCGGACTCCTCGGCGACGACCTGCGTCGTCGCGCCCCAGGCGGTGTCGACCGTGCCGAGCGTCGTGCCCTTCTCGACGGTCTGCGGCTGCGCCTTCAGAGCGGCCTCGACGTCGGCGTAGAGCGTGCGCGATGCGCCGACGCGACCCTCGTCGCTGGGCTGGCCGAGCGCCGCGACGTAGATCCGCACGGCGGTGCCATCGTCGTCGATGTCCTTCGCGGAGAGCAGGTTGTACTTCGTCTGGTCGCCGTCGCCGATCGTGCCGGTCTTGATGCCTATGATGCCGGCGTCGTTGATGAGCCCATTGGTGTTGTGCACGGTACCGGCACCCGGAAGGTCCACGGACTTCATCTTCACGATCTCGGCGATCACCGGATTGCGCTCCGCGATCTGAGCGAGCTGGATCAGCGCACGCGGCGTGGCCACATTGCCGAAGTCGAACCCGGACGGCGTGACGACCGTGATCGCGCCCAGGTCGTGCTGCCGCAGCCACTGATTAGCGGCGGCTGCGTACTCGTCGTCGGTTCCCCACACCTCGCGGGCGAGGCGGTCGGCGTAGTTGTTCGCAGAGCCGAGCAGGATCCCTTGCAGCAGCTGGTACTCGGTGAGGGATCCGCCCACGGGCACATCCAGCGATGACTGGTCCTGGGCGAGGTAGTCGAGATAGTCGTCGCTGTCGGCCTGCGTGAACGCGAACGAGGGACCCTGCTCACCCGGACGCAGCGGAAGCTTCTCGAGCGCCGCGAGCACGGTGACGAGCTTGGTGATGCTCGCCATGGGCACGGGCTGGTCCGCCGACGCGATCGTGCCGATGCCGTCGATCGCGACCGCGGAGCTGCCGTCGACCGGCCAGTTCACGGCGGCCGCGGGTGCCGCGGCGGGCTGAAACGAGACCGCGGTGGCCGTCGGCTGCACGGCGGTGAGCGGCCAGATCGCGCAGGTCACCCCGTAGGCGGCGGCGACCGCCAGCACTCCGAGCGTCGGGAGGATGACGGCAGGGCGGAACGGACTGCGCCGGGGTGCGTCGTCCAGCAGCGCGCGGGACCGCGCGGGCAGGTCGTCGTGCGGCGTCGGACCCACGCTGTCCGCCGCGAGCCAGGCGAGCGCCGCGCGCGGGTCGTCGGGCTGCGCGGTCGTGAGGGCGGCCGCCGGCGTGGGCGATGTCACCGTCGCCTCGCTCGTGGACGCGCGTGCGGCCGCGCGGGTGGTCGTGGTGGTGGCCTCGGGCCCAGTGGTGGCGTGGGCGGACGGCGCCGGCGGGAACAGCTGCCCGGCCAGGAGTTCGCCGGTCAGTGGCTCGGTGGATGCGGTCGCGGGTGTCCCCTCCGGGAACAGACCGGCCGGCTCGGGTGCAGTGCCCTCGGGCGCAGCGGCCCCGGGCCGGTCCCCCTCGGGCGCAGCGGCTTCGGGTGCTGCGGCCTCGGGCCGGGCCGGCTCGGGCGCAGTGCCCTCAGAAGCGTCCGCCGCGGGATCGCTCGTCCTGGGAGCACTCGTCCCCGCGGATCCCTCCGACGGATCCGCCCCCTCCGTCGCCGGATCGCGGGTCTCGGCGACCGGATCCGCGCCCTCGACCGTCGCCTCGGGCGCCCCGGAATCGGCGATCGGATCCACGACGGTGTCGGGAACGGCGGGAGCGTCGCCCGGCAAATCGTCGGTGGTCACCCGTCTACCGTACCGGGAGGCTCCGACCGCGCCGCAGATCCTGGCTGATTCGTCAGGACCGCTTCGTAACCGGCAGGGGGCGGGCGGGGCGTGCGACGGCTAAGATAGGCGGATCACCACGGGAGTCCGGCGAGGCCGGGCTGAGAGGAAGCGACCCGCGCTTCGACCGTCGAACCTGATCCGGATCATGCCGGCGCAGGGAGGAGTACTGATGATGCACACATCTGTTCGCGCGTCCGAGACGAACGCCGACACCGTCCAGGCTCGCGGCCTGCGCCGTCCGGGGCTGTGGCGCTGGCGCGTCGTCGACATCGTCGTCGCGAGCGTGGTCGCGGTCGCCTCGGCGGGGATCTTCCTGCTCTGGGACGTCGTGTCCGTCGGCCCGAGCGCACTGCTCACGCCGCTGCTGCCCGGTCTGCAGGAGCTGCTCGCCGGGCCGTGGCTGATCGCCGGGGTGCTCGGCGGGCTCATCATCCGCAAGCCGGGTGCCGCGCTCTACGCCGAGGTCGTCGCGGCGACCGTCGAGGCGCTCGTCGGAAGCCAGTGGGGGCCGACCACGATCATCTCCGGTCTCGCACAGGGCCTCGGCGCGGAGCTGGTGTTCCTCGTCTTCCTCTACGCGTCCTGGCGCCTGCCGGTCGCGATCCTCGCGGGTGCGGCCGCCGGCCTCGCCTGCGGCCTCAACGACCTCGTGCTCTACTACCCCGGATCCGGGACGCTGTTCATCACCATCGCGCTCATCTCGGCGACGATCTCCGGTGCCGTCATCGCCGGTGCCGGCGGCTGGGTGATCACGCGCGGGCTCGCCGCGACCGGCGCTCTGAGCCGCTTCGCCTCCGGGCGTTCCGCGGCAGCGCGGGTGTGAGCGCATCCGACACCGGCGCACCCGCTCGTCTTGAAGCCCGGGGCTGGGGGTGGCGCTACGCCACCCGCAGGCGTTGGGCGATCCGCGATGCCACCGTGACCATCGAGCCCGGCGAGCGCGTGCTGCTGCTGGGCGCCTCCGGGGCCGGGAAGTCGACGCTGCTCCAGGGGCTCGGCGGCGTGCTCGGCGGCGCCGACGAGGGTGAGGCCGAGGGCGCTCTGCTCATCGACGGGACCGCTGCCGAGCACGCGCGCGGCCGGGTCGGGATGGTGCTTCAGGATCCTGACACCCAGACGATCCTCGCCCGGGTCGGCGACGACGTGGCGTTCGGCTGCGAGAACCTCGGTGTGCCGTCGGCGGAGATCTGGCCCCGCGTCGACGCCGCGCTCACCGCGGTCGGGCTCGACCTGCCGCGGGAGCGTCCGACCTCGGCGCTCTCGGGCGGTCAGAAGCAGCGTCTCGCGCTGGCCGGCGTACTCGCGATGCGGCCCGGGGCGATCCTGCTCGACGAGCCGACGGCGAACCTGGATCCGGCCGGCGTCGCCGAGGTGCGACGGGCCGTGGGTGCGGCGCTGGACGCGACCGGCGCGACCCTCGTCGTCATCGAGCACCGCATCGACGCCTGGATCGACCTCGTCGACCGCGCGATCGTGCTCGGCACCGAGGGCGACACGACCGTCGTGCTCGCCGACGGCGACCCGCGCAGCGTGCTCGCGGCCCGCGGCGCCGAGCTCTCCGCGATGGGGGTGTGGGTGCCCGGGGTCGACATGACGGCGCGGGCACGCGAGCTTGTCCGGGCGACGGAACGCCCGGCTTCCGATGCCGCGTCGGCGGATCCGGGTGAGGCGCATCTGGGTGCCGGTGCGGCGCCCGTGGCGCCCGGTGCGGCGCCCGTGGCGCCCACAGATCCGGGCGTGACCCCCGGAGATTCGAACTCCCGTGCGGCCGGCCCCACCCGCCTCGGCGAAGAGCTGCTCGTCGCCGAGGGCGTCGTGGTCGCCCGCGCGAAGGGCGTGCCGGTGGCCGGTCCCTTCGACCTGTCGCTGCACGCCGGGGAGGTGCTCGGCATCACCGGACCGAACGGTGCCGGTAAGTCCACGCTCGGGCTCACCCTCGCCGGCCTCATTCCCACGCACGCCGGGCGCGTGCGGGCGACCCCCGCTCTGAATGCCGATGCGGGTGGGGCGGATCCGATCCGCTGGTCGTCCCGCGCGTTGCTCACCAGGATCGGCACCGTACTGCAGAGCCCTGAGCACCAGCTGCTCGCGAAGACCGTGCGCGACGAGCTCGCGGTCGGACCGCGCGCACTGCGCCTGCCGGACGACGAGATCGATGCGCGCGTCACCGCGCTGCTGCGTCGGCTGCGGCTCGATGCGCTCGCCGCCGCCAACCCCTACACGCTCTCCGGCGGCGAGAAGCGCCGGCTCACGGTGGCCGCGGCGCTCGCCACCCGGCCGCGCGTGCTCGTGCTCGACGAGCCGACCTTCGGGCAGGACGCACGCACCTGGGCCGAGCTGGTCGCGATCATCGCCGAGGTGCGCGACGCGGGCACCGCGGTGATCGCGATCTCGCACGACGAGGACGTGCTGCGCGCCCTCGACGCCCGTCGGCTGGAGGTGGGCACATGACGCTCACGCTGTCCGATGCGCGCGTGGTGCGCCGCGGCCCGATCGCGACCCGCAGTGCACTGGCGAAGCTCGTCGCCGCGCTCGTGATCAGCCTGCCGCTGATCCTTTCTGTCGATGCGCTCTCCGCGCTCACCGCGCTCGTGCTGTCGATCCCGGTGCTGGTCGGATCCGGGCTGCGGCCCCGCGAGTTCTGGCTGCGCACGGCCGTGCTCTGGATCGCCGCGCCGCTCAGCGCGGTGACCATCGCGCTGTACGGCCAGGCGAGCGGCGCGGTGCTGTTCGAGTGGTTCGTCGTGCACGTCACGGAGGGATCCGTCTCCCTCGCCATCGCCACGGGGCTGCGCGTGCTCGCGATCGGCCTGCCGGCGGTGGCGCTGTTCGCGACGGTGGATCCGACCGACCTCGCCGACGGTCTGGCCCAGCGGCTGCGGCTGCCGGCCCGATTCGTGATCGGCGCGCTCGCCGGCATGCGGATGCTCGGGCTGCTCGCGGAGGACTGGCGCTCACTCGCCCTCGCGCGGCGCGCGCGCGGCGTCGCCGATCAGGGGCGGATCCGCCGCGGCGTGGGCATAGCGTTCGCGCTGTTCGTGCTCGCGGTGCGGCGTGGATCCTCGCTCGCCACGGCGATGGAGGCGCGCGGCTTCGGCGCGCACGACCTCCCGCCGCGTACCTGGGCGCGGACGGCGCCGTGGACCGGGGCCGACTCCGCGCTCGTGCTGCTGAGCGCGCTCATCCCGGCCGTGGCGATCACGGTCGCCGTCGCCGGCGGCACATGGCACCTCATCCTCGGCGCCTCCTGAGGTGCCCCCGGATCCGCCCACGCGGACCCGCCCGCCGTATTCCGCGAGAAACCACTTCCGGCATGAGACCCACCCCCAGTCCGTGGGTCTCACGCGGAAAGTGGTTTCTCGCGGCTAAGGGCCCGGCGCCACCCCGATCGGCGCCACCCCGATCCGCGCCGCCCCGGATCCGTCGCGGGCACGGTGTCAGGCCTCGAGGGGCACGACGAGCAGCTCCTCGATCCGGCGGCGCACGGAGTCGGCCATGTCCACCGAAGAGGGGTCGAGAAGCCATTGCAGCTGCAGGCCGTCCATGAGCGCGGTGAGCTCGGCGGCGGCACGCTCCTCGTCGACGTGCGGCGCGAGGTGTCCGGCTGTGCGGGCGTCGCGCAGCGCCTTCGCGGTGCCGGACCGGATCCGCGCGTAGCGTCGCACGAAGTAGTCGTGCGCGGGATGCGCAGGATCCGCGGCCTCGGCGGAGAGCACCGCGTACAGCGCGATGATGCCGCCGACCTCGCTGTTGTGCCGGGCCAGGTCGACGATGCCGCGCAGGATCCCGATGCCGTCGGTCCCCTGCGAGCCGTTGCGCCGGAAGCGCTCGCGATCCTCGCGGTCTCTCGTCTCCAGCACCGCCTCCATCAGGGATTCCTTGGTGGGGAAGTGATGCGCGAGGCCCGCCCTGGAGATCTCGCACAGCTGTGCGATCTCCAGCATCGTGGCGCTGTTGTAGCCGACGCGTCCGAACAGCGCCGTCGCGGCCGCGATGATCCGCTCCCGGCGGGCGCGGCCCGTGGTGTATCCGCGTTCGGTTGTCATCGGTGTCCCATCGTAGGGGTCGGCGTGCGTTGCCGGCGATGGCTCCGAGGACCGGATCGCCGACCGAGCAACCGCTCGAGCAAAAACCTACACTTGTGCCGGTTTTCCTGCTAGCGTGCGTTGAATCCGGATCCCGGGACGCATCAAGTGCCCGTCCGGTCACCCAGATCCCGCCAGCCGCAAAGGACTGACAATGCCGTCGACTTCTTCTGACGCACCCGGACTGCGTCCGCCCCTCACGGAGACCACGTTCGTCGCCACCGCCTCCGGCGAGGACGACCCGCCCACCCCGCTCAAGGGCGTGCGGCGGCTGCTCTGGTGGATCATCCCCGCGAACTTCGCGATCTTCGTGATCTGGGGCGCGGTGCCGGGCATCCTGCTGCAGGCACAGCTGATCGCGATGTTCCCGGATGAGAAGGCCCAGGTCGCGAACATCGCGCTCGTGATGACGATCGGCGCCCTGGGTGCCATGATCGCGCAGCCGGCCGCGGGGCAGTTCTCCGACCGGACGCGGTCGAGGTTCGGCCGGCGTGCACCGTGGATCATCGGCGGCGCGGTCGTCGGCGGCCTCGCACTCATCGCGCTCGGCTTCATGAACAACCTCGCCGGCATCATCGTCGCGTGGACGCTGATCCAGGTCGCCTACAACTTCGCGCAGGGCCCGCTCTCCGCGATCCTGCCCGACCGGGTTCCGGTCGCCCGGCGCGGCACGTTCGCGGCGCTGTCCGGCATCGGCCTCATGCTCGGTGCGCTGGGCGGCCAGATCATCGGCTCCCAGCTCGCCCACGCGATCACCCTCGGCTACATCATCTTCTCCGTCTTCGCCGTCGTCGTGCTGATCGGATTCGTGCTCGCGAACCCCGACCACCCCAGTACGAACTTCCAGAACGAGCCGTTCAGCTTCGGTGAGTTCCTGCGCACGTTCTGGGTGAACCCGGTCAAGCACCCGGACTTCTTCTGGGCGTTCACGGGCCGTCTGCTGCTGTACACGGGCTACTTCGCCGTGACCGGCTTCCAGCTGCTGATCCTGAAGAACTACCTCGGTGTGAAGGATCCGTACACGGTCATCCCGCTGCTCGGCATCCTGAGCCTCGTCGGTGTGCTCGTCGCAACCGTGGTGTCCGGCCCGCTGTCCGACAAGGTTGGCCGCCGCAAGCCTTTCGTGTTCGGATCCTCGCTGCTCATGGCGGTCGCCCTGGTGTTCCCGATGGTCTCCCCGTCGTACCCGTCGTGGATGATCATGACCGTGATCAGCGGCTTCGGATTCGGTATGTTCCAGGCCGTCGACACTGCCCTGATGAGCCAGGTGCTGCCGTCGGCGAAGAACTTCGCCAAGGACCTCGGTGTCGTCAACATCGCGGCCACGCTGCCGCAGACCTTCGCCCCCGGCGTCGCCGGCGCGATCGTGCTCGCCTTCGGCTACGGCGCGCTCTTCCCGATCGGCATCGTGCTGAGCGTGCTCGGCGCGGTCAGCGTCTGGTTCATCAAGTCGGTCAAGTAGCCGAGTCGGTCAAGCAAACGAGGAGAACATCGAAATGACGGATACCGTGAACGACGCCGTGCTGCCTTATCGCGACGCCGACCTGCCGATTGACGAGCGCGTCGAGGATCTGCTCGGCCGGATGGAGCTCGCCGACAAGGTCGGGATGTTGTTCCACACCATGGCGGCCTACGCCGAGCTCGATGAGGGCAACCCGACCTTCGGTCTTCCCTCGATCTCGTCGATGGTGCGCAAGCGCCGGATGAGTCACTTCAACCTGCTCGGCGCTGCGCCCGGCGGCCGCGAGTTCGCCGCCTGGCACAACGCCCTGCAGCGGATGGCGCTGGACACCCCGCTCGGGATCCCGATCACGCTGTCGACGGATCCGAGGCACTCGTTCAGCGACAACCCGCTCACCTCGCTCATGGCGGGTCCGTTCTCGCAGTGGCCGGAGACGCTCGGCTTCGCGGCCCTCGGATCCCCGGAGCGCCTGGAGCGCTTCGCCGACATCGCGCGGCAGGAGTACCTTGCGGTCGGACTGCGCGTCGCGCTGCACCCGCAGATCGACCTCGCCACCGAGCCGCGCTGGTCGCGGATCGCGGGCACCTTCGGCGAGGATGCGGATCTCACGTCGCGTCTCGTGGTCGGCTACATCCGCGGCTTCCAGGGCGCCGAGCTCGGGGCGGACTCGGTCGCGACGATGGTCAAGCACTTCCCGGGCGGCGGCCCGCAGCTCGACGGCGAGGATCCGCACTTCGCCTGGGGCAAGGAGCAGGTCTACCCCGGCGATGCGCGGGACTACCACCTGCGCCCGTTCATCGCGGCGATCGGCGCCGGTGCCACCCAGATGATGCCGTACTACGGCCAGCCCGTCGGCACCGACTGGGAAGAGGTCGGCTTCGGGTTCAACAAGGGCGTGCTGACGGATCTGCTGCGTGATGAGCTCGGCTTCGAGGGCATCGTCTGCACCGACTGGGGCCTGCTCACCGACGTCGTCGTGTTCGGCGCGGACATGCCCGCCCGCGCCTGGGGCGTCGAGCACCTCACCCGGCCGCAGCGCATGGTCAAGGCGCTTGACGCCGGCATCGACCAGTTCGGCGGCGAGCTGTGCACCGAGGAGCTTCTCGCGCTCGTCGAGCGCGGCGAGGTCGCAGAGTCCCGCCTCGACGTCTCAGTGCGGCGGCTGCTGCGCGAGAAGTTCCGGCTCGGCCTGTTCGAGAACCCGTTCGTCGACGAGGAGACCGCCGAGTCGATCGTCGGCCGCGCGGACTTCGTCGCCGAGGGCCTGGATGCGCAGAGCGATTCGCTCACGCTCCTCACGAACACCGCGACCGACGGCGGATCCGCGATCCTTCCGCTCACGCGCGGCGTGAAGGTCTACGCCGAGGGCGTGGCGGCAGAGGCGCTCGCCGGCTACGCGACGGTCGTCGAGAGCCCGGAGGAGGCCGACGTCGCGATCCTGCGCATCAAGGCGCCCTTCGAGGATCGCGACCGCGGCGGGTTCAGCGACCTGTTCCACTCGGGATCCCTGGAGTTCCCGGCCGAGGAGCATGCACGCCTCACGGCGATCGCCGCCGCGGTGCCGACCGTGATCGACATCTACCTCGACCGCCCGGCCGTGCTCGGCGGCCTCGAGGAGTCGGCGCGTGCGGTGCTCGCGGACTACGGCGCCTCGGACGAAGCCGTGCTGCGGGTGCTGTTCGGCGAGCGGGGACCGCAGGGCGCGCTGCCGTTCGACCTGCCCCGCTCGGACGCGGCGGTCGCGGCCAGCCGCACCGATGTCGCGTTCGACACGGAGGATCCGACCTTCCGCTTCGGGCACGGCCTGCGGTACTGACGCACTCTCCGCGCCGGGTGCCCCGCGATCTCGGGCTCCCGGCACACCGAACGCGGTCTCCTCCGGGAGGCCGCGTTCGGCGTTCGGCATCCGGCGTTCCCGGTGCCCCGCGTCGTGACCGCGAAACCGAACTCTCGTCCCGAGACCGAGGTTCTTTTCGTCGGTCTCGGGACACAGGTTCGGTCTCGCGGTCGACGCGAGGGGCGCGAGGCGGCGCGCGAGGCGCGGGCGGCGCGGGGCGCGGGGGCGGCGCGCCGAAGGGCGGTGTCAGACGGCGGGCAGCCAGAGCGTCATGCGCACGCCGTCCTCGGGCAGGTGCAGCACCTCGTAGCGGCGTGCGGTGACCGTGCCGTCGGCGGCGCGCACGTGCGTGATGTCGCCACGCCGGCGCTGCACGAGGTGCCCGCCCCACCAGTCGCGGAACAGCGGGCTGGCGGCGCTCAGCTCGGCCACGAGGGCGGTGAGCTGCGGATCCTGCAGATCGTCGACGTTCGCCGCGCGCAGGTGCGCGACGGCGCCGCGGGCCAGCTCCTCCCATTCCGCGAACGTCTCCCTGGCACGCGGATCCAGCAGCAGCGAACGGCAGGTGTTGCGCTCGGCGGGCGGCAGGTTGGCGAGCCCCTCGTGCAGGGCGAGGCCCTCCGGGTTCGCCGCGACCACGGTGCTGAGCCGGTCGAGCACGTACGCCGGATTCGGACGCACCGCGTCGACCAGCATGGTCATGCGGGCGACCAGGGCGGCGTCGTCGACGGACGCGGCGGCCGGCTCTGTGCGCAGCGCCTCCGGGTGCGCGTCGCGCAGCCGGTGCAGATGGTCGGCGGCGTCGGGATCCAGCTTCAGCGCGCGCGCGAGGGCGTCGAGCACGGCATCGCTGGGGTGGGTCTCCCGCCCCTGCTCGAGCCGCGTGTAGTAGTCGGCGCTGATGCCGGCGGCGGTGGCGACCTCCTCCCGGCGCAGACCGCTGGTGCGACGCCGACCCGCGGCGCGCGGCAGGCCGGCCTGCAGGCGGGCATCGGTGCGTCGCGCGCGGAGGAAGTCGCCCAGGGCGTTCGACATCCGCTGCCTCCGTGCTGGTCAGGACGACAGGATCCCTGCGTCGCGGGACGCCGCCGGAACGAGGGTGCGGCGCTCCTAGGAAGACTACGGTCTTCCGCCGCGCGCACCGAAACGCGACGCTGAACACGACGCCGCCCGACACAGAGGAGCTGGGATGCCCGCCT
>JAFDWM010000042.1 GCA_018268455.1 Actinomycetota bacterium | reverse complement strand
CGGCCGTGCTCGCGCGCTTCGACGGCTGCCGCACGGCCAAGGTCAAGGTCGCCGAGGGCGGGCAGTCCCTGGCCGATGACGTGGCCCGGGTGCGCGCCGTGCGGGCGGAGCTCGGCCCCGAGGGCCGGGTGCGGATCGACGCCAACGCGGGCTGGAACGTCGACGAGGCGGAGCGCGCGATCCACGCCCTCGCGCCGTACGACCTGGAGTACGCCGAGCAGCCCTGCGCGAGCGTCGCCGAGCTCGCCGAGCTGCGGGAGCGGATCCATCACCTCGACATCCCGATCGCCGCCGACGAGAGCGTGCGCAAGGCCGCCGATCCCCTCGCCGTCGCGCGTGCGGGCGCCGCGGATCTGCTGGTCGTGAAGGCGCAGCCGCTCGGGGGCCTCGAGCGGGCGCTGCGGATCGTCGCCGAGGCGGGCCTGCCGGTTGTCGTCTCGAGCGCGCTGGACACCGCGGTCGGGCTCTCGCTGGGGGCGGCACTCGCGGCGGCTCTTCCGGAACTGGACCACGACTGCGGACTCGGCACCGCCGCACTCTTCGCCGACGACGTGGCCGACGCGCGCCCGCGGGCCGGGATCGTCTCGGCGGAGCGCGTCGTGCCGGATCCGGCCGCGCTCGCCCGCCTGGAGGCCCCGGCCGATCGCCGCGACTGGTGGCTCGACCGCCTCACCCGGTGCCACGCGCTGCTGGCCGCCGCCGGGGACTGAGCAGGGCAGAACCGCCGAGGCGAGCGGCCACCCACCGGGCCGAAAGGCGACCGCAGAGAGGAAGAGAGGCTCAGCCGAGCAGGAGCGACACCAGCCGGCCGAGCTCGCTGCTGCCGGTGCGGCGCAGCTGGGCGTCATCCTGCCCCGCCATCGCGCCGCGCACGGTCATGCCCTCCCAGAGGACGAGGAGCATCCGCGCGGCGACCCCGGATTCCACACGCAGCGACATCGTGCCGCTCGCGACGATGTCATCGATGATCCGGGCGATGCCGTCGACCATCTCCTGCTCCTGCTTGAGGTAGGCCGCGCCCCAGGCCTGGTCGCGGAGGGCGCGCAGCCGGATCTCGCTGAGCAGCATGACCCCGAGGCGATCGTCGCTGCCGGTGTCCATCACCTGCCGCACGAGAGTCGTCGCGTCGCAGTCCTGCGCGAGCGCTCCGGCGGCGTTCAGCTCCTCCACGCGCGCCCGCACCGCCGTCAGCCGCTCCGCGGCCACGGTTCCGGCGAGTTCGAGGAAGAGCTGGTCCTTCGACTCGAAGTTGGAGTAGAACGCGCCGCGGGTGAAGCCCGCACGCTCGCACACCGCCTCGACGCTCGCACCGTCGAGCCCCTCCTCGGCGAACACGAGAGCCGCGGCCTCGAGCAGCCGCGCTCGGGTGTTCTCCCGGCTCCTGGTCGCGGTGTTGGTCGTCACTTCTCGCACCTCCTGCGGGCGACTCTGCCCGTGACTCACATCCCACGCACAGAATAGCCCGACGTCATCGATTTACGATACATTGACGTATCGAATACACAAGTGTATCGAATCCCGCCCGCGCATTCCCTCGGAGGAACCTGCCGTGTCCACCCTTCTCTCCTCGCTCGGACGCTGGTCGTTCCGGCACCCGTGGCGCGTGCTCGTGGCCTGGCTGCTCGTGCTCGGCATCGCGGGCGGCGGTGCGCTCCTGCTCGGCAAGGGCACCGACAACGCGTTCACGATCCCCGGCACCGAGTCGCAGGCGGGCCTCGAGCAGCTCGAGCGCACCTTCCCCGAGGTCAGCGGCACGAGCGCCCAGTTCATCGTCGTGGCCGCCCCCGGCGATTCCGTCACCGGCCCGGCGTACAAGGATCCCATCGAGCGCACCGTCGCAGACCTCGGGAAGATCGACGGCGTGCTCGCGGCCACGAGCCCGTTCGACGAACGCGTGAACGGCATGGTGAGCGACAACCACTCCGCCGCGATCGTGCGCCTGCAGTTCGACGGCCAGGCGTCCTCGGTCTCGGCCGCGACCAAGGACGAGCTGCGCACCGCGGTGAGCGACCTGCAGACCGAACTGCCGAGTGAGGCACGCGCCGTGATCGGCGGCGACCTGTTCTCGATGTCGATTCCCGCCGTCTCGCTCACCGAGGGCGTCGGCGTGCTCATCGCCCTGCTCGTGCTCATCGTCACGTTCCGCTCCTTCCTCGTCGCCGGCATGCCGCTGCTCACCGCGCTGCTCGGCGTGGGCGTGTCGATCGCGGCGATCTTCGGCGCCACCGCGTTCGCGTCGGTCTCCTCCACCACTCCCCTGCTCGCACTCATGCTGGGGCTGGCTGTCGGCATCGACTACGCCCTGTTCATCACGGCGAGGCATCAGGACCAGGTGAGAGCGGGGGTGGATCCGGAGGAGTCCGCCGCGCGCGCCACTGGCACGGCCGGATCCGCCGTCGTGTTCGCCGGCGTCACCGTGCTCATCGCGCTCATCGGCCTCGGCTTCGCCGGGATCCCGTTCCTGACCACGATGGGCATCGCCGCCGCCGGGGCGGTGATGATCGCCGTGCTCATCGCGGTGACCCTCACCCCCGCGATCCTCGGGTTCCTGAAGCACCGGGTCGTCGGCCGGCCGGCGAAGCCGCGGCGCCCGCGCAAGGCCGAGGCCGGCACCGATCCCACTCCGCGCCGCCGCTTCTCCGAGCGCTGGGTGGGCGGGGTCACCCGGCACCCCGTGCTCGTCGCGCTCGCGGTCGTCATCGGCCTCGGCGTCGTGGCCGTCCCCGCCGCGCAGCTCACGCTCGCGCTGCCGAACTCCGGCGTGCAGCCGAAGGCGTCCGAGGCACGGCAGAACTTCGACCTCACGGCCGAGCACTTCGGTCCCGGATTCAACGGCCCGCTCATCCTCACCGGCACGATCGTGACGTCGACGGATCCGGTCGGGCTGATGAACCGGCTCGGCGATGCGGTGGCGAAGCTGCCCGGCGTGGCGGAGATCGCCCTGGCCACCCCGAACCAGACCGCCGACACCGGCATCGTGCAGGTGGTCCCGACGACCGCGCCCGACGCCCCCGCCACCGCCGATCTCGTGCGGGAGCTGCGCTCGCATCACGACGAGTGGCTGAAGGAGTTCGGCATCGACATCAAGGTGACCGGGTTCACCGCGGTCGCCATCGACATCTCCGACCAGCTGGGCGCGGCTCTGCTGCCGTTCGGCATCTTCGTGATCGGCCTCTCGCTCGTGCTGCTGACGATCGTGTTCCGCTCGATCTGGGTGCCGATCACCGCCGCCCTCGGCTATCTGCTCTCGATCGTCGCCGCGTTCGGCGTGGTCTCGGCCGTGTTCGAGTGGGGCTGGTTCGCCGACGTCCTGCACGTCGCCCGCACCGGTCCGATCATCAGCTTCATGCCGATCATCCTCATGGGCGTGCTGTTCGGCCTCGCGATGGACTATCAGGTGTTCCTCGTCTCGCGCATGCGCGAGGACTTCGTGCACGACGCCGGGTCGCGCAGCCCGGATCGCGCCGAGCGCCGCGCCGCGGCGCTGCGCGCCGTGCGCAGTGGGTTCACCGGATCCGCCAAGGTCGTCACCGCGGCCGGGCTCATCATGTTCGCCGTGTTCGTGGCGTTCGTGCCGGAGGGCGACTCGTCGCTCAAGCCGATCGCCCTCGGCCTCGCCGCGGGCATCGTGTTCGACGCCTTCCTGGTGCGGATGACGCTGATCCCCGCGCTCATGGCGATCCTCGGCGAGCGCGCCTGGGCGATCCCGGCGTGGCTCGAGCGGATCCTGCCGAGCGTCGACATCGAGGGCGAGGCGGTCGAACGCGAGCGACGCCTGGCCGACTGGCCGGGCGACGACGCGGTGGTCGCCGCCGACGCGCTGTCCGTTCCCGGCGCCGTGGCCGGCATCGACCTGCGGGTGCCGGCCGGAGGCGCCCTGGTGCTGACCGGATCCGACGCCGCGTCGCGCCGGGCCGTGGCTCTCGCGGTGGCCGGGCGGGTGCCGTCCGAGGGACGCCTGCGTGTCGCCGGCCATCTGCTGCCGGGCCGCGCCGCCTGGGTGCGCGCGCATGTCGGCAGCGTGCTCGTCGCCGCGGGCGGGCCGGAGGGCACGGATCCGCTGCGCGCCCTGCGCGAGGCCCTGCGCGGTCGCACCTCGCTCGTCGTGATCGACGGGCTCGACCGGTTCACGCTCGCGCAGGCCGAGCAGGCCGCCGCGATGCTGCGCGACACCGCGTCCCGCACCGGACTCGCGGTGCTCGCGACCGCCGGCGACCCCGACGTCGCCGAGCGCCTGCTCGCCGACGCCGGCTGGGCGCACGTCGCGCTCAGGTCGGTGGACGACGTCGCGTTCCGCGCGACCGAGACCGTCACCGAACCGGCTGACGAACACCCGACCGTGAACGAAGAAGAGGTGACGGCGTGAACAACCGCCTGTCCGCGCTGATCGAGCGCGCCCGCTCGCACAAGCCGGTGACGATCCTGACCCTGATCGGCGTGCTCGTGCTCCCCGCGGTCCTCGGCGGCGTGCTCGTCGCCGCCCTGCAGGACCCGACTCAGCGGCTCGACACGATGACTGCGGCGATCGTGAACGACGACAAGCCGGTCACGGTCAACGGCCAGCTCGCGCCGCTCGGGCGCCAGCTCGCGGCGGGCCTCGTGGACGGCACCGGCGAGAAGGACGAGAACCTCACCTGGGTCATCTCGAACGAGAAGGACGCGGCGGCGGGCCTCAAGAACGGCACCTACCAGGCTGTTGTGCGCATCCCCGAGGGCTTCTCCGCCGCAGCGGTGTCCGGTGGCACGGCGGTGCAGGATCCCGCGAAGCCCGCGAAGCAGGCGACCATCTCGGTCACCACGGCCACGCAGGCGCGTGCCGCGGATGGACTGATCGCGAACCAGATCGCGAACGTCGCGGCATCGACCATGGGATCCGAGATCTCGCAGAGCACGCTGAAGAACGTGCTCGTCGGCTTCGGCACCCTGGGCGACAAGATCGGCGAGGCCGCGAACGGCGCCGACAAGCTCGCCACGGGCGCGGCCTCCGCCGCGACCGGGGCGGGGGCGCTCCCGGACGGCGCCACCAAGCTCGCCGACGGCGCGGGCCAGCTGTCCGACGGAGCCGGGCAGCTCTCCAGCGGCCTGGGCGCGATCGCCGACGGGATCACCGCCAGCCAGACCGGGGCGAACCAGGCCGGGGCGGGACTCGCCCAGGGCGCGGATGCGCTCGCGGCCCAGGGCCTGGTCCCGGCCGAGGTGAGCGGGGTGGCCGCGACGGCGAAGGAGAAGGCCGACACCGCCGCGGCCAACACGGCGTCGGCGGCCGGCGCGGTAGGAGCGTCTGCGCAGGATCTCGGTGCGCTCGCCCAGCAGTGCGCAACGGATCCCACCATCCCCGCCGCGTTCTGCCAGAAGGTCGGCGCCGCGGCCGCGAGCGCCGGCGCCGCCGCCGCCCAGCTCGGCAATGCCACGAAGGACGTCTACGTGGCGGCAGGCTACGCCGACGGCACCGTGCAGGCGCTGTCGCAGTTCAACACGGCCGCCACCGCGCAGGTCTCCGGTCAGCTGCGCACCGCCGCAGATGGCATCAACCAGCTCTCCGCGGGCCTGGGCCAGCTCGCCGACGGCACGCGTCAGAGCGCGACCGGCGCGGAGAACCTCGCCACCGGCGCCACCGGGCTGCAGTCCGGGGCCGCCCAGCTCGCCGACGGCGCCACGCAGCTGTCCAGCGGCATCGGATCCCTCGCGACCGGCACCAGCAGCCTCGCCTCCGGGCTGCACCAGGCGGCGGCGTCGCTGCCGAAGCACACCGACTCCGAGTCGTCCTCGCTCGCCGAGGTGATCGCGAACCCTGTGAAGGCCGACACCACCGGTGGCATGTTCGGCCCGACCGCCGTGCCGCTGCTGGCGGCGGTGGTGCTGTGGTTCGGCGGGCTCGTGTCGTTCCTCGTGATGCGTCCGTTCACCGCGAGCGCGCTCACCTCGCGCCGGGCCTCGGCGACGCTGGCGCTGCGCGGGTTCGCCCCGGCCGCTGTGATCGGAGCCGCGCAGGGCATGCTCGTGGCTGTCGTGGTCGAGATCGTCGCGCAGTACGACGCCTCACGCTGGTGGGGCTTCGCGGGCGTGGCGATGCTCGCGGGCGTCGCGTTCGCCGCCGTGAACCAGGCGCTGGTCGCCGCGCTCGGGGGTCTCGGGCGCTGGCTGAGCGCGGTGCTCGGTGTCGCGGCGCTGGCGGCGGGAATCATCTCGACCCTGCCCGGATGGCTCGCGACGATCGCGAACCTGCTGCCCACCTCCCCCGCGGCCACCGCGCTGCTGGGCGAGGACGGGGTCGGATCCGCCGTCGCGGCCCTCGTCGTGTGGGCGCTGCTCGCGCTGATCGTCACCACCCTCGCGGTGGCCGCGCGGCGCACGACGAGCGCGAAGCGCGTGCTCGCCGCGGCCTGAGCGGCCGACGCGGTGCGGATCCGCACCTCGCGCTCCATGCGCTTCTCGTGCCGCTGCCGCCCCTTCACCGCCTCGGCCTCGCGGTTCTTCGGCGGGGCGCTGGTGACGAGCTGGTCGAGCATGCGCCGGGTGGCCTGCGCGATCTCGTCGATCGCCTGCTCGAACGCCGGGGTGTTCGCGCGCGAAGGGCGGGTGGATCCGCTCACCTTGCGCACGAACTGGAGCGCGGCCTCGCGCACCTCGTCATCGCTGGTCGGCGGCTCGAAGTTGTGAAGACAGCGGATGTTCCGGCACATGCCGCGACGATAATCCCAATCCGCCCGGCCCGCACCTGCCCGCATCGAGAGTGTGCGCGTCGGCCTCAGGGCTCGACGGGCTGGATCGGCGCGTAGGTCGCGATCTTCGCAGCGATGCGGGCGACCGCCTGATCGTCCAGGCCGCCGTCCCCGGTGACCTCACGCCAGCCGGTCGTCATCACGTCGCCGAAGTTGTGGCCGTGCCGGGCCGGCACCGCCTCGCCGCCGAGCATGTCGATCGTGACCTGCACGGCGGTGACGACGGGGATCCACCGCATCTGGGGGCTGACGTCGGGGCCGCGCTGGCCCGGTTCCAGCCATTCCGGTGCGCGCCAGATCAGATCGGGGGCGAGCCACGTGACCGCATCCGTCGCATGCTGCAGATAAAGGACGCGCGGCTGCTCCCACGGCCCGGGGAGCAGGTTCTGATCGCCCTCGCGCGAGATCCAGCGCACCTCGCGTCCGCCGTCGAGGACCGGCTGCCAGGCGGGACTGCCGTCGTCGCGCGCCGACTGCAGCGCCTGCCACAGCTCCGATCCCGCGGGGCTGCCGACGAACAGCGCGCCGTCGGTGCGCGCACGCAGCTGACCGACGTCGGAGAAGACCGCCTGGCCGCCGTGGGCGCCGAGGCTCAGCCCGTACACGACCAGCCGTGGCCGGTGGTCCGCCGGAAGCTGCTTCCAGTGCGCCTCGACCGCGTCGAACAGCACCCGGGCGGCCTCGACCGGCGCGTCCGGATCGAACACGAACGAGACCCAGCTGGGCGTGTACGCGTATTGCAGGGCCACGATCGCGGTGTCGCCCCCGTGCAGGTACTCGACCGAGTCCATCGCCTGCGGCTCGAGCCAGCCGGATCCGGTGGTCGTCGCGACCACGAGCACCGAACGGTCGAAGGCGCCGGTGCGCTCGAGTTCCCGCACCGCGAGCGCCGCCCGCTCGTGCACGGTCGGCGCCGACTCCAGCCCGGCGTAGACGCGGATCGGCTCCTTCGCGGGGTGCCCGGTGAGTGCGGCGATCTCCGCCGCGTCGGGTCCGCCCGCAAGGAACGCGCCGCCGTGGCGCCCCACGTCCTGCCAGCGGATCGCGGATCCGCTCCCGGCCGAGCGATGGGCGGAGGACGGCTCGACGAGATCGGCCGACGGATGGGCGTTGCGATCGAGGTAGATCCTGTCCATGCCGACCGAGACGACGAGCGTGAGTGCGGCGACGCCGGCGAGCACGACGCTCGCGGAGAGGAGCACCGCGACGGGCGCGCCGATCCTCCCCCGCAGCGCCCGGTGCATCCTCCGCACACCGCGCCCGATCGCGATCAGCAGCACCGTGAGCGGCAGGAACCCCACGGCGAACCCGGCCAGATCCGCCCCGTCCAGCGGGGCCATCTCCACCATCCGGCGCACCTCGTCCTGCCAGCCGGTGGCGAGCACCGACAGCACCCCCGCCGCCGCCAGCCAGGCGACGCCGTAGCCGATCCACAGCCCCCGCCGCACCGCCGGGCCGATCCGCACCGGCAGCAGGCGCCGGAGGACGGCCCACACGATCGCGCCGAGCAGGTAGCCGACCGCGAACGCGACCGCGGCGACCACGCCCTGGAACATGGCGGAGCGGGGCAGCAGGGACGGGGTCATCGCCAGCATCGCGGCGAACAGCCCCAGGGCGGCGCCGCCGGGATCGAGCGCCCACCAGCGTCGCGACGGCGGTCGCGGGCGGTCGCGGAGGTCGGTCGGCGTGGTCATCGTCTCCATGATGGATGCCTCAGTGGTGAACGGCGGCCTTGAGCAGGATCAGCGCACCGCCGAACGCCGCGGTGACCAGGGCGCTGCCGAGCCGGACCCAGATCTGCGAGGTGCGGATCGTGGCGATGAACCAGCCGAGCAGTCCGAGCAGCAGCACGTCCACGCCCAGCGCCAGCCACACCGCATCGGTGGCGCGCACGATCCCGACCATGCCGAGGCAGAGCGCCAGCACCGGCAGCACGCCGACCAGCAGCATGCCCGCCGAATCGCGCAGGCCATGTCGCACGGCGGTACCCAGATCCCGTCCCTCGTCGTGCACGGTGGTCAGCCACGACAGCACCGCGGCGTACACGTGTGCGGCGAAGAACACGAGCAGGGTCGCGGTTGCCGACAGCACGACGTCGGCGGTGGTGGCGTCACCGAGATCGCTGCTGACCACGATCACCCCGGCCACCACGATGAGGCCGTACACGCCCTCGGCCGAGGTCACGAGGGCCCCGATCCACCCGGTGCCGCCCGGCGTGCGCTGCTTGGTGTCGTGCCCGGTCACGCGTGCGCGCCGCCCGCGGCGCCCGCCGTCGGCTCAGCGCCCAAGGGTGCCGATCTCCTTGCCGGCGGCGTTGTGCACGTGCATCGTGGATCCGTCGACCCGCGCCGTGGCGAGGTCGATGAGCCAGGTGTCCACGCCCACACACGCCATCCGCGTCGAGGCCACCTGCCCGAAGGTGATCGTCCCGCCCTTCTCGCTCCAGGAGCCCGTCAGGCGGTTGCAGCCGTCGGTGCCGTTGAGCGATCCGTTCGCCTCCAGCACGAGCTGGGGCTTGCCCTCGGCGGACGAACCCCACGTGCCGACCGGGCCGGGCGCGGCGGCGCATCCGGCCAGGGCGAAGGCGGCCGCGAGCCCCGCCGCTGCGGCGCCCGCGACCAGCAGGTTCCTCCTGCGCAGGCGTCGGATCATCCGCGTGCCTCGGCGAGGGGGGCCTGCGTGTGCCCCTCGAACGCGCGCGCGGTCTCAAGCAGGGTGCGCGCGCCGAAGCCGGTCGCCCCGGCCGTGCGCCAGGAGTCGTCCTTCTCCGTCTGCATGGTGCCCGCGATGTCCAGGTGCGCCCAGGGGGTGTCACCCACGAAGTGCGCGAGGAAGAGCGCAGCCGTGGTGGCGCCCGCGAACGGCCCACCGAGGTTCGAGATGTCGGCGATCGTGGAGTCCAGCTGCGGCCGGTACTTGCGCTCGAGCGGCAGCTGCCAGACCGACTCCCCCGCGACGGCGGCCGCGTCGCGCACCGCGTCGACCATGTGCTGGTCGTTGCCGAACACCGGTGCGGTCGCCGGTCCGAGCGAGACCAGGGCCGCTCCCGTGAGGGTCGCGATGTCGACGATCGCGTCGACGCCGGCCTCGTTCGCGAGCACGATGGCGTCCATCATGACCAGACGGCCCTCGGCGTCGGTGTTCTTCACCTCGACCGTGGTGCCGCCGCGCGCGGTGAGCACATCGCCGAGCTTGTACGCGGTGCCGGAGGGCATGTTGTCGGTGCACATCAGCCAGCCCGTGACCTGCGCAGTCACGCCGCTGTCGCGCAGCGCCGTGAACGCGCCGAGCACGGCCGCGGCCCCGCCCATGTCCATCTTCATCAGCAGGTGCATCGGGTCGCTGGGCTTCAGGCTGATGCCGCCGGAGTCGTACATGATGCCCTTGCCGACCAGCCCGAGGTGCCCGGTCGCCGCGCCCTCGGGCGTGTAGCTCAGCCGGATCATCCGGGGCTCCTCGGTGGATCCCTGGTTCACGCCGAGGAGGCCGCCGCAGCCGAGGTCGATCAGGGCCTGCTTGTCGAACAGCTCCACCTCGAACCCGAAACGCGCACCGAGATCGACCGCGATCTCCCCCATGTTCACCGCGGTGAGGTGCCCGGGAGGGGTGTTCGCGAGATCACGCGCGACGACCGCGGGCCTGGCGGTCAGGAACGCGTCGGCGACGGCGGATCCGGATCCTTCGCCGCCGGGAACCTGGATCGTCAACGCGGCCAGCGGGATGTGCGTCGAGGATCCGTTCAGCGCCGTGTAGCGGTACCGGGCCAGCAGGGCGCCCTCGGCGAGAGCGCGGACGGCGCCCGCCGCCGGCACGTCGCCGAGGTCGTCGAGGCGCAGCCCCAGCCTGGCGCGCCGCGATGCCGCTCTCACGAATCCGGCGGCCGCATCGCGGAGCTCGCCGATTCCGGCCTCGGCGCGGGGGCCGAGGCCGATCAGCACCAGGTCGGGAGCCTCGACGCGGGGCACGACGAGCGTGGTGCCGGTGGCGGCGGTGAAGCCCGCATCGTCGAGTGCGGCGCGGTCGAAGCCGATGTCGGCAGGCACGTCACCGTCGGAGTGCACGCCGACGCCGACCGCCTCGGCGTCGGCGGGGATCTCCCCCGTGCCGACGACGGCGGCGTCCAGCGCGTCCAGCCCCGGCACCGGGGGGAGATCCGCGGGGATCAGCTTGTTGGGTCTGCGGTCCATGAGCTCAGCTCCTTCATCCGGCGGTCAGGGTCGTGCGGGCGGCCCGCGGGCCGTGTCGGCGAGGCGTCACGTCTGCACGGGGGATCCGGGCCCCCACGGGATGCCGAGCAGGAACCACACGACGAAGAGCACGACCCACGAGACCAGCATCCACAGGGCGTACGGGATCATCAGCGCGATGATCGTGCCGATTCCCGCATCCTTCTTGTACCGCTGCGCCACGGTGACCATGAACGGCAGATACACCATGAGCGGCGTCAGCACGTTCACCGGGGAGTCACCCACCCGGTAGGCGGCCAGCAGCGTCTGCGGCGCGACGTGCAGCGAGGCGAAGATCGGGATGAAGACCGGGGCGAAGATCACCCACTTGGGCACGAGCCCCGGCAGGATGAAGTCCAGGATCAGGATCACCACGATGAACGCGATCAGCAGCAGGATCGCCGGCACCTGTGCTGTCTGCAGCGCCTCCGCGGCGGCGATCGCCGCGACCGTGGGCAGGTTCGTCCAGTTGAACAGCGCGATGAACTGGGCGATCATCAGGAACATCACGAGCAGTCCGCCGAGCGAGCCGAAGGTCTTCGCGATGGCGCCGACGGCCGCGGATCCGCCGCGCAGCGTCTTGGCCCCGTAGCCGTAGGCGACGCCGCACACCAGGAACGCCAGCGAGATGATGAAGACGAGGCTCGCCATGAACGGGGTGGTGCCGGCGACGTCGTCGGTCTGCGGCGCGCGCAGCGGCGCCCCCGGGGGCACGGTGAGCGCGAGGATCACCAGCGCGAAGCCCAGCAGCGCCCACCCGGAGAACTTCAGCCCGCGCGCCTCTGCATCATGGTCGACGCTGTCGGCATCGTCGACGACCGTCATCTCCGCGCGGTCATAGGTGCCCAGTCTCTTCTCGGTGACGAACATCGTCACCAGCAGTGCGACGAACGTGAGCAGGAACGTCGAGACGATGCCGAAGTACAGGTTGTGCGTGACCTGCACCGGCGCCATGCCCGCGGCCGTGAGCACGCCGTTGGTGATCTCGGTGAGCATGCTGTCGCTGGGGGTGATGATGATGTTCGCGCCGAACGCCGCTCCCACGGCGGCGAACGCACCGGCGAGGCCCGCGAGCGGATGCCTCCCGACGGTGAGGAATGCGGCGGCGGCCAGCGGAACCAGGATGAGGTAGCCCGCATCGGTCGCAACCGAGGAGAGCACGCCGACGAACAGCAGGATCGCCGCAAGCCAGCGGCGCGGAGCGACCTTCACGACGCGGCGGATCAGTGCGCCCATGAGACCGGCGTGCTCGGCGACGCCGACGCCCGCCATCGCGATCAGCACCGTCGCGACCACGCTGAAGCCGGCGAAGTTGTCCACGAACGAGGTGAAGAAGAACCGGATCCCGTCGATCGAGAGAAGGTTCTGCACGGCGAAGGTGCGGGTCTCCACGATGTACTTCGGGATCACCGCGGGCTCGCCCGTGGAGGTGTCGTAGATCATCCAATGGCTGCCGAACTGGTCGTTCAGCTGCTCGAACTGGCCGTTCGAGACCGGGGTGGCGACCTGGTCGGTCACCGAGACGCCGATCCAGCTGAGGATCCAGCTCAGCACCGCGATGAATGCGATCAGGTACAGGAACATGATCGTCGGATCCGGCACCTTGTTGCCGACCTTCTCGATCCAGTTCAGGAAGCCGCTGGACTGATTCGCCTTCTTGAGCGCCGCGGCGTCGGCGGCGCTCACGAGATGCTCCCGCCGACGTGAACCGCGAGCGGCGGGGGTTCCCGGTGCAGAATCACGTCGTGCGCCTCTCTCGTCTACCCATGAGCGGATCCCGAGGCGTCGCACCGGCCACCGGCCGACCAGACGACTCGCCCTCGCATGATCTCGTGCGGAAGCCCCCGTCGCAACCCCGACACGCGGACCGGGGGTTGGAGCGGATCCGCGCCGCCCCTAGGCTCGACGCGTGGATCCGATCGTCACCACCCTGGTCATCCTGGCGCTGGCCGTCGTCGCCTTCGTCTCGAACCGGCTTCCCCTCGGTGCGATCGCCATCGGCGTCTCGCTCGCCCTCTACCTCACCGGCGTGCTCGACCTGACCCAGGCACTGGCCGGGTTCGGCGATCCGACCGTGCTGTTCATCGCCTCGCTGTTCGTGGTGAGCGAGTCACTGGAATCGACCGGGATCGTCGCCTGGGCCGGCCAGCAGGTGATCAGCCGCGCCGGCACCAGACGCGTGCCGCTGCTGCTCACGATCGGCGTGCTGGTCGCCCTGGTGACCGCGGTGATCAGCGTCAACGGGTCGGTCGCCTCACTGCTGCCGCTCGTCGTGGTGGTCGCGGCCCGCGCGCGGATCACGCCGTCGCAGATGCTGATCCCGCTCGCGTTCTCCGCCCATGCCGGATCCATGCTCGCGCTCACCGGCACCCCGGTGAACATCATCGTGTCCGAGCTGGCGCAGGACTCCGGCGCCCGCGCCTTCGGCTTCTTCGAATTCGCGCTCGCCGGACTCCCGCTCCTGGCCGGCACACTCGCGATCATCGTCCTGCTGGGGGCGAAGCTGCTCCCGCACCGCACCCCGGCGTCGGCGCCGGTGGATCTGGAGCAGCTCGCCGCGACCCTGCGCGCAGAATACGAGATCGACCCCGATCGCACCCTCATGTCGGCGGGCCGCGGTGTGACCGAGGTGGTGGTGCCGCCGCGCTCCGGTCTCATCGGCCTGCACGTGTTCCCGGGGATGTGCACCCCGAGCGGCGACCTGGTGGTCCTCGGCGTCAGACGCGGCGGTGACACCCTCGAGCCCGACGCGGGTGCCGAACTCAGGGCCGGCGACGCCCTGCTGCTCGACGGCACCTGGGACGACCTGCATCGGCACACGACGGGCAGCGACGAGGTGCTCGTGGTCGACGAGCCGGAGCGGCTGCGCCGGTCTGTGCCGCTCGGCGCCGGGGCCAAGCGCGCCGCGGTGATCCTCGGGCTCATGATCGTGCTGCTGGCCACCGGGATCGTCCCGGCCGCGGTGGCCGGGATGCTCGCCGCCATCGCTCTCGTGCTCACCAGGGTCGTCACCGTCACCCGGGCCTACCGCGCCATCTCCTGGACCACGGTCGTGCTGGTGGCCGGCATGATCCCGATGTCCACCGCCTTCCAGACCACGGGAGCCGCCGCGATGATCGCCGACACGCTGAGCTCCTGGCTCGGCGGGGCAGGCCCCTACGCCGGGCTTGCGGTGATCGTGGCGATCACGCTCGTGCTCGGGCAGCTGATCAGCAACACCGCCACGGTGCTGATCGTCGCGCCGGTCGCCGTCGCGCTCGCCTCTGCCATGCAGTTGTCGGTGCTGCCGTTCATGATGGCGCTCACCATCGCGGGCGCGGCGTCGCTGTTCACGCCCGTCGCGACCCCGGCGAATCTCATGGTCATGGAGCCCGGCGGCTACCGGTTCGGCGACTACTCCCGGCTCGGCCTGCCGCTGGGCGTGCTGTACTTCGCCATCGCCGTGTTCTACGTGCCGCTGATCTGGCCGTTCACGCGCTGACCTGCCCTGGCCGCTGCGCTCAGCTCAGCTCAGCTCAGGCCGGAGTAGACGTGCAGGCCCTTGAAGAACAGGTTCACGATCGTGAAGTTGAAGATCACGGCACCGAAACCGACGATCGACAGCCACGCGGAGCGGGATCCGCGCCAGCCGCGCGTCGCACGGGCGTGGATGTAGCCCGCGTAGAGCACCCAGATGATGAAGGTCCAGGTCTCCTTGGTGTCGAAGCCCCAGTACCGGCCCCACGCGTCATTGGCCCAGATGGATCCGGCGATGAGGGTGAACGTCCAGAGGATGAACCCCACGGTGGCGAAGCGGTAGGCGAGACTCTCCAGGCGGTCTGCCGACGGCAGCGTGGCCAGGAAGCGCGGCCCGGGCTTCGCGATCTCGGCCGCGATCCGCGACTCGCGCCGCCCCTGCATGAGCTGGAACACGCTGAGCGCGAAGGCCAGCGCGAAGAACGCCGTGCCCAGCGAGGCGACGAACACGTGGATCACGAGCCACACGCTCTTGAGCGGATCGGCGAGCGGCACGACCTCGGTGTAGAAGCCGGTGGCCGCGCCGCCGAGCAGCACCACCACGAGGCCCACGATGAACGTGCCGAGGTACTTCAAGTCGAACCAGATGTTCACCGCGATGTAGACGGCGATGATGAGCACCGTGCCCGTCATCGAGAACTCGTACATGTTCGACCACGGCACACGCCCCGCCGCGACGCCGCGCAGCACGACGCCTGCGAGGTGGAACAGGAAGCCGAGCACCGTGAGGGCGGTGCCGATGCGCGCCATCACGAACCGCTTCGGGCCCTCGGATCCGGCCGCCGTCGCGCCAGTCACGCCGACGGCGTCTGCGCGCCCGCCCGACGACGAGCCGCCGACGGCCGCACCCACGAGCTCGCGCTCGGGGACCACGGTCTTCGCGTCCGCGGAGACCTGGGACCGCCGGGCGAGGTCGACGGCGTAGGCGATGAAGGCCGCCGCGTAGATCGCGACCGCCGTCCAGATCATCAGGATCGACAGGGAGTCGAAGTTCATGCTGTCAGCCTACTTCCGCGGTGTTCCGCTGTCATCGGACGCTGGATCCGTCGCCTCGCCTGGATCCGCCTGCTCGGCGACGGCGACGGTGCCGCCCGCCGCGTCGAGCAGCCGGGCGTGCCCCGCCCGCAGCTCGTCGACCGCTCCAGCGAGGGTCGGATCCTCGCCGCGCGCGAGCCCGGCGTACTCGAGGTGCACGACGCCGTCGACCACGCTCGCCTTCACCCACAGCCGCCGGCGCGGCACGAACAGCGCCAGCACCAGGCCGAGCACGGCGAGGGCGGCGAAGCCGAGCACCCACCGCTCGGACGGATCGTGGTGGATCTGCAGCGACACGTACCGCTTGACGGACTCGGTGTAGTCCTTCGCGCCCTTCGGCGCCTCGTTGTCGAACGTGATCGTGCCCATGCCGTCGGGCAGCTGCGTGGTCTCGCCGGGTGCGAGCTCGATCGACTTCACACCCGTCTTGCCACCGGTGAGCTGGGTCATGTTCGTGGTGTCCAGCACATAGACCGAGCGCGGTGTGCCGTCGTCGATGCCGAGGTCGCCCGCGTACACGTTCAGGGTGAGCGTAGGGTTCACGAGCGCCGGATACACCGACGTCAGCGCACCGGTGGCGAGCTGGCCGGCCGTCGGGTAGAAGAAGCCCTGCAGGCCCAGCTGCTCGGGCAGCCCGTCGGTGACCTTCACGATGCCCATCGACATCATCGTGCTGCTGTTCTGCGGGAGGAACGGCACCGAGTCGTGGTAGACCGTCTCACCCTTGGCGTTCTTCACGGTGATGGTGGGCGCGTAGCCGTTGCCGAGCAGATACACGCGGTCACCGGCGATGCCGAGCGGGTGGTTCACCTGCACCACGGCCTCGTGCGCCTTCTGCCCGGGCTCCGAGACCGTGACGTTCGCGGAGAAGTCGCCGGCCATGCCCGAGGACGCACTGCCCTCCACGAACGGCTGGTAGGTGACGTCGAAGGAGTCCAGCGTCATCCGGTACGGCGCGAGTGCGTCGTCGGAGACGAACCGGCCCCGGTTCATCGAGGAGTAGTCGAGCAGCGTGTTCACGAAGCTCGTGCCCTGCACGACCACGCGCTGGCCGGTGTAGGCGAAGCTGCCGCCCACACCCACCGACACCAGCACGCCGAGCAGGGCGAGGTGGAAGAGCAGGTTGCCGGTCTCGCGGGCGTAGCCGCGCTCGGCCGACACCGAGAAGCCGCGCTTGTCGTCGTAGCGCTCGACCCGGTAGCGCAGCGCGCGCAGCTGCTTCTCCGCGATGTCCACGGCCTGCGCCGCCGCCGCGTCGGCCTCCCCGGCGGTGACGGTGCGGGTCGCCTCGCGGTGGTCGTCGAGGCGGCCGAGCCGCACGGGGGTGCGCGGCGGCCGCGAGCGCAGCGCCTTGAGGTGGTGTTTGATGCGCGGGATCACGCAGCCCACCAGCGACAGGAACAGCAGCAGGTAGATCGCCGAGAACCAGGCCGACAGGTAGACGTCGAACAGCTGCATCGAGTCGAGGATCGGGAACAGGTCGGGGTGCTCGACCTTGTACTGGGTGACGCCGTTCGGATCCGCCATCCGCTGCGGGAAGATCGAGCCGGGGATCGCGGCGATCGCGAGGATCAGCAGCAGCACGATCGCCGTGCGCATGCTGGTGAGCTGACGCCAGATCCAGCGCAGCCAGCCCACCGGGCCGAGCCGCGGCGATTCGATGCCGGCGTCGCCGGATCCGTCGATGTGATCGCTGGGGCGCAGCGGATCCGTCGATCCGTCGCGCATCGGCTTCTTCTTCGGGTCTTCCGGCATGGGGTCCTTCACTGCCTGATCAGAGCGGGAGTTCGACACTGCCCACCACCGCCCCGATGCTCGACATGATCATCTTCCAGACGCCGGTCACCATGAGCAGGCCGAGCACGATGAGCAGCGCGCCGCCGATGATGTTGACCACGCGCACGTGCCTGCGCAGGAACGTCACCGATCGCGTCGCCCAGCCGAAGCCGAGCGCGACGAGGAGGAACGGGATCCCGAGACCGAGCGAGTATGCGACGCCGAGCCACACCGCCCGGCTCACATCGCCGACGTTGACCGAGAGGGCCACGATCGCCGACAGCGTGGGGCTCAGGCACGGGCTCCAGCCGATGCCGAGGGCGACGCCCAGCAGGGGTGCGCCGATGAGGCCGGCGCGACCGGAGACGTTCATCCGGATCGTGCGCTGCGCGACGCCGAACACGCCGATGAACACGAGGCCCATCACGACGATGACGGCGCCGAGGATCCGCGTGATCAGATCTCCCCAGCGAAGCAGGAACACGCCTGCGGCTCCCCCGACGACCGCCATGAGGATGAACACGAGCGTGAAGCCGAGGATGAACAGCAGCACGCCGAGCACCATCTGCCGCCGGGTCGGGGCCTTCGAGGTGCCGTCGCGCTGCGGGGCGGATCCGCCCACCGCTCCCCCGACGAAGCCGAGATAGCCGGGCACGAGCGGCAGCACGCAGGGCGACAGGAACGACAGGATGCCCGCGAGCATCGCGATCGGCACGGCCGCCCAGAGTGCGCCCGTGCCGACGATGGCGTCGACGTTCACGCCTTCTCGTCCAGCACGGTCTTGACGATGGCCTCCAGGATCGATGCGGAGCCGATCGGGCCGATCACGCGCGCGGCGACTCGTCCCTGCCGGTCCAGGACCAGGGTGGTGGGAGTCGCCTGGATCGAGGTGACCTCGGCGAAGGCGAGCTTCGCGTCGCCGGTGTTCACGTCGATGATGCTCGGGTAGGTGATGCCGTACTTCTCGTTGAACGAGGTGGCGGTTCCGGCCTGGTCGTAGGTGTTCACGCCCACGAACGAGACGCCCTGGCCGTCGAACTTCTGCGAGACCGACTCCAGATCCTTCGCCTCGACACGGCAGGGGCCGCACGCGGCGTACCAGAAGTTGACCACGGCGACGTCGCCGGCGATCTGCGAGCTCTGGAAGGTCTTGCCGTCCTCCAGCACGCCGCCGAACGAGACCGGCTTGCCGCGGTCGGCGGGCACGATCTCCTCGACGCGCATGCCGTCGGAGCCGATGTAGCCCTTGTTGTCGCCGTTGCGGTACTGATCGGCGACCGCATCGTTCGAGCAGGCGGCGAGGCCTGCGGCGAGCACGAAGCCCAGGACGGCCGCGGACACGCGCACCGCCCGG
Organism: Actinomycetota bacterium; assembly: GCA_018268455.1. Lineage (GTDB taxonomy): Bacteria > Actinomycetota > Actinomycetes > Actinomycetales > Microbacteriaceae > Microbacterium. The sequence goes on along the minus strand of JAFDWM010000042.1, from coordinate 132 downwards.
TTGCGGCGGATCCGCCGCACAGCCTGGTGCCGGACGGGATCGGCGGGCGCGGACGGGCGCGACGAACTCGAGGGCATGCTTCGAATCTTACGAAAGGACCCTATGCGCCTGGTGGGCGGGGGCTGGACGCGA